>JAYUSQ010000288.1:0-10588 GCA_043755595.1 Acidobacteriota bacterium | reverse complement strand
TCGCGAACAAGCCGATACTTCCCCCGACGTTTTCCTCGCTCAATATTCAGAGCCCCTGATTATCGACGAAGTCCAATACGCGCCCAAAATCTTCCGCTATCTCAAGGCGGCCGTCGACGCCGACCGTGATCGCAACGGCCGCTTCATCCTGACCGGCTCGCAAAAATTCGTACTGATGAAAGACATCTCAGAGAGTCTGGCTGGACGGGCCGTCATTCTCGAAATGGACACGCTATCCAGCTCGGAAATCCTGGGCACCCCGGAATCGGCATCCACCAGCCTCGCCACCTTCCTCTTTCGAGGTGGATACCCGGCGCTCTACAAAGACCCCACCCTACGGACGCAGGATTTCTATTCAAGCTATGTCGCCACCTACCTGGAGCGAGACTTGCGGCAACTCCTGAACGTCGGCAGCCTCCGCGACTTCGAGCGCTTCCTGCGCATTTGCGCCACGCGCTCAGCTCAGATGGTGAATCTCACCAGCATGGCGAACGATGTCGGCATTGCCGTATCGACGGCGCGCGAGTGGCTCTCGGCCTTGCAGGCGTCGGGCCATGTGTATCTACTGGAACCGTACTTCGGAAACATCGGGAAGCGCCTGATCAAGACGCCCAAGTTGTACATGCGCGACACCGGGCTGCTCTGTTTCCTGCTAGGGTTCGACAACGAAGGAGCCCTGCAACGCTCGCAATCGATCGGGCCGGTCTGGGAGACCTTCGTGCTCAACCAACTCATCCGCCATCAGCAGTACACGGGCACGGCCGCCAAGCTGTTCTACTTCCGCGATACTAACGGAACGGAAGTGGATTTTCTGATCGAACACAATGGCAGGGTCAGATTGATGGAGGCGAAGTGGACCGAAAACCCGGATCGCTCCGACGCCAAACAAATCGTCAAAGTAAGTGCGCTGTTCAAGGAATTGGCCGCCGATGAACATTGGATCGCCTGCCGGACTTCGCACGAACATCTATTGGCGGCCGCGCCGGGCGTACGAGCGATCGACGCCTGGCGGATGCGCAATTGGTACCCGGGGTCGGAGTGAACTAGTGCCGGCGTCCGACCGATACCAGGCGGAAGTCCGGTTCGAGCACGATGATTTCCTTGATGAAATGAGCCATCGGATCGCTCGCAGGCGTCATTTTCCCCATGACTCGCTCGACAATCGAAAGCCTTTTTTCCACGAAGAGGTGGAGCCGCCCTCGATCGACCTGCCCCGGCAGGCCCAAAATGTAGCTCGTCCCTCCGGCGCGCAGTTGGATCTCAAAGCCCCAGTCGTAGATCGCCGTGTCCGCCGTTTCGATTCCAGTATCGTTCAGGCGGCCCCGCAACCAGGCCGCCAGTTCCGGGCCTAGCATTTTACTCACGGCGGGCGCGGAAAGCCCGCGGCAATCCTGGCGCTTGAATTCCAAATGAACACTCATGATATTAGCCCTTCTCCGGTTGAAATGATTCCCTATTCTCAGTTCGGACCGGCGCACCAACGTGGTGTACGGCCTTGCTTGAGTGTCTGATCGGCAGGAAGGCAAGCCTCGCCGTATAGGGACAAGCGCTGATCAACGTGCATGGGACAACCTACTTTTTCTGCGATGCGGCCAGCGCCTGATCGAGATCCCATTGCAAATCTTCGAGATCTTCCAGCCCAATCGAAACGCGCACCATCTCAGGCGAGACACCGGCCGTCTTCTGTTGATCGGCTGAAAGCTGCTGGTGAGTCGTTGCCGACGGCTGAATCACCAGGCTCCTGGCGTCGCCCACATTCGCGAGATGAGAGAGGATTTTCAGGTTGTCGACGAACTTGCGCGCGGCATCGTAGCCGCCTTGCACGCCGAAGCTGAAGACCGCGCCCGCGCCCTTGGGCAGGTATCGTTGCGCCAGCGCGTAGTAGCCGCTTGTGGGCAGCGACGGGTAGTTCACCCAGGTAACGTGCGGGTGGCCTTCGAGAAATTTCGCCACCGCGAGCGCGTTTGACACATGACGATCCATTCGCATCGCCAGCGTTTCGACGCCTTGCAGAAACAGGAAGGAATTGAAGGGGCTGATGCACGGACCCAAGTCGCGTAGTCCTTCGACGCGAGCCTTGATGATGAACGCGATGGCGGGGAGCGCATCGGAAAACACTAGGCCGTGATAGGCAGGCGAAGGTTTGTTGATGAGCGGGTGATCGCTCTTGGACCAGTCGAACTTTCCGGCATCGACAATCAGGCCGCCGATCGACGTGCCATGGCCGCCGATGAATTTGGTCAGCGAGTGGACCACGATGTTGGCGCCATGCTCGATCGGCCGGCACAGATAAGGCGTGGCGAAAGTGTTGTCGACGACAAACGGCAGGCCATGATCGGCGGCCACTTTGGCGACGGCGGCAATGTCGAGCACCGCTCCGCTGGGGTTTGAAACCGTCTCGGCGTAGATCAGCTTGGTCTTCTTCGTGATCGCCTTGCGGAAATTTTCCGGGTCGTCGGCGTTCACGAATTTGGTGTCGAGCCCCATGCGGCGGAACGACACATCGAATTGCGTGTAGGTTCCGCCATAAAGCGTGGCCGCGGAAACCATCTCATCGCCCGCCTCCATCAAGCTATTGACGGTCAGGAGTTGCGCGGCTTGACCCGACGACACCGCCAGACCGGCCACGCCGCCTTCGAGCGATGCGACGCGCTTCTCCAGCACGTCCGTCGTGGGGTTCATCAGGCGTGTGTAAATGTTGCCGAACTGCTGCAGGCCGAAGAGAGCGGCGGCGTGTTCGGAATTATCGAAGGTGAACGAAGTCGTCTGGTAAATCGGGACGGCCCGGGCGTGAGTCGTCGGGTCCGGCGAATAGCCTTCGTGGAGGGCGCGGGTGTTAAAGCCTAGCTTGCGATCTTCTGACATGAGTCAGATGTTAGCGCAACCAGGAGTCGAGATGCTCTTCGACGAATTTGTCGTCATTCCACTGCGGGTATTGGCGGTACACGCGGTCGATTTCTTCCAACTGCCCGGGCGATAGATCTTCGTGTGAGTCCAGGCACCAACGGCCCGTCAACAACCCTTGGCGGCGCAGGACTTCGTGCAGCCCCGCAATGCAACCATGGAAGCCGTTGGCAGCGTCGAAAAAGGCTGCGTTCGCATCCGTCACTTCGTTATTCTCGATGAAGAATCCTTCGTGTGTGACCGTGGCGTCCTGCACGCGCGCCAGTAGTTCGACCGCGCTTTTCGTCCAGACCGACCAGTGTCCCAGCAATCCGCCCGCGATGCGCCACTCCCGGCCATTCAAGCTGTAGACGTTGAGCAGATCAAGCACGATGTTGTCGTCGTTGCCGGTGTAGAGCGCGATATCTCGGCGGCCCGAATCGGCGACGGCGCGAACGACATCGAGTGTTTGATACCGGTTGAACGGCGCCATCTTGATGGCAACCACGTTTTCGATTTCGGCGAAGCGCCGCCAGAATGAATACGAGAGCACGCGGCCGCCGACCGCCGGCTGGAGATAGAAACCGAACAGCGGCGCACTCTCGGCTACACGGCGGCAATGCGCGATCAGTTCGTCATCGCTCGCCGCGCCGAGTGCAGCCAGACTGAGCAGCACAGTGTCGTAGCCAATGTTCATCGCCAACTCAGCTTCGCGCACGGCTTGTGCAGTTTGGCCGATCGCGCCTGCCACTTTGATCGCCGTTGTTCCCTTAAGTTCTTCCATCGCCAGCCGCAAGACCGGTTCGAACAGCCCGACTTTGGGATCGCGAATCGCGAACTGTGTGGTGTGGACGCCGACAGCCACGCCTCCAGCACCAGCCGCTAGATAATAACGAGTCAAAGCGCGTTGGCGGCATTCATCAAGCTTGCGCTCGGCGGTCAGCGCCAAAGGATGCGCCGGGATGACCGCGCCTTGCAGCAGCCGCTCACGTATTTCGCTAGAATTTCCCATCGCGTGCCTCAAAGTGCGTGGGCTTGCCTAGAGTGCGCGCGCCGGAACCGATCCAATGCGCGGTCCACTCAATGATTTCGTCGACGCTCACGGTGGGATAGCCGAACAGCCGGAAAGAACGCGCCGCGTTGTTCAGCAGCGCGGTCGAACGTTCTTCACCTTCAAACACCGGCTCGACGCCCAGGATCTGCCCGAAGCGCGAAGCGATCCAGCGGACCGATAAAGTCTCCGGACCCGTAAGGTTCAAGACGAACGGTGGCGTCGAACAATGCGCGAATGAACGAAGACAAATCGAATTGGCATCGCCCTGCCAAATCACGTTGGCGCAACCCATGCCGAGATCGATCGGTTTCCGCTCAAACACGCGTGTCCCGATATCCAGCAGAACCCCGTAGCGCGTTTCAACCGCGTAATTGAGCCGCAAAATCGCCATCGGCGTTCCATGCGTTTTCGACATGTGCGTAAGCAATCGTTCCCGCGCGACCGCCGACATCGCGTACTCCCCAACGGGCTCAAGCGGCGAATTCTCCGTCGAGCCCCCTTGCGCGATAGCCGAAAGCGGATAGACGTTGCCGCTTGAAAACGCCACGATTCGCGACGCGCGAAAACGCACGGCCACCCGCGCAGGCAAGTACGCATTCATGGCCCACGTAGGCGATTCATCGCCAGTGGAGCCGAACTTGCGCGCCGCCATGTGAATTACGTTGGGCACATCGGGCAATCGCGCAAGCGCATCATCATCCAGCAGATCCGCTGAAATCGTCTCAATTCCCGCCGCTTCGAGCAGGCGGCGATTAGCCTCGCTGGAGAATCGGCTCACTCCGATCACGCGTTGATCGGGGGCCGCCGCACGTTTCGCGCGCAGAGCCAGACTCGGCCCCATCTTCCCGGCCACGCCGAGAATCAACAGGTCGCCACCCAACTCCCGCATCGCGGCGACATCGGCGTCGTTCGGGCGAGATAGAAGCTCCTCGAGTTCCTCCTCGTTGCGCGGGCTCAACGTTTATACCCGATCTTTCGCAGAAACGCATGGCGCCATTTCGCGGCTTCCTCGTCTTCCACGCCCTTCGGCGATGAGCCATCGATCACGCCCAGAATCCCGCGTCCTTGCAGCGTCTCGGCCACAATCATCTCCACCGGATTCGCCGTCGCGCAAAAGATATTCACTACCTCCGGCACTTCCTTAATCCGGCTCAGCAGGTTAATCGGAAAGCCATCGCGTATCGACAAGACAAAGATATGGCCAGCCCCGATCACCGTCGCGTTGCGCGTGGCATTCGCCTTCAACGCCTCGTCGTTCCCTTCCACGCGTGTCAAACACGCGCCAGAGGCTTCATTAAACGCCACGCCGAATTTCATCTGAGGCACGGTATTCACCACAGCCTCATAAATGTCTTCGACCGTCTTGATGAAATGCGACTGACCCACGATGATGTTGCCGTTTTCGGGGATCTCGAGCGAAATGACTTTCAGTTCCATAGGCGAAAGAAAGCCTAGAATATCATTTAAGACTCTTTCCAAATTATTCATGCCCAAGCGCCCGTTCTTCGCCACGCCCCGCCAATCGCATCAACGGGGAGGTCCGCCTAAACCGCCGCGCGGCAACAAGAATGACGCCGCGTTGATTGCCGGACGTGTGTCTGTCCACCGCGACGGCTTCGGATTCGTGATTCCCGACAAGCCGATCGAAGGGATTGAAGGCGATCTCTTTCTGCCGCCCGATGCTGCCGCGAAAGCCATGCATGGCGACCGCGTCGCCGCCCGCATCACCCGCTTTGGCCGCGACGGACGCGCCGAAGGCGACATCGTGCGCATCCTCGAACGCGCGCACACGACCGTGGTCGGCAAGTTTCGCGCGAAGAAGCACGGCAACTACGTGCAGCCGCATGACGAGCGGATTTCGCAGTGGATCGAGATTCCTTCGCTTGACTCGATCCAGAGCATGCCGAATCGCACCGGCGCCGTCGAACAGCGTAAGTTTGAAACCGCCGCCGATCTCGATGGCTTCATCGTCGAAGTGCAGGTGATCCAGTTCCCGGCTGAAGGGCAAGACGCGGTGGGGCGCATTGTCGACGTGCTGGGCCGCCCCGATGATTTTGGCGTCGACGTTGAAATCATCATCCGCAAGCACCACATCTCGCATCGCTTTCCGCCCGACGTGCTGGAGCAGGCGAAGACGATGAATCGCGAGATCGGACCGGCGGAGTTGAAAGGCCGCGAGGATTTCCGGTCCTACGACATCGTGACGATCGACGGCGAGACCGCGCGCGATTTTGACGACGCGGTCTGGATCGATCGGCTCCCAGATGGCCATTTTGCGCTCCAGGTGCATATCGCCGACGTATCGCATTACATCCGGCCAGGCTCGCCGATTGACCGCGAGGCCGCGCTGCGAGGCACCAGCGTCTACTTCCCAGATCGCGCCGTGCCGATGTTGCCGCTGGAACTTTCCACCGACATTTGCTCGCTGCGCCCGAATGAGGATCGATTGGTCATGTCGGCGCTGCTTGAACTCGATCATCAGGGCGATGTGGTCAAACAGCGCTTCACACGCGGCGTGATTCGCAGCGCCGAGCGGATGACCTACACGAGCGTCCATGCGCTGCTCGAAGGCGACGCCGCTCTGCGCGACCGTTACCGCCCGCTCGTGGGCCGCTTCGAATTGATGCAGGAACTCGCGCTGATTCTGAACAAGAAACGGCATCGGCGCGGCTCGATCGATTTCGACTTGCCCGAACCCCTGATCGAGTTCGACGAGTTTGGCGAAATGGTGGGCGTCAAACGTGCGCCGCGCAACATCGCGCACCGGCTGATTGAAGAGTTCATGCTCGCGGCCAATGAAGCGGTGGCGGTGCATGTCGAAACGGCAGGGTTCCCCTTCGTGTACCGCATACACGAAGTCCCGGACCCCAAGCGCGTGGCCGACTTTGAACAGATCGCCATCCACTTTGGCGCTTCGCTCGGCGCGCGCGGTATGAGTTCGCAAAAATTCCGCATGACCACGCATCATCGGGACGGACGCAAGAGCGGGAATGACGTGGTTCTGCCGGACCCCAATTTCAAGATCCATTCGCGCCAGTATCAAAAACTAATCGCGCATCTCGAAGGCCGGCCCGAAGAGCGCATCCTCAGCTATCTGATGCTACGGTCACTCAAGCAGGCTCGCTACAGCGAGGAAAATGTCGGCCACTTCGCGCTGGCGTCGGAATCCTACACCCACTTCACGTCACCCATCCGCCGCTATCCCGATCTCCTGGTGCATCGCATTCTCGGCGCGCTCATGGACAAAGAAGAGGCGCCGTACGACACGCCCGCGCTCCACGAATTCACCCAGCGCTGCTCACTCAGCGAACGCAGCGCCGCCGAAGCTGAGCGCGAATTGGTCGAGTGGAAAAAGATCAAGTTCATGATCGACCACGTCGGCGACGAGTTCGACTCGCTAATTATCAGCACCACCAAATACGGCTTCTTCGTCGAACTGGCCGAGATGTACATCGAAGGGCTGGTGCCGCTGTCTTCCATCGTTGACGACCGCTACAGCTACAACGAAGGCACGCGCCGCATCATCGGCGCTCGCACCAAAAAACAATTCTCCATCGGCGATCAAGTGCGCGTGCGCCTCGATCGCGTCAACGGCGCGGCCAAACAACTTGAGTTTTCACTCGTAGTGGCCCCGCGAGGTCCGCATCAAAAGAAGAAGAAAAAGAAGAAATGAGCATCATTCTTTCTCCCGAAGAAATTCGAGTCCTGGGCGTCCTCGTCGAAAAAGACATGGCGACGCCCGAGTATTACCCGATGTCGTCAAACGCGCTGATGAACGGCTGCAACCAGAAGACCAATCGCGATCCGATGACGTCCTTCCCGGAGCATGTGGTCAACGACACGCTCGACGGTCTGCGCGCGCGTAATCTGGTTTCGTCCCTCACCGGCGGCAGCAACCGCGTTCCGAAATGGTCGCACCGCGTCTCGGAGATTCTGAACCTGAGCAATCGCGAGATGGCCGTGCTGTGCGTCTTGATGCTACGGGGCGCGCAGACCTTGAACGAGATCAAGACGCGCACCGAGTCGCTCTACAAATTCGACGATCACGACGCCGTGGAGTCGGTGCTCAACAAGTTGGCAGATCGCGGCATGGCGGTGCTCCTACCAAAAGCGGCAGGCTCGCGCGAACCGCGCTGGACGCACCTACTGCTGGGTGAACCAGTATTGCCGGCCGCTGTAAGCCCCGAACCGGCGACGGCTCAGGGACAATCGCCACTAGCCGAACGCGTAGCAAGTCTGGAAGCCGAAGTCGCTTCGCTCAAAGACCAGTTCGCCGCCTTCCGCAAGCAGTTCGAATAGCGGCTAGGCAAAGTGGGACCGGCCTCCCGGCCGGTCGACATCCTTCGACAGTACGTGAACGGTATCGCGGCTAAGCAGCCGCGCGTTTGCCGCCCTTAACCTTCGGACGTGGGCGTTCTTCCGCAATGCCGGCTAGCGCCACGGGAGCACGGTCGGCGAACTCGGCCACCAGTGACAAACGCCCTCCCATGGCCTCCACCGTCTTCCTGAGCGTGGACAGCAACAAATCGCTCCGCTTCTCAAGCCGGGAAACGCTGTCCTGAGTAATCCCAAGCTTCCTCGCGATCTTCACCTGCGTCAGCTTCCGCGCCCGCCGCAGTTCGCGCAACGTCATCTCGTCGGCAACCAGTTCAGCCTCGCGAACCTCAACTTTCTTTCGTTGCGCGGCTGTCAATTTCCGGATGATGTCGTCAATATTCGTGGCCAAGCTTACTTCCTTTCCTTCTTCAACCGCAGGAAGTGCGCGGCAAACCGGTTATCGGCCTTGCGGATCAACTCGCGATAGAACCGCTGTTCGCCCACACCCGATTTGTCGCCGGCAACCAACAGGATCGCTTTCCGTTTTGTGTCGAGAGCGCTTTTTGCCCCATCCGCGAACTCTGCTGCGTCAGTGACAGGAGGAACCAGAGCGGGCCGGAGGGACTACGCTGACTCTGACGCCTCGCCCCTTGTCGTTCGGGTAGTTGCATTAAGGATCCTTTTGAAACATAGGTAATTCTGTTCAAAACCTGCCTGATGATGACAGGACAAAGGGAACCCTTTTGCCCGATGCCGTAGAATAACGGACATGTTGGTCCGGCTAGCGTTTGTCCTGTTCGCGTCCACACGCCTGTTTGCCCAATGTGATGACATTGAAGTCTCCACTAAGGAGGCCAAACACTTTTCCGAGGTGTGTTTCAAGGCAGTGTCGAGAGTTTCAAGGGATCGGGCATTGACCGGACCGTCATCTTTCGCGTCAGCCGAGTCTGGAAGGGACAAGTAGGTCCCACATTCGAGATGCCAGCCATCGAAACCGGCGGCGGGATGTGCATCGCGTTTTGGAAAGGGCTCCTTGCCGTTGGGAACGAGCTTATGGTGTATGCATCACGGCCCTACCTGGCAGCAGGCATCAAGGATCTGCTTCCCATACGATCCAAAACCACCCTTGCCAGCCGCGCCAGGGACATTAGCGCACTCGGTCGAGGGCACAAGCCGAAATGACAGTATCCGGAGCCCTGCGTTCGCGAGGAACGCCAGCCAATACTCCTGCAGGTACTCACTCTCCTCCACCGGTGCCATAGCTCCCAGTTGTGATGGCGCGATTCCGACAAGCAGACGCCGCCTCAAAGTTTGTGGACGCGCGTACAATAGGTAGCGGCGATGCAACGAGACGGATCTGTCGTTTTCGAACGCGTAGTGCAAACGTCCCCGCTCGAAACGTGGCACCTGATTGTTGCTCTGCTCCTCTTCGCCGTTATTGTTTGGGCTGTGGTCCGGCGATCGGGAAGGCATTCGGCGGAGAGCTCCGGGATTTTGAACCTGCGTAAGTAATGCGAGAAACTGTCATCTTGGAAGGGGCCACTCGCGCGACCCTGTAACTCAGGTTCCACCAGAAGGCGGACGCAAGGAAGGGCGGGCCGGTTCAGGGCGAGCCTTGGTCGGCCGACCAATATCAGACGTAAGGCCGGATTATCGGAAGCTGGCTAGATCGGCTGGCGCGATCCGCTTATCCTTTAGAAAGTTGAGGACCTTGAGATGGACGACCCGATCGTGCTGGTCCCCGGGATTGGCATTCTCCGACCGGCTGATGTTCGAGGCGCTGCTGGAGCAGGGAACGATTGACGCGTCCGCCAAGGGCATCGCATCAGCACAGGCTCTGCAAAGGCGTCTTGGTCAGGCCGTTTCGCATCAGAGGCAAGGACCGGGCCTGACTTTCTCGCCCTCAGGAAACAAGTTGTTCAAATTCCTCTATGACTTGCGAGCCCACCTGTGTAAATTTACACTTTTGTTTCAGTGACCTGATAGATTTGATGACACTGTCCGTAAGAGTATCACCGTACTCGGCCTCCCGCTGCTGAACAGCGGCCAGTTCCTCTTGAGTGGTGTTCATCTCGCGGCTCAGAATTAGCATATAGGCTAGCGCTGCGGCCGCATGCAAACTCTGAATTGCTGGACGGCTCCTTTCTACAATTCGGTGTCGGCGGCTCGGTCGTTGAAAAAGGGTAGTCGCAGTCGAGGCGGTGGGAATGTGGAAATCGCCCGTCATTTCCACGGCCCAACCCGTTGTCAGGTTAGTTAGGCATTCCGGGCCTCCGGATAGAAGCTTCGAAATAGTTCGTGTTTGGCTTCCCTCATGCGATGCGCCGACTCGGT
>JAYUSQ010000287.1:0-33772 GCA_043755595.1 Acidobacteriota bacterium | reverse complement strand
GCTCGCGACGGTGCTCATCGGCGCGGCACAAGGACAGCGACCCGGACGGCTCAATCCGCCGCATCTTGCCGAAATGCCTCTGCCGGAGCGGGTCGTTGCCGAGATTACAGCGGCCGATCCCCAAGAAGCGGCTGCGCGCCGAATTGGCGCCTTCCAGCAGTTGCAGGACATGATCGAGGAGCTGTCGAACGGACGGACCGCCGTTGGAAACGGTACGCCGGATGAGATGCGCATCCGGGCCGAGTATGCTCAGGGGCGTTATGAAGCTATGAAGCCTTATGAAGAGCGCGCCAATCGGGATCCCGACTTCCTCCGATCTCTACGCCGCTTCGAGAACGACCCGGCTCTGCGCGAAGAAATTTTGAATCGTTTTTTATCGCCTGCCCTGCGAGCGCAATCGCAAGCTGTTACCCGCCAACTCAATGCGCGGATCGCTGCGATGCGCCAGCGGAATGAGGCATTCGGCGGAACTGCGCAAGCCCCGCCGCCGCCGGCCGCGGCGCCGCGACAGCCGAAGCCCATGCCTGTTGCGCCGCCTGTGGCTGCTCAGGCTCCCCCGCCTCTCGAATCCACGGTCGCCCGTGTCAAGGCCGCTGGCGTCGACACCAAAGTGTTCGGTATCCAACTCGGTGAGCGGCTTGCGCTTCCCTCGTGCCCCCTTTTGGAGCTCACCGTAGACCGCCCCACGACCTGCCTGGCCAACGACATGTTGACGGAATTGGCAACCCAGGCGATGAACCCGGGTGGCGGACCCATACCGCTCATCAAGCTGGCCCGTGCGAACTGTCCGCGTTGGATGTCGGACTGTACCGTGACTGCCCAACTGGACTCAAGCGGACGGCTAATCGGAATCACCGCGAACACGGATGGCTTTGCTGTAGCAGAGACGGCGATGCGCGAACTGACGGCCAAGTACGGCCCCAGGTTTAGGAGGCAACCGGTGGTCTTCACACGGCACGAAGACGGCACGAAGTACTCGACCTCGCATTACGATTGGAATCTGTCCGGGTTGCGCGTCCTTTATTACGTCGTCGAGGATAACCTGAAGCGCGGACGCCTAATTGTGGAGACCGAAGAGGCCTTCCAGCGCCGATTGGCCCGTAACCGCGACGAGAACAAGCCCAAACTTTAGGTGTTCCTCCGTCGAGGAGTTAGTTTCTGCCAGGACATTGGCGCGGAACGAAAGTAGCGATCAGTCGCATCACGAACAACGGAGCCCCCGGCTGGCTGGTCCTCGGTCGCGGGCTGAGCCGATTCCTCCAGGCGGAAATCGATTGGCGACTGGCCAAGGAGATGTGATCAAATCACATGGAGAAAGACGGAAAGTTACTTCTTCTGCTTCGCCCCGGCCGCTTCGACGCCGGCCATCATCGCGGCGATGCTGGTGTCGGCGCCCGGTGTCACGCGGAAGCGCTTCAGCGCGCCGTCCTGCTCGCCGAGGAACGTGAACACACCGTCGGCGCCCAACTCGAACGGAGCGATGCCGGATGTCCTCATGAAGATGGGGATGGCGGTGAATTTCACCGCGGCGGCGCCGTCCACCACGAGTTCATAGCCGCCGCCCGCCACCGCGCGAAAATAGAGCATGTGGCGGCTGTCAGGAGTGAAGAGCGGCACGTTCCAGATCGCTTTCTTGGGATCGACGAGCTTGCCGTTGAGGACGAGGCCTTGGTCGGCCATCTGGCTGTTCACGAAGCCTTGGTACGCGACGTGTTTCCCGTCGGGGCTGAAGGCGAAGATCGGCTGGAGCCCTTCTCTCCCGCCCTGGGATAAGTTCGGCGCGGTCATGGCGACACCCTTCTGCTCTACGCCGTCGAGATAGAGCATTTGGTTGGGGCTGTTGCCGCCTTGGAAACCATAGCGGCTGCCATCCGCGCTGAGGCCGAGGAGCGAGGCGTCGCGCGGCGTCGTCACAACCTTGCCATCGATTACGACGTGCGCTTCGCGCGACCCCATCAAGCGGCCTATGCAGCCCACGTGCTTGCCGTCGGCGCTGAGCACCACGGGCTGCACGGTCTGGTAACCGTCGGACTCGTCCTCGCCCGTGACGAAGAATTGTTTCCCGCCGGAGACGGCGATGTAGTACGCCTTCGCGGAATCCGCGCTGAACTGGAAGTCGAGGATTTGATCGTAGATCTGGCCCCGCTTGCCGTCGAGGAGGAGGAATTTCTTTCCGAGCCCGACCGTGCAAAGGGCGGCGTAGCGTTTGCCGTCCGGGCTGAAGGTCACGTTGTCGATACTCACGGACTCGCTACCTTCGATCTTCTTGCCGCCGGTGCCGAGGAACTGCGCTTGATCGCCCGAGGCGCTGCGGCTCGGGCTGAGGACGAGCAGGTTGAGCCCGCCGGTGGACATGTGCACGCTGTGGATTTTTGGGGCGCGCGAAGCTTGGCGGCCGTTGATGATGAGGACATCCTGATCGGGCGGACGACCGATGGTGAGCACATTTTTTCCGTCGGGGGAAAATTGCGGCGAGTCGCCTTGGAAACCGACGTCCTTGCCATCGACGACGAGGAATTCGCGGCGGTCGAGGTGCTTGGTCACGAGGACCGCGTAGCGCGACTCGTCGGGGCTGAACACGAGGCTGCCAACGCCCGCGAAATCGCCGGCCGGTTGCCCGTCCACCACGAGCCGTTCATAGAAGTTTCTGTCCTTCTCGACCTCCAACTGCGTGAACCACGAGCGCTTTCCGGTTTTGGAAAAACCATATTTCTGGAACGGGCTCTGGCCGTTCTTGGCCGGAGCGCGGCCAACTTCCTTGCCGTCGATGACCATGATCGCCTCGGTGCCGGCGATGGCGGCGTAGGCGTGCCGGCGGCCGTCGTCGGTGACGACCGGACTCTGCGCGGCGCGGCGGTCGAACCGCGGACCCTCGACGCCGTCCATCAGGACGACGAAGCGGCTGCCTTTCGGCACAACGGTGAGACCGTGGAGTCCGGACTTGGAGATGGTCGAGACGGAGATGTTGGAAGCGCTGGCCGCCTCAGGTGCGAGGACGAGAGACTCAACTTTGGTCTGGGCGGAGGCGGACGAGACAACAGCCACAAGGCCGGCGAGGAGCGCAGCGAAGCGTAAGGGTTTTATGAGGAATGGGAGTTGGGGCGCGAGGAGCGCCGACTGGAGGCGAGGATGGAATGAAGCTGAAATCCGCATCGTTCGTCCGATGCCGGGACGCATTCTAAAAAAATAGCGGATGTGCTGGGGAGCCGAACTGTGCATAGGTGATTTTCTGTGCATAGGTGATTGAATCCTACCACGTTAAAGTACCTGAGTTTTCCACTGCCCAAATTTGTTTCTCGCCATTGCCAAATGCTATTTCAATCACGATGGATGAATAAGGATTGGCGAAACGCACACTTGCGATTACCACCCTTGATGACGTGGAGTGGCCAAGTCAGACGTGGCTGCGGAATGATGAGCGTATATTGGTGTTGTCAGCGCTAGCAGTGATAACGCACTTAGAAGTTTAGCCATGCTGTGTTCCTTCCTACTCAAACTTCAGGCTCCTCGGCACCGGCGCACCGGTGTGATGCCGTTCAGGGCGATCACCAAGGTAACGGTGCAGTAGAACACTCTTCACGAATTCGGGACTCCGCGCACACGGTAGCACTTCAGTAGAGTGGCAAGCTCAACTTGCGCCTAAGTCGCGATGTGTAGAGGTTAGCAGTACTCGCCGCATCGTAGCACCAGTGGTCTACCGCAGTCCGACCGCACGGCAGCCGCTGCCCAGAGCCGCCCCGGATATCCTCGACTTGCCTTGCATTTCATGTCGCCCACCGCACAAATTTCCCAAAGATTCCCTGAGAAAATCGGCCTCCTCAAAGCACTACTAACTATGTGAGCGCAAGAGTAACGGAAATACCAACCGAACCCGGCCATTGGCTACTAGCGGTTTGGAGGCGAGATCCGGGGAAAGACGCCGACCACGCGCGGCAAGTGGTCGCGGCGATCCGCGACGGCTGCGTGCGCCAACGATATTGGCTGCGTGCTTATGCCGCCTTACCCAACAAGCTGGCTCTGCTGCTCTATCCGCTGGAGGATCCTACGGTCTTGCTGGCGCGCTTTGCCGCACTCACCGGCGCTTCGCCATACCGGATTCGCATCATCCGGACCGATGCCGAACTAGACTGCGCCGCCACCTATGTGGAGTCTCTCCCCGTGCGCTCGCATCTAAGCAGCCGCCCGGAAGACTATCCGTTCTCCAGTCTCGGCTGGATAGGCGCAGATCAATTGGCGAGCGTTAAAAGCCCCCACGGTCCCTGACCCACCGGGATCTTCTTCACGACGGCCTTCGCGGCCAGATCGACCACCACTACTTCGTTTGAAGGCCCGTCGGCGACAAACAAAGTCTTACCATCGGGAGATAGCGCGATCCCCCAGGGCCGCTTCCCGACCTCGACGGTCCCGGCAATCTCGTTGGTCTTTGTGTCGACGATATAGACATTCTTCCCACGGCCGGAGCTGACGTAGAGCGTCGCGCCGTCCTTTGAAACGATCGCCTTCATCGGCTTCACCTTGCCGGCTTCACCCAATCGGATCGCCCGGATCGCCTGATGCTTCACCGAATCCACCAGCGTAACCACACCGTCGTTTTCGCTGGTCACATAGGCGCGCGAACCATCGGGCAGGAACGCCACCGAGCGCGGCCGCCGGCCCACCTTTAGCGTCTTGATTGCCTTGTTCGCCGCTGGATCCACCACGGTCACCGTGCCGCTGTCTTCCGACGTCACGTAAACAAACTTGCCGTCCGGGCTCGTCGTCACGCCTTCGGGCTCGTCGCCCACCTTGACCTCACCCGCCAGCTTGCCCTCGGCGATATCGGTGATGCTCACCTTACCGTCATCTTCATTCGACACGAACAGCAGTTTCCCGTCACGGCTCAAGTCGAACTCTTCGGGGTCGGATCCAGACTTGATGACGCGCACAACCTTGCCCTGCGCCACGTCGACAACACCAATCCCATCGGCGCTTTTATCCGGTGGCGGCAGCGTGCTTTCATCGACTTCCGGAGGCGCGGGCGGCGAGCCGCTGAGCGCGACAAAAAACGTGCGCCCGTCGGGCCCCAGGTGAATACCCCGTGGCCGCTTGCCCACCGGGATCGTCGCGATCACCGTCAAGGAGTCCGAATCGATCACGCTCACGTCGCCCCCGTTCTCATTGGTCACGTAGATCGAGTAGGCGCCCTTCTTCGGCGCGGGCGTTGGAGGCGTGGGCGCCTTAGCGGCTTCCGGAGCGGTTGAGCACCCGGCCATCAAAACCACTCCCGCGAGTACGATCCGTACGGACTTCATTGCTTGGTTGCTCCCGTGAATACCATATCAACCTGCTTGATCTCAGACGGCGCGAGTGCGACCGCCAGTTCCTGCCGCCCTAGCTTCTCATGCCGCGCCTCGATCGCATAATCGCCCGGCGGCAGCCCAGCGATCTCAAACGACCCATCCGCGCCGGTCACCGCAAAGTACGGGTGCTCCAGCGCACTCACATACGCGCGCATCCAGGAATGCACGTTACATTTTACTCGCATCATGATTTCCGGCCGCACAAACTTGCGTTCAAGAGGCGCCGCGCCCGCTTCCTGGCTCTGGTTCCATTCGCGATTCATCGCCGGCTGCGGGTGGATGTTGTGCGTAACCGGATCGGAGTTGGTGATGCGCAGGGTCTGCCCCACGCGCAGCCCAATCACATGAGGATCGAAACGGCATCCCTTTTGATCGATGACCACCACTTGCTCCGGTGGCGGAGGCGCGAACTTCTTACCTTCAAGCCCGTTCTTCACATAGACAAACACGTTCGCCAAACCGCCCTTGACGACAACCGACTCTTCCAACAGACGCCCCCGGTTCAACTTGACGCAGGCCGGGTCCTCATCGATGCGGAGCGCTTGCGGCCTCGGCCTCGGCCCCTTGAACCCGACGCGGCCGCGAATCGCCGCGGTCGTTTTCGCGTCGACAGAAAAGTAGACCGGGTCGAGGGGCGGCGCATCCTTCCTGACGGCCGCCGGCTGAGTCGGACCCGAGCAAGCCGTGAGAGCGAGGATCGCGACCGCTGCCCAGCGCTTCATCGATTGGCCGCGATCGGACCAGAGTTCGCCGGCGCGTCGCCTGTCAGAGCTTCCATGAAAGCCGCCAGGTCCGCACGCTCCTGCCCGCTGAGTTTGAGTTCTTTGATTTCCTTGTCGAGGTAGGGATTGGAACTACCGCCGCCGACGTAAAAGTCCACCACATCGGCCAAGGTGCGTTGACTGCCGTCGTGCATATACGGCGCGGTCAGAGCGATACTACGCAGCGTAGGTGTGCGAAATGCCCCTTTGTCGGCTTCCACTTTGGTTTCGGCGTAACGGCCCAGGTCGGTCAACTCGCCTTTGGAATCCATCCCCACGCCAAGGTTATGAAACTTGCCGTCGGAGAAAAGCGCGTGTTTCTCGTCAATGGTGTGGCAGACGGCGCAATTGCCACGATTTTTATCCTTGAAAACTTCTAATCCCCGGATCGCCGAATCGCTCATCGCCTTCTTGTCGCCGCCAAACTGGTAGCGGTCAAATGGCGAATTGCCACTCACCAGCGTCCGCTCAAAACTGGCGATCGCCTTGGTAATCTTGTCCATGTTTACCGGTCCAGGACCAAAGGCTTTGTCAAACATCGCGTGGTATGCCGGATCGGAATCGATGCGCGTCGTGCAGTCGCCGTGCGGCAGATTCATCTCGACCGGATTGGCGATCGGCCCGGCCGCTTGTGCTTCGAGCGTGGCTGCACGGCCATCCCAAAACTGCACCGGATGGTAGGCTGCATTCAACACCGGCGGAGCGTTGCGCCCACCCGGCTTTGCGCCCACGCCGAGCGAGAAGCGCCTCGGATCGGCGAAGGCGGCGGCGGGCGCGTGACAACTGGCGCATGATACGGTGCCGTCGGCCGAAAGCTTCGTCTCGAAAAACAACTTCCGTCCTAGCTCAACCGTTTCGGCAGTCGGAGGATTGCCGGCTGGGATCGGCACCACGGGCAGCCCGAGCGGGGCGGCTATCTGAATCGGAGCGCCGATTGGCGTCGCCGATAAAGCTGCCGGAGCCTTCGCCTTTTCCGTAGAACCGCACGAAGCGGCCAAGAGGAGGATAGCGGCGATGAACGCGGAGGCTTGTTTTTGAATCGGCATTAATCTGACAAAAGGCGAGATACGCGTACACGTCCGCCTCCTTCATTCTAAGCAATCTTCGGTCCAGACCGCGCCGATCAGATACAACGAAACGGGCCGCCCAGTGGAATTGTATTCCAACCCGGACGGCCCGTCTTGCTCTCGGATCTGTTAAGTCGAAAAGCTAGGAAACGGCTGTCGGAACGCGGAAGCGCGAAACCGACCCCCTGAGCTCTTCCATCAGATGGGATAGTTCGCCAATCGAACTCGTAGCGTTTTTTGCGCCCGCGCTGGTGTGTTGCGTCACCCGCGAAATTTCGCCCATGGACTGCGAGATCGATTCCGAACTAGCGCTCTGCTGCCGGCAGACGCTAAGAATCGATTCGACAACGCCAGCCAGTTCGCTGGAGACTTTCTCGATTTCTGCCAGACGGCTGCTGGCTTCAGTCGCGAGTTTTTCTCCGCTGGCCGCTTGACGCGTGGCGTTTTCCAGCGCATCGCTAACTGCGCCGGTCGTCGTCTGAATCGACTTGGTCAGCACGGCCACCCGGCGAACCGCATCCGATGAACGCATCGCCAGCTCTTCGACTTGTTCGGCCACGACGCCAAAGCCCTTACCCGAGTCGCCCGCTACCGCCGCCTGAATGGATGCATTCAGCGCCAGAATACTGGTGCGTTTGGAAATGTCGGCGATCAACTGGGTGATGTCGCCGATCTGTGCCGAACTGGTCGATAATTCGCGCACTAACCCGTCCATTTCCTGGACCTGCCGTTTGACCAAACCCATCCCCTGAATATTCTCCCGGGCTGAATTCGCGCCCAGTTGTGCATTCTGGTGGGCCACTTGCGCAATCCGGGCTGCCGACGCCGCTTGATTCGTCACCTGCTGAATCGAGAGCGCCATCTGATCGATGGCGGCTGTCGCTTGCATCACTTGACCCGATTGCGCCAGACTGCCGTCGGCCAATCGCAGCGTAGCATCCCGCGCACCGGCGGCAGCCGCGTTCACTGCCAGCGCCGAAGCCTGCACGCGGCCAATCAAACCGCGGAGTTCAACTTGCATGAGATTGAAGGCTTCGGCTACGGCCCCTGTCATGCCTCCCGAGACTTCGGCTTCGGTGGTCAGGTCGCCTTGGGCCACGCCTTCGATTTCCGAGAGAAGCTTCCGCACGTGGTCCTGAATTTCGTCGCGCTCTTCGCGCGACTGAACCAGCGCAACGGTGTTGTCAAGCACCATGTTGAGCGCGTGTGCAAACGCACCCAATTCATCCCGGGCGACTACGGAGGCCCTGGCGTCCAGGTCGCCCTCGCTGATCCGCTTGAACACCAACCCCATCGCCTCCACCTGTCGGCCGACCGTCTTGGCGATCACCGAACCCAAGCCCACGGCCAGGGACAGCAACAGCAACGCGGCGACGAGTTCGGAATTCCTTTGGAACTCCAGTCCGGACAACCGTGAGCGCAGCGAAGCCTCCACCGTAGCCATCGTGCCCTGCTGGACGACCGCCAAAGCGGTAACCGAACGGTTGGCCAAGGCGCGAAAGGCCAATGGATCGGTCTGGAAGAACGATCGCCCACGCCCGCCGGTCGCTTCCTGGGTAGCGTCAAGCAGAGCGTCTCCCGCTGTGACGGCAGCTTCGGTCGCTTCGGTCAACTTGGGATCTCGTGCCTCGGCCGGAATCTTTTTGGCGGCCAGCAGGACGGTACGCAACGTTTCGTTCGTGCGGCGGGCATCTTGCATCAGTCCAGCCAACCGGTCCCATTGTTCGATAGTCGGCTTGGTCCCGGCCAGGGCGACTCCGAACGCGCCCAATTGTCCCAGACTGTCCAGACTTGCCGGCAACTCGAACATGAGCCCATAGTCGTAAGGCGTGTTCGCCTCGCCTGAGGCCGAGCCGCGTGACTTGCGGCCCACAAGACGGACCACATCGTTAACTTGCGCCATCACCAGCGTATGCAGATCGAGCGACATCATCGCATCGCCGCCGTTCCAATTGGTTTTGAGGTTGGTCGTCCAGCCCTCGACGATTTCGCTGGTCAACGTGTCAGTCTGCAGGATCTTGGGAAGTTCGGATTGACCTTGACCCAACCCTTGCACGGCGCGGTCTACTTGCGTCTCAGCCTCGCGCACCGATGACAATCCCATTTCTGGCCGCGACAGCGCCAGGGCAGCGGCATCGCGGTGGATGTTCAATTCCCCTAGCAGTTTGACAAAGGGTCCCACATACTGGACGCCTTCCAGTTGCAGGCGTGTGGCTTGTAGTTCGATGTTCTGCGCCCGATAAAACATCACGCCGAGCGCCAACGCCGGCGCCAGCAGCAGAATCGCCATCAGCGCAAGTTTCCGGCTAAGCGGGAGACCGGCCAAACTACTCTTCGAATGCGCAGTCGTCATGAGTTATGTCCATTTCCTTACTTCAGGGCGGGGCATTTTCAGGCTTACCATTGACAACCGCTCGCTGGCGCGCACGGCTCAGTTCCGAGCCGAGCCCCGACGGTGACGGAGCGGTCTATACTTACAATGAAACCGCTCTAGTTTTCGGAGGAAACCGAAATGATCGTCTTCATTTTGGGATGAATCGCGCAGCGGACTTCCACTTCGCCCTCGTTCCAAAACGTCACGCCTGTCGACGCCCCCGGCCTCTGAATATTAATATTGAACTCGCTGCCCTTGGTGCTTGAGTAAATGTTGTGAGTGATTTCGTCATGGTTCTGAAAGACGATCTTGTCACCTGGCTTGATTTTGACTTTCTCAAACTCAAAGCGCTTCGCTTCTTGCCGGAGAACTACGCTGCGGCCCCAAGCCCAAGCCAAAGTAGTGCCGGACAGTAGACTTAGCGCAACGATGGAGATTCGAAGGTATCGCATATCGATTCCAGTTCCTTTCTGATGTTAATTGGGAAGCACCGGCAAGGTCATAGGTTCGTCGGCGCCGGTCAAAGTTTTCATAAACTCAACCAGGCTGCGCTTCTCACCGGCCGTCAATTCCAACTTGCGCATCTCCTCGGCCAGACTCGGCCGCTTCAGCCATGGGCCATCGGAATAATGGTCTACGACCTCTTCGAGATTCCGCAGCGAACCGTCATGGAAGTACGGCGCGCGTTGGGCGATGTTTCGGAGCGTCGGCGTCTTAAAGGCGAACTGAGCCGCTTGAATTTGTGGCAATATCTTACCCCGGCCGCGGTCTTCCTGTTCAAACCCGAGATCGTGAAAGCTATCGTCGGTGAAGTTCCAACCCGAGTGGCATCTCACGCACTGGGCTTTGCTGTTGAACAAATCGAAACCGGCCTTGGCGCCGTCCGAAATCGCCGAGTCGTCCCCCATGATCCACTCATCGAATGGCGACATGCCGGAGACGATGGTGCGCTCGAAAGTGGCGATCGCTTTGCCGATCGTCACGCCGGAGATGGTTTCTTTCGGGTAGGCCTGCTCAAACATCTGGACGTAGGCCGGGCGCTCCTTCAACTGTGCAACGGCCTGGTCGATCGGCATGTTCATTTCCATGTCCGCCACCAGCGGACCGAGGGCCTGCTCTTCCAATGTGTTCGCCCGGCCGTCCCAGAACAACGCTTCCGCCCACCCGATATTCAAAATCGTCGGAGAGCGGCGGTTCAACGGCATGCCGGGAGCGCCGATCGAAGTCGCCGTACTGTCGGTCCATGAGAATTGAGGACGATGACACGAAGCGCAAGCGATGGCGCCGGTGGCCGAAAGCCGCGGGTCGAAGAACAGAGCCTTACCCAGTTCGGCCCGTGCGCGGGTGTAACGGTTGTCGTCCGGAAAAGGAATCGTGTCCGGCCGCTTGAAATCCTTCATCGCCGATTCGCGGTCATAGGGCGCGCCTTCTTTGGCGGGCGGCGGGGCCGCGCTGAGCGCGATCACTGCCAGTAGAAGCGTCAAAACGATACTGGTCCAGCTCTTCACTGTGGTTCCCCTCAATTCTTCGCACCCGAGGCTTGGCCGCCGGCAAACTCGATCGCAACTTCAGTGGAAACTTCCACAACCTCGTCGTCCAGACTGGTGGGACGGTAGACATATCCTCGGACCGCCGTCAGGGCCGCCTCGGAAAACGGCGGGCTGCCCGAAGTCACCCGTGCGCTTTTGACATACCCATCGGACCCCACGTTTACGTCCATAGTCACTTTGGCGTATGTGTCAGGAGCGCCGGCAGGCAACACCGCCTGTGGCTTGGTGACGATCTTCTTTGCTTGTGCTGCCGGACTAATCCGAACGGTCGGCACGACCACTCGCGGGGCTGTTTCAATCCTTCGCAGAGCCGCTAGAGCCAGGAGAGTTTTGTCGGCGCCGGCCTCAACCAGTTGGGCCTCGATCGCCGGAGTCACGTCAAATCCGACACCCCGCACCTTAATCGCGGCAGCCACCGAATTGGGCGTGCCGTGGTAGAGCTTCAAGAGGAGTTCGATGGCAGTGAGCGGACGTGCTCCCTTTTGACGAACGGCTGCGCGCGACGCTGGCGTTGACTGGGCGCATAGGGCGATTGAACCGCCTAGCCCCAGTATCCCCAGCGCCAGAATGGTCACTTTCATTGCGTATCTCCATTCCGCTCAATACTTCCAGGTTCGACTGGGAATACTTCAGCGGATACACCCGTACTAATCGGGAATACGCCGGGGAAACTTTAATCGGTTCGGTACCGCTGAGATTGTCCTTCCAGGCCAACGGCGTCTTTATGGCAGGGCGAATCGAAACCGGACGATGGTTTGCCCTGGGGCTCTGACTGCCCCGCGGCGAGCGGGTTCAAACTTCCAGCGCCGGGCCGCGTCGGCGGCAAATGTACCGAGGTCGTCCGTTACCGGTATGCCATAGCGCAACGGAACAGCGTCGAAAACCGCGCCCGTTTCATCTACGTAGACCTTTACGGCGATTTCCACGTCATTTGTCATCCGCTCCCGCAAGAGCGCAGGGGCGCTTGGCCTGTACTCGTTGATCGGAACCGGAGGCCGCCTCGGTGGATTGGGGTCGGGTGGAAGAACTCGCCGCAATGCCACCGGAATGGCGATCAACCCGGAATCCGCCATTCCGGCCACATCGTCTTGACCCGCTGCCGGCGGGGCTACGGCCCCGGGTGGAATCCGCAATCGCATTCCGGCCACACCAGCCAACAGCATTGCCGTTAACATCAATACCGAGGAAGCGGCGTCCGCGCGCCGGGTGCTCCCCCGTCCTTGAATCGCCTTCATATGGACATGATCTTGCCAACGGTGTAGGAATGTGGCCATAGCCGTAAGGGCATAACCTGAGTAGGACGGTAATAGAGCACCAGGACTCGACTGTCCTCCACAAGCCGGTCTCTAAGGCTTTTTGTGGCTGATCAATACAGGAAGTGCCTACGTCGTAGGGGCTATCACAGGTCGATTTCCTGGATTAGGAGTCCTACAACCTTGGCAGCGAAGCGGCTATTCTCTATGGCACCAAAGCAGTTAATCTTGATTCTCACGTTTACAGTGACTGCACTGGCTCAATCCCGGTCGGCCTTCACGGCACAGGACGAGTTGGCCAAACTCACCAACGACGCCGAGAAAGTCATCGCCAGACTGGGCGGCCTAAAGGGCATTGAGGAGCGCATCGCGGTTCTTGAACGAAAAATTCTAGAAGCTAAGTCGAAGAGTCAAGTTAACGGCGCCGCTCCCTCACCGCTGCCAGTGAACGCCAGAGCGTCAAGGCTGCCTGAGCCAGCCGAGGTGGTCACGATCGCGATGAAGAAGCCGATGATCGAAGACGAAGAGCCGTTCGACCCGGCCAAGTTGTTTGCGGCGGAAGCCGCCGACGCGGCCGAGGCCGCAGTTCGCGCTGAGAATGCGGCGGCCACCGCCCGGGCCGCTGCCACCCTCGCCGCCACCCGCGTCGCCGAAGCCGCCGCCAAGGCTCGCGGAGCCGCGGCGCCGCCCGCTCCAGCCATCCCAGTTGAGCTCTCTCCGGCCCTGGCATCTCCAGACTCGAACGTAGGCTTCGTCTCGCCCAAAGTTAAACGGCGGGTGGCGCCGGAATTGAGCGTTGCCCTGCGCAACTCGCTTGAGGAAGAAGTCACCGTTTCCCTGGATGTAGAAGTTGCCGCCAACGGCGAGGTGACCAGGGTCAGTCCTCAAGAAAAAGGCACTGTTCTAATCGAACAGTTAAATGTGGCCGCCGTCGCTGCGGTCCGCCAGTGGCAGTTCGAGGCCGGGACCCAGGATGGCAAAGCCGTCTCAAGCCAAACGACGGTCCGGTTCAAGTTCACAGAATGAGTTAGTTACCTCATTCGAGGGCTTACTGCCGAGCCGCGCAACCTTCCACGAGGGCTCACCCGCGCTACATTGAATAGAAGATGAATGCTTCCGAAGCCGGGTCTCTACCGGCCGGGGTCCAGCCCGAGGCCTTATACCAGGACCTCGAAGCGAGGGTGCTCCATTTGCGTCCGGCCGAAGACACGGCCCTGATGCGCCAGGCCTTCGACTTCGCCACGCGCGCCCACGCCGGCCAGACGCGCAGTTCCGGCGAGCCCTATATTACCCACCCCTTGTCGGTCGCGCTGATCCTTACCGAAATGAATCTCGATCAGGTGGCGCTTTGCACAGCCATCCTCCACGACACCGTAGAGGACACAGGCACGCGCCTCGAAGATATCCGCAAGCTCTTCGGCAACGAGGTGGCTCACTGCGTCGACGGCGTCACCAAGCTCGGCAAAGTGAAAATGTACTCGGTGGAAGAGCGCCAGGCCGAGAGCGTTCGCAAAATGCTGCTCGCCATGGTGACCGACATTCGCGTCATCCTGGTGAAACTCGCCGACCGGTTGCACAACATGCGGACGCTCGGCTCATTGTCGGCCGAACGCAAGGTGCGCATCGCGCAGGAGACGCTGGAAATCTACGCCCCGATCGCCCACCGGCTCGGAATGGGCAAAATTCGCGCCGAACTCGAAGACTTGGCGTTTGTCAATGCCGAACCCGAAGCGGCCGAAGACCTGGCGACACAGATTGAGTCGCGCCGCCTGGTCAGTGACGAAAATCTGCAAATGTTGAAGCAGACGGTTGCGCTCAAGCTCCAACGCGAAGGGGTCGAGGCGCGCGTCGAAGGCCGCGTCAAACGCGTCTATTCGATCTGGCAAAAACTACGCCGCCAAAAGATCGGCCTCGACCAGGTCTATGACATCATGGGTCTGCGCATCATCACGGACTCCGTCAAGAACTGCTACGGCGCGCTCGGCGTCATCCACAACGAATGGCACCCGATTCCCGGACGCATCAAAGACTTCATCGCCATCCCCCGCCCGAACCTCTATCAGTCGCTCCACACGTCCGTTATCGGACCGGGCGGCATGTCGTTTGAAATCCAGATCCGCACCGAAGAAATGCATCGTATCGCCGAAGAGGGCATCGCCGCGCACTGGAAGTATAAGGAAGGCAAGAAGGGCCCGGGCGAGGACGACCAGCGCATTGCGTGGCTCCGTCAGTTGGTCGAGTGGCAGCGCGAAATGCGCGACCCCGGTGAATTTATGTCGACCTTCAAAGTCGACATGTATCAGGAGGAAGTCTACTGCTTCACGCCCAAAGGCCGCGTGATCATGCTGCCGGTCGATTCCTCACCGGTGGACTTCGCCTACGCGATCCACACCGACGTCGGCCATCATTGCGTGGGCGGCAAGGTCAACGGGCGCATCGTGCCGCTCCGCTCTCAGCTACGCAATGGCGACGTGGTGGAAGTGCTGACGCAAGCGGGCCATGAGCCGAGCAAGGATTGGCTGGGTTTCGTCAAGACATCCCGCGCGCGCAACAAGATTCGCCAGGTGATCAAGGCCACCGAGCGCGAGCGGGCCATTGAGATTGGACTGAAAGCCCTGGAACGGGAAGCCCGCCGGCTGGGTGTGGCCTTATCGCGCGTTCCCAAGGAAGACTTCGAAAAGGCTGCCGCCGACCACGGCTACGGCAAGGTGGAAGATCTGCAGGCCGGTATCGGCTATGGCAAGCTCACCGCTCGCGCGATTTTACAGCGCTTCGCTCCCGAGCAACCCGGCGGCGCGCCGCCCCCGCCCCAGCCAACGCAACCTGGCCGCAAGGGCGAAAGCGGCGATCCGGTTCTGGAGGTCAAAGGCGCCGGCGATCTGCTGACCTACCGCGCCAAATGCTGCAATCCGATTCGAGGCGAACCTATCATCGGTTACATCACGCGCGGTAAAGGCGTAGCCGTTCACTCCACCACCTGCCCGAACGTGAACAATCTCATGTACGAATCCGAGCGCCGTATCGACGTCGAGTGGGCGCGGGCGTTGCAGGAAGCGTTCCGCGTGAACATCACCGTGTACACCGAAGACCGGCCGGGAATTCTCAACCGCCTGACCAGCGTGCTGACGCACGAAAATTCCGACATCAGAAGCCTGGAGGCGCGCGGCGACGATAAACGCGGAGTCGACGCGGCGATCGTGGAGATGTCGGTGGAAGTGCGCGACAAAAAACAACTCGAACGAGTCATGACGGCCATGCGCCGAATCCCAGGAGTAAGAGACGTTGAACGAGTCCAATAACGATCCCGAACATTTGGCGATCTCCAAGTCGAAGGGCATCAAGATCGACTGGAAAGACGGCCACCACAGCGACTATTCGCTGGGCTGGCTGCGCGACGAATGCCCCTGCGCCCACTGCACCGGCGCGCATGGCACTGAACCCGCGCGCACTAACTACGCCTCGCAACCGGCGGCCCCGGCGGCTTCGCCTTTTCAGATGTTCAAACCCACTATCAAGATGTTGGCAGTGGAACCGGTGGGGACTTACGCCATCCGCATCGATTGGAGCGATGGACACAGTTCCGGCATCTACTCGTGGGATCACCTGCGCAGCATCTGCTCTTGCAACGAGTGCCGGGCAACGCGACAATAGTCTGGGCTGGGTTAGATTGCCCGGCGCCAAAGCGAAACTGAACCATGGACAACAGCTTAGACCTCAAGTTACTCTCCTCGAGGGAGAGTGAGCAGGTTGAGTGGAAGGAGACCGTCGCCAATACTGACGATGTTGCGAAGACGTTGTCGGCGTTCGCCAACGATTGGGCCAATCTCGGAGGCGGTTACGTCGTCTGTGGAGCGAAGGAGGGAAAGGACGAGCACGGTTTTCCCCGTGTAACGTTTTCCGGCCTCACCGCCAACAGATTAAAGGAAGTTGAGGGAAAGGTCCTGACGGCCTGCCGGGACCGCGTTTCACCTTCGATCGCACCCCTGACCCAGGAAGTGCCGTCGGACGACCCGGAACGCCGTGTGCTGGTCTTCATCATGCCCGCCACGCGGACAGCTCACTTGTTTCGAGCACATGACGAAGCTGGCCGCCACTATGTTCGGATCGGCCGGGAGACCAGGGAGGCCCGCAACGGCATCCTATTGGAGCTTCTGGTCCGCAAGGGAGTGATCGAAGAGTGGGACCGCCGGCCCTGCTCGACCGCGACCGTAAACGATCTCGATTTGTTGGCGCTGCGTGACGCACTTCAGCGGATGGGCGTGTTTCACCCTGACCGGGGCCTGGAGGAGTACCTATCCGAGACCAAGTCTTTGAGTCCCTTTGTTCCGCCGCTTTGTTACCGGGAGCCCCTGACGGGCATCCTCCGCCCGCGTAACTTCGCAATGCTTCTCTTCGGCCGCAACTTACAATCACACGTGCCCGGCGCATATTCCCTTTTCTCCATCTATCCTGGGGTGGACCGGTCGGAACCTCACGCCGAACGATACGAGCTTCCAAACACTTTGATCGAACAGGCACGGCGGCTCGTCGAGCTATTGGACGTCCAGTCCTACGTAGCTTTCGACAAGACGAACCGCACCGCGCCGAATGCCGTCAAGTATCCCCCAAGAGCGCTGCATGAAGCGATGATCAACGCACTCGCCCATCGCGACTACGAGAGCCTCCAGCCGGCGCGGATCACGGTGTTCTCCGATCGCATCGAAGTGCTGTCGCCCGGTCCGCTTCCCACCGGAGTCACACTAGAGGACCTGCGCCTGGGTCGCGCACCGGCCAAATGGCGAAACCAGAGTTTGGCGTGGTTCTTGAACCGCCTGCAGCTCGCGCAAGCCGAAGGGCAAGGCATCCCGACGATTCTTCGCTCGATGCGGGACGAAGGCTGCCCGCCGCCAGTGTTTGATGCCAATGAGGCAAGAGTTACTTGCCTTCTGCCAGCCCATCCCAGGCACGCCCTGGTTCGCGAGTATCAGTCTATAGAAGAAGCGATTTCGCTCGGCGATTTCAAACGGGCCCAAAGAGCCGCGCAGTCATTGCTCGAACGGGATCCGATGAACGTTCGCGCCGTCCATCTTTTTGCAGAAGTGCAGCGCGGCCTGAATTCCCCTGGTCCAGTGCGGGAGTATTTGGCTAAACACGCTGGTGAACTTGCAAACTTGCCGCCCCCAACTCTTATCCTTCTCGCAGACGTATTGACGCTCGCCGAAGGGGCAACCTCGGAGGATAGAACCATGGCCCTCCACCTTCACCTGGACGCGCTCCGCGTGGACAGGTCAAACGCGAAACCTAGCAAGTAACGATAGGCCCTAACTAGAGCCGGGTTCAAACCCACCATCAAGATGTTGGCGGTGGAGCCGGTGATCACCTGCTCAGCATCTGCTCTTGCAACGAGTGCCGGGCAACCCGACAATAGGCACTATTATGATCCTTCTTCGATCCATACTGCTGTTGGCCTTCGGCGCGTTCACCGCCCTCGCCGCCGATGTCTCGGGAACCTGGGATGCCGCCGTGGAAAGTTCGCTGGGCTCGGGATCGCCGACCCTGGTCTTGAAACAGGAGGCTGAAAAGCTCACCGGAGAATACTCCGGTGCGCTTGGAAAGGCCAATCTCGATGGCTCGGTGAAAGCCGACGAGGTGGAGTTCACCTTCAAAGTGGACGCGGGCGGCGAATCGATCACCGTTGTCTACAAAGGCAAGCTCTCGGCCGACGGTAAGAAAATCGCCGGCACGGTGACTTTTGGCGCCCTCGGGGACGGCGCTTTCACCGCGACCCGCCGCTGACCACTGGCAGGCTTAGTCGGTCACCGCGCCCTTGGACGCCGTGCCCACCGACGCCACGTACTTCGCAAACACGCCGCGCGTATACTTCGGCTTCGGTGTCTTCACCGAGGCAAGACGCGCCGTAATCTCCTGAGCCGTCAGATTGAGCTCGATCTTCGCCTTCGCCAAATCGATCGTGATGGAATCGCCATTCTGCACCGCCGCAATCGGGCCGCCCGCGAAAGCCTCCGGCGCCACATGCCCAATGCAGAACCCGCGTGTCGCCCCGCTAAAGCGCCCATCGGTGAGCAACGCCACGGTCTCGCCCAACCCCGCGCCCGCAATCGCGCCGGTCACACCCAACATCTCACGCATACCCGGGCCGCCCTTCGGCCCTTCGTAACGAATCACCACCACATCGCCGGCCTTGATCTTGCCAGCCATCACCGCGTCCATCGCATCTTCTTCGCGGTTGAACACACGAGCCGGACCGGTGTGAATTTTCTTATCGATGCCCGTCACCTTGATCACGCAACCTTCCGGCGCGAGGCTCCCTTTCAGGATGACCAAACCGCCAGACTTCTTGATCGGCTGGTCAAGCGGTTTGATGACCTGCTGTCCTGGCGTCTCTTGGGCCGCCGCCGCTTCCTTGCCGATCGTGCGGCCGGTGATCGTCATGCATTCCTTGTGCAGAAAGCCGCCGTCGAGCAGCCGCTTGGCGATCACGGGAATACCGCCGGCGCGATCCACGTCCACGGCAGTGTAAGTCCCCGCGGGCCGCAAGTCGCAATATAGCGGCGTCGAGTTGCTGATCTTCTGAAACTCGTCGATGTCCAACTTCACCCCGGCGTCGTGCGCCATCGCCAGCAGGTGCAACACGGCGTTCGTCGAACCGCCCGAAGCGGCGACCGACGCAATCGCGTTTTGGAAAGCTTTCTTCGTGCAGATGTCGCGCGGCTTGAGATCTTTCTTCACGGCTTGGACAATCAGCCGCCCCGCTTGATATGCAATCTCTTTCTTGCGGTCGTCCGGCTGCGGAATCGATGCCATGCCAAACGGGCACAAGCCGATCAGTTCGAGAATCGTCGCCATGGTGTTGGCTGTGAATTGACCGCCACAGGCACCGGCACCGGGACACGCAGCATTCTCGATCTGCAAGAGCTCCTTGCTGGAGATCTTTCCCGCCGAGTGCGCCCCGACCGCTTCGAACACATCCTGCACGGTAATGTCGCGGCCCTTGTGATGCCCCGGGAGCATCGACCCGCCGTAGAACACCAGGCCGGGAATGTTAAGGCGCAGCAGCGCCATGGCCGCGCCGGGGCTTGTCTTGTCGCAGGCCGTCATCGCAATCACGCCGTCGAACATATGCCCGCGCGCCACCAGTTCCATCGAATCCGCAATCAGATCGCGGCTCACCAACGAGGCCTTCATGCCTTCGGTGCCCATCGTGACGCCGTCGCTGATCGCGATCGTGTTGTACTCCATGGGCGTGCCGCCCGCATCGCGTATGCCGCGCTTAACGTCTTCGGCCAACTCGCGCAGCCGGTAATTGCAGGGCATCGTCTCGATCCACGTATTGGCGATGCCGATCATGGGCTTCCGCAAATCGGCGTCGGTGAAACCGATGGCCTTCAGCATGGCGCGGGCAGGGGCCCGGCGAGGGCCCTGAGTGATGGTGTGGCTGATCAGCTTTTTCATGAACTTTTCATTGTATCCGGTGCGGGTCCCGTCCATAAAACAAAATCGGCCGCGCACGTGCAAGCCGGTCGGCTTCGTGCGCGGCCAAAAGAATCGGGCGGGATTCCCGAGAGCTTGTTCCCGCCCTTCCACTCTACTTAGGACAATTCAGAGCCTTGATCGCGGACTCGGGCGCGTCTTGCACCGTGACGCCGGCGGGCAGTTCCGCCCCGGCTGGCACGATCCAGACTTCCACGCGGCGATAGGGAGCCCGCGGATCGGCCTTGGCGCCCGCGCGTTTGGTGGCCCGCACTTCCGTGCTGCTGCCGCAGAACGTCGGACGCATTTCCGACCCCTGCGCTTTCCCGGCGTAGGCGACCTTGATGCGTGACAGTTCGAGCGTGGGACAGATGCCCGCACCCGCGCTGATCACGGCCGCCGCATTGAGCACCCGAGCTTTGTCGAGTTGGCGGACAGTGGCCACAGCGCGCCGCTTCCCCTTCCTGCGGGCCGCCGCGGCAGGACCATTCTCGGTCTCATCGATGTGACCGATCAGCACTACCTTCGCTTCCGGATCGTCGCGAAGTTTCGGCGCCAACATCTCCAGCAACACTCGCTTGCCGCAATTGTTCACCCGGGAATTGCGCGAGGCGAAAAGCACATCGTCCAGACGTTGCGCGGTCGGCGCCAACTTGACGATCACGCTGGTTTGCGCCGTCGCGGTGTTGCCACGAGAGTCCGTGGCGGTAACCGTCACCGGGACGCTCTTGCGTTGCAGCTTCGAGCGATTGGTGCGGTCAAATGCCACATTGGTCGAATCGAACGCGCCGTCGCTCCCGATCACGCCGTCTCCGGCCCGGTAACTCAACTGCACCACGTCGCCGCAAGTGCCCGGCTTCGCCGTGGCCGGAATGTTGATGCGTTGACCGGCAAAGATTTCAGACGACGGAAGCGCTCCGATGCTCAACGTTGGATTCGTGCAAGCCACTACCGTGACTGACGAACATTGCTTCGGCGAAGCCACTCCATGAGCTTTGGCCGTCACGCAAACTTCGTAGACGCCAGGTTGCCGTCCTTCCGAATTGAAGGTGTAGCTATTGCCTGTCGCTCCGGCGATCGGCTGGCCGTTCATCGTCCATTCGTACGTAACGGTTTCGCCGGCGGGCGCATCGGCCCCGGCCGTAAATGTCGTGGTCTGGCCCGCGTTGACCCGCACCGGTTCGCTAACCGTCGCCTTGACCGGCGCCAGGGCGGCGATCGTTACGGTGTAGCATTCCGAACCCGGCTCAAAGCCTTTGACCGTCGTAGTCGCCGTGCTGCAGATCTTGTAGTCGCCCGGTTCGCGGCCCTTGGCGTTGAACGTAAACTCCGGCCCCGTAACATCGGTGCCCATGCCGTTAATCGTCCAAATATACTTCACCGTGGCGGGGTCGGCCGCGTCGGTGGAAGCGATCAGTTTCGCCGTTCCATCGCTCTTGATCGGCGTGGATCCGCCTGCCAGATTCACGCGCAACGCCTTGCCAGGCCGGCCGCCCGTGGGCTTGGTTGCCGCTACGCCGCCGGTGCTAGATGCCGTCGAAGCCCTTCCGCTTGCAGGCGAGGAAGATCCGCCGCCGCTATTTCTGGCCCCCAGGTTGAACCCAAGACCCGCGGTAGCTTGCAGTCCGCCCACCGTGCCGCCCGGAGCCACAAATATGCCGCCCGGAATTCCATTCACCGCAGGCAGTCCCAGGTGTGGCTGGCGCGTAATGATGTTACGCGCGTCCAGCCGCAGGTGCAGCATCTCGGTGAGGTTGTATTTCAAACCGCCGCCCCAATTGAAAGCGGGCACGAGGTTGCTCTTCGTGCCAATGGCCCCGATCGTCGCACTATTCGTACGTACATAGTTACGGGCCGATTCCGTTGGCCCGAACGACATTGCGCCGACACCGGCCGTAACATAGGGCCGCCACTTACTGTCGGAGTTCATGAAGTGCCAGATCGGATTCAAGGACAAATGACGATTGCGCGCGCCGAGTCCGATCTGCGAAGGACGAGCCGCGCCGGATGTGTCGGGAAAGACGCGAAAGTCGTTCATCCCATACCCATAGGCGGCTTCCACACCCAGCCGGCGCGTGAATTCATAGCCGGCCCTTACGCCAATCACACCGCCCTTCTCCAGTTCACCGCCAGGTCGATTCTTGAACTTGCTGCGCCATAGGTCCCAGCCCTGATACCCGCCATAGATGCCGATATCTGGCCACTTCATGTGGTCGGCGGATTGGGCTAGGGATGAACCAGCCAGTAGTAGAGAGACTGTCAGAACACGAGTTATTTGCATGGTTTCACTCCAAATCGATATAAAACACACCACGGCCGGCTGCCAAAGCGTACAAGCGGCCAGGCTTACCTTTGGCGATGGCTAGCGCGCGAACGGCGGCGCGTTCCAGGCCCTTAGTCGCCAACGCAGTCCACTCAAGACCGTCGCCGGAAGAAAAGAAAATGCGATCGTATTGCGCCGCGAAAACCTGACCGTTGCGCTCAGGGTGAGCGAGCACGCTGGTTACCGTATTTCGGCCCAACTCGCCCGGTGTGGCGGACCAGCTTTGCCCGCCATTGGCGGACGATAGCAGTCCGTGCGAGGTGGCCGCCAACAGCCCGCCCGTTCTCGTAGCGGCCAGTTGGTTCCACTCCATGGCGGGCTCGGGCTTGCCCAATTCCACCCACGTGCGTCCGACATCGCTCGACCTATAAACGGCGCGGTTCGACGCCGCATAGAGCGACGTCCCCTGGCACGCAACCGATCTCACCGCCATCCGGCCGGGTTCGGACAGAGCCGTCCATTGGCCAGCCAGAAACTGCCGCAGGAAGCCCGCGCCTCCGGCAAACAGCGCTCCGTTGTCGCGGCAGGGCGACAACATGAGAACACGCTCGGGCAAGGCGAAGCTCTTCCATCGCTTCCCGCCATCTGCGCTCTCCAACATTCCTGCGCCTTCGCCGGAAAGCCATAGCGAGTCTCCCGATCCCGCCAACGCGAAGTAGCTGTGATTGACGAACCCCTGGTTGATCGCGGCAAATGTCTTGGCGTCGTTGCTCTTCATCAGCCCCGCATCGCGCGTCGCCAAAAATATCGTACCCGGGCGTCGTGGATCGAAGGCGATCGATTTGACCGAGTGCTTCGAAATCGTGCGCCAGATCGTCCCTCCGTCGGTCGAGCCCATCAGCCCATGAGTCGTGCCTGCCCAAACGCGCCCGGCCACATGAGGATCGTGCGCGATGACATAGGTGCGGAACGAAGCGTCAGCCGATCCGCGCAGCTTCGCCCATAATCCGCCCGCGGTCAGACTGCGATAGATACCGCTGCACGCGCTGGCCAGCACGCGCTCGGGATGCCGCCGGTCGATATCGATCGAGAAGACATCGGAATCGTCCAGCATGCCGCGATGAATAGATTGCCAGGCGCGTCCCCCATTGACGGACTTCCATGGCAGATGTGGCGTGCCCGCGTAGATGATGTCGCGCTCGGAAGGATGGATCGCCACCGAAACCACGGGGTGCAACCCAGCATCCTGCACCGCCGAAATCCGCCGCCAGGTATCGCCCGCATCGGCGCTGCGGTAAACACCGTCTGAGACGCCCGCCACCACAATCCGTGCGTCGCCGGCAAAATGCGCCAAGGCCCAAACAGCCTTCCCGTTGAATATGTCGACACTCTTCCACGTCTCGCCCGCATCGGTCGATAGGAACAGACCTGAACCACCAGAGTCCGGCGAAACCCCCGTCAGAACACGGCGGGTGTCCGAAGCATTCGGCAGAATCACATGCAGGGTCGACGCCAATTCGGCGGGGAAAGGCAAATGCGTCCATGAGCCACCCGCATCGGCGGAGCGGTAAAGCATGGCGTTTGGCGATCCGGCTAGCAACAAGTCTGGGGTGGAGGGGGAGGTGACCACGTACTCAGCCGGTCCGCCAAACGGACCAAGCTGCGTCCAAACTGAATTGCTCGCGGGCAAAGCTCCGCTAGCGCCGTTCAATACGAACGACGAAAGCGCGAGAATAGCCTGGATGTAGGCCCGGGCTTTCGACATTGGACTCGCACGGAGCCCGACTAACCAGAGGCTTTTAGTATAAAACATTTTCGGGCATTTGCGTTTTTGCCACGATCCCCGTAGACCGCCAACGCCCCGAATTGAAGTATCATGTGCAGATGTCGGTTCTGACAGTTCTGAGACTTACGGCAGCCAGGGTTACGGTGAATTCCCGGGATTTCGCAGCCTTTAGTCCAGTGACATAGGAAGACTAATTTTCAATCTGGGGTGATTCAGTGATCCAGGGCTCTACCAACCGTGTTGTTGTCCGCAGTCCGCGGTCTCGTTCGTTCATGGCGCTCTTTCTTACCGCTCTGATCTCGATGCTGCTATCGGGAGCCACTCCGCTGTGGGCCCAAGCGGCGGCGCATGCCGGAGGCGAAGCCAATCTCGTCTTGCCGGATCTTAGCCAGGCCTCGTTTTTCGGAATTGACGGCCGCAGCCTTCTGATGGTGGGAATCTTCGTATCGATTCTCGGCCTCGTCTTTGGCTTGATGATCTACCGTCACCTGCAGGCTCTGCCGGTGCATCCTTCGATGCTCGAAATCTCTGAGCTTATCTATGAGACCTGTAAGACGTACCTCCTGACGCAAGGTAAATTCCTGATGATTCTTGAGCTGTTCATCGGCGTGATCATCGTCATCTACTTCGGCGTGCTCCAGCAACTCGGCGCCTTCCGCGTAGCGATCATCCTGCTGGCCAGCGTCGTCGGGATTCTCGGCAGCTTCGGCGTGGCGTGGTTCGGCATTCGCGTCAACACCTTCGCCAATTCAAGAACCGCCTTCGCCAGCTTGAGTGGCAAGGCCTTCCCCTGTTATGCGATTCCGCTGCAAGCCGGCATGAGCATCGGCATGCTGCTCATTTCGGTGGAACTGCTCTTGATGCTGATCATTCTGCTCTTTATTCCGGGCGATTACGCGGGCCCGTGTTTCATCGGCTTTGCGATCGGCGAGTCGTTAGGCGCCGCCGCCTTGCGTGTAGCCGGCGGCATCTTCACCAAGATCGCGGACATCGGCGCCGACCTGATGAAGATCGTGTTCAAGATCAAAGAAGACGACGCACGCAATCCCGGCGTGATTGCCGATTGCACGGGCGACAACGCGGGCGATTCAGTAGGCCCCTCGGCCGACGGCTTTGAAACGTACGGCGTCACGGGCGTCGCCCTCATCTCGTTCATCCTGCTGGCAGTGAAAGATCCGATGGTCCAGGTGCAGTTGCTGGTCTGGATCTTCATCATGCGCGTGATGATGGTGATCGCGTCGGCGGTCAGCTACTTCATCAATGAAGCGATGGCGAAGGCGACCTACGCGAACGTGGAGAAGATGGACTTCGAACACCCACTCACGCGCCTGGTCATTCTCACGTCCGTAATTTCGGTGGTCTCGACGTTCATCGTTTCCTATTTCATGATCCCGAATCTCGGCGGCGATCCTTCCCTGTGGTGGAAGCTCTCCGGCGTGATCACCTGCGGCACCGCGGCCGGTGCGATCATCCCGGAGCTTGTGAAAGTCTTCACCTCCACGAATTCACGGCACGTGCGCGAAGTCGTGACTTCCTCGCGTGAAGGCGGCGCTTCGCTCAACATTCTTTCGGGCTTGGTGGCCGGCAACTTCAGCGCCTACTGGCTAGGCATGGCCATGCTCGTGTTGATGGGCTTGGCGTATTGGTTCAGCACGATGGGCTTGGGCGGATTAATGATAGCTCCCGCCGTGTTCGCGTTCGGTCTGGTTGCCTTCGGCTTCCTCGGCATGGGCCCCGTGACGATCGCCGTCGACTCCTACGGCCCCGTAACCGACAACGCTCAGTCGGTCTATGAGCTCAGCATGATTGAGTCGATCCCCGGCATCGAGGAAGAGTTAAAGAAGAGCTACGGCTTCAACGTGAATTTCGAAAAAGCCAAGGAAAACCTCGAAGAAAACGACGGCGCGGGCAACACCTTCAAAGCGACCGCCAAGCCTGTGTTGATCGGCACCGCCGTCGTCGGCGCAACCACCATGATCTTCTCAATCGTCGTGGGACTCACTCACGGCCTGCAGGCCGATCAGTTGCAATATCTTTCGATTCTGCATCCGCCCTTCCTGCTGGGCCTGATCGCCGGCGGCTCGATCATCTATTGGTTCACCGGCGCCTCGATGCAAGCGGTCACCACGGGCGCTTACCGCGCGGTGGAATATATCAAAGCCAACATCAAGCTCGAAGGCGTGACCAAGGCTTCGGTGGCCGATTCGAAAAAGGTCGTCGAAATCTGCACGCTGTACGCGCAGAAGGGCATGTTCAACATCTTCCTGACCGTGTTCTTCGCGACGCTCGGTTTTGCGTTTCTTGAGCCGTTCTTCTTCATCGGCTACCTCATTTCGATCGCGCTGTTCGGGCTCTATCAGGCTATTTTTATGGCCAACGCCGGCGGCGCCTGGGACAACGCCAAGAAAATCGTGGAGACAGAGCTGAAGGCTAAAGGCACCCCGTTGCATGATGCGACAGTGGTTGGAGACACGGTGGGCGATCCGTTCAAGGACACGTCTTCGGTGGCGTTGAATCCGATCATCAAGTTCACCACGCTCTTCGGCTTGCTCGCCGTTGAGTTAGGCGTTTCACTGGCCAAAGAGCAGGGCTTGGGATTGACCTTGAGTCTCTCCGCAATCTTTCTCGTGATCTCGGCCTACTTCGTCCATCGCAGCTTTTATGGCATGCGGATCGAGAAGTAACGTTTTGGCTCTGACCCTGATCGCCGGCCCATGCGTGATTGAAAGCGGGGAACACGTCGAGTTCCTCGCCTCCCGGATTCACGCAGTGGCCGGCGCGGATTTCATTTTCAAAGCGTCGTTCGACAAAGCGAACCGTTCCAGTGCGAAGGCCTATCGCGGGCCGGGCCTAACCGAAGGACTCCGCATTCTTGGCGTGCTGAAGAAGCAAGGCTATCGCGTGACCACGGACATCCACGAACCCGCGCAGGCGGACGCCGCCGCCGAAGTCTGCGACGTGCTGCAGATCCCTGCGTTCCTCTGCCGCCAGACGGACTTATTGATCGCGGCGGGTCGCACCGGTCGCACTGTGAATATCAAGAAGGGGCAGTTCGTCTCGCCTCATGACATCCGGCATGCCGCCGACAAAGTCGCCTCCACGGGCAACAACGACATCATGCTGACCGAACGTGGTTCAAGCTTCGGCTACAACAACCTCGTCGTCGATATGCGCGGCTTGCAGATCATGAAAAGCTTCGGATGGCCTGTCGTGTTCGACGCGACGCACAGCGTTCAGCTTCCCGGCGCCGCCGGCGCAGCCTCGGCGGGACAGCCCGAGTTCATTGAAACGCTTGCGCGCGCCGCCGTGGCGACGGGACAAGTGGACGGCGTGTTCGTTGAGGTTCACGAAGAGCCGGCGCGTGCGCTCTCCGATGGGGCGAACGCGCTACGGCTCGATTTATTGGCGGGGCTGTGGGAGCGGCTGCGGGCGATTGACGACGCTGTAAAGCGCGGACCGGCCTTCACTACTTCAACTTGAAATTCACTTCGATCATGGCTGCCACCCGCACCGGCACGTTGTCCTTGGTAGCGGGATCAAAACGCCACCGCCTCACACACTCGACGGCATTGGCGTCAAGCTCCGCGTGAACGCCGCGCTTAACCACGATCTTCTCAGCCAGGCCGGAGCGGCTGATCTCGATACCAAGAATAACCGTGCCATCGATCTTCGCGTCCTTCGTGGCTTCAGAATAGCGGGGCTCTTCTTTGTACGAGACTTTCGGCGCCATCACGCCGTCGCCGATCTTGTAGACTGTCTCGTCACTCTGAAAATAGAACCCAAACAGCGTCATCGCCGGTGCGCACGCCAGCATTGCTCCGAGCAAAAGATAGCCGCGGCGGAAACGGGCCGGGGCGGGGTCGTTCAACAGCATGATTCGTTCCTCAAAGTCGGTGTGATCGAGCATGCCCATCGCCAGGCGCGAAGGCCCGCTGGACGGCTGAGCAAGTACTCGAGCGGCCTCTACCAAACCCTGCGCATAACGGCGGCGGTCGCCGAACGCGCACGCGGTCAAATCGTCGCAGACCAATTCGCGCGCTTGCGCGAGCCGGACTTTCATGTGCCAGACGGCGGGATGAAAGCTTACCGGCAGCGTGACCAACTCAAGCAAAAAGTTCCGCGCAAAATCCCTGCGCCGCAGATGCGTCCGCTCATGCGCTAAAGCGGCTTCGACCGCCAATGGCGCCGCAGCTTGCCGGAAACCGGCGGGCAGAAGGACTCGGGGACGAACAAGCCCGAAAGTCAGGGGCGCCGAAACCGTCTCCTCGGTCAGACGCTGAAGTCTTTGCCACGAACGGGCGAGCCTCACGGCGGCCAGAGCTACCAAGGCCAGATAACCCACGGCGAAATACCAACTCCAGGCAAAGCCAGCGGCAGTCCCAGAGGTTTCGCCGATAGTCGCCGTGAACCGGAAGTCCGGCAGCATCGATGAACCGCCGCGCGGTAACAAACCCGCCAAGGGCGTCAGCACCGACAGCAGCAATCCCGCCGTCCAAGCCAATTCACGAATGCGCGGATGAACCCTTGCCCGCTCTAGGCCCGCGCACAAAACCGTAATCACTAACGCCATCCAAACGGCGTTGGACACGAAGGAGGCCACCGCGTGTTCGTTCACTTGGCACGCCCCTCGTCCAGCTTGCGGCGTAGCTCATCGAGCTTATCCGCGCTCAATTGCTGCGTCTCCACCAAGCCCATAACCAACGCTTCCGCCGATCCGCCAAACATCCGGTCAATCAGATCTTTCATCGTGTGACCCACCGCTTCCACGCGGGTCAACGCCGGCCGGTAGACAAACGCGCGGCTTTTCAGCGTCCGCTTGACCTTGCCCTTCTCCAGCAATACGTTCAGCATGGTCTGCACGGTCGTGTACGCAAGCGGCTCGCCTGGCAAGCGCTCCTGTACCGATTGCACGGCCGCGGGCCCGAGATCCCACAGGACCTTCATAATTTCAAGCTCAAGCGGAGTAAGCGGAGTGCTGCGCCGTTTCATGTCCTAACCTATTAGGAGCATACGGCGGAAAACCGGCGCTGTCAACTAAAACTTTAGGACTCAGCTTCCGCCCTACATCCGCAGCAGCTTGCGGTCCAGCGCGGCCAGGTTGGGCTTACCCGAAAGCCCCATCGCGAGCGCCAGTTCGGAGCGCAACAAATCCAGCACGCGTTTCGCCCCCTCTTCCCCGTACGCGCCCAACCCCCACAGCACGGGCCGGCCAATCAACACCGCTTTCGCGCCGATCGCCAGCGCCTTGATCACATCGGTCCCGCGCCGGAAACCGCCATCCACCAGCACAGGCATCTTGCCTGCCGCGTCCACGCATTCGGCCAGCACTTCAATCGTGGCCGGAGCATAGTCGAGATATCTCGCGCCGTGATTGGAAACCACCACGCCATCGGCGCCATGCCTCACTGCCAGCACCGTGTCTTCCGCCGTCAGGACGCCCTTGATCAAGACCGGCATGCCCGCGCGCTTGCGCAACTCATCGTAGAAATTCCAATCGAGCTGATGAACCAGAGTGGAAGTCAGCCCGTAGTATTCGGCGCGCGAAACCACCGGCTTGCTGTCTTCGGCCTCCCGTTGCCGCCGCGCGGGCCGGCCCATCTGCGGCGCACTCACACCGGGCGGAGTCGAAGTCCGGATCCGATTCCGTAACATGCGCTCGCGATGCGGCTGATACGGACCGTCGACCGTGAACGCAATCGCCTTAAACCCGGAAGCCTTCGCGCGTTCAACGCGCTCCCACGTGCCTTCCATGTCGGGACCGGCATAAAGCTGGAACCACTTCGGATAGTTCGTGGCGGCGGCGACCTTCTCATACGGCTGGCTTGAGTTCGTGCTCAAGACAATTAACGTCTGCGCCGCAGCAGCCGCGCGAGCCGTCGCCAGTTCGCCATCCGGAGTCAGTTGCCCGTGACCGGCGGTTGGAGCGATCAGAATCGGAAAATCGATCTTCGTACCGAACAGCGTCGTCGAAAGATCCAACTTACTCGTATCCACCAGCATCCGCGGACGAAGAATGATCTTCTCAAACGCCTCGCGGTTGCGCCGCAGTGTAACTTCATTGTCGGCCCCGCCCGCGACGTAGTCATATGAGGTCTTCAAAACCCGCGCCTTACACACCGGCTCAAAGTCAAAGACGTTGACGAGATCGTCAAGCGCGGGAATACGATCGCGCAGATCGGGCAAATCGAGTTGGCCTCGCATCAACGGCGAACCGGCGAAAAAACCGGCGAGCGCCCCAACGGCTTGACGGCGGCGAATCATCATATGGATCTCTTACCTCTGGTCATGACAAAGCAGGCATTCGTTGGACGCGCCTTTGGCGCGGTGGCAATCCATGCAGGCCGACATCGAAATATCGCGCTCACGGCGTAACACCTCGCGCTCTTGCACCGGCCCATGGCACGTCTCGCATTTCACGCCCTCAACCGTCAGATGGCGCTGATGGCTGAACGATACCCAGTCCGGCACACGATAGACGGAAGCCCACGGCACTCGCTTGTTCTCGGCATGGAACGCGGCCAGCTTGGCGATATGCGGGCTGTCCTTCTTAATCGTCGTGTGACAGCCCATGCAGAACGCAGTTTTTGGAATCGTGGCGAAATCGCCGGGCGCCGGAACCGGGTGGCACTGCTTGCAGGCGAGACCTTGCTTCGTGTGAAGGTTGTGACTAAATGGAATCGGCTGCGCCGGCGCGGCGCGCGGAAACTTCGGCTCCGGAGGCTGCTGGCTGAAGGAGATCGCGGCAACAACAAATAGGGCGGCGGAAGCAGCCGCCAAACGCAAGTGCATTGACGTTATCGTATCGCACTGAACTGCGTTGCCTTTGCCCCGCGCTGGATTGTTTGAATCGTACCACCGCACGCGTCATCCTATAGATGTGCGGACTTTGACTATGGCACTCATCACGACAACTGCGTTGGGCGGCGCGCCCGCTTCATCGATCTACGATCTAACCGTCAACGGAATCGACGGCAAGCCCAACAACCTCGGGGCATATCGGGGCAAGGTGCTGTTGGTGGTCAACGTCGCCAGCAAGTGCGGTTTCACACCGCAATACGAAGGCCTGGAAGCCCTGTATCGCAAGTACAAAGATCGCGGCCTGGTCATCCTCGGTTTTCCCTCTAACGACTTCATGTGGCAGGAACCGGGCAGCAACGACGAGATCGCCGCGTTCTGCAAGCGCACCTACGGAGTTTCGTTTCCGCTCTTCGCCAAGGTGTCGGTTCGCGGTGGCGCCCAACACCCGGTCTACGGTTTCCTCACCAAGGCCAAAGGCAAAGTGACGTGGAACTTCAACAAATTCCTGGTCGGCAAGGACGGCCTGCCTATCGAGAAATACGGCTCGACTGTCAAACCCGAAGACCCGGCTTTCCTGGCAGCCATCGAAAAGTCCCTAAACTGAGGGCGTCAGTCCGTTCTGGGATACGATGGATCGAACCCATGTATCGCAGCGGACGCCATTTCTTACAGATCCCCGGTCCCACCAACGTACCCGATCGAATCCTGCGCGCCATGGCGCAGCCAACGATCGATCACCGCGGCCCCGGCTTTGCCGCGCTCGGACGTGAGGTATTGGCGGGCATTCGCACGGTCTTCAAGACTTCTGGACCCGTGGTGATTCTTCCTTCCTCCGGCACCGGGGCTTGGGAGGCCGCCCTGGTGAACGTGCTCTCGCCGGGCGACAAGGTGCTAACGGTCGAGATTGGTGAGTTCTCCAGACTGTGGGCCGAACTCGCTCGGCGGCTCGGACTGGATGTCCAGGTGATCGAGACCGATTGGGCCCAGGCCGTGGACCCCGCGCTAGTGGAATCGGCGCTCGCCGCGGACACCGAAAAGGAGATTAAGGCCGTGATGGTCGTCCACAATGAGACGTCCACCGGCTGCACCAGCCGCATCTCCGAAATCCGAAAAGCGCTGGATCGGACCGGGCACCCGGCTTTGCTACTGGTCGACGCAGTTTCGTCGCTGGGATCGATGGATCTGCGGCACGACGAATGGGGCATCGACGTCACAGTCTCCGGTTCGCAGAAAGGGCTCATGTTGCCGCCGGGACTGGGCTTCAACGCGATTAGCGAAAAGGCCATTGCGGCCTCACGTCAGTCTCGGTTCACTAAGTCATATTGGTCTTGGGAAGCGATGCTCGGGCCGAATCAGACCGGCTTCTTCCCCTTCACGCCCGCCACCAACTTACTCTACGCCCTACGCGAAGCGTTGAATATGATCCAGGAGGAAGGGCTCGAGAACGTCTTCCGCCGTCATGCTCGTCTCGCCGGGGCAACCCGCGCCGCCGTTCACGCCTGGGGTCTTCCGATTGTTTGTCAAAATCCGGCCGAATACAGCGACGTATTGACCGCAATCCGGCTACCGGATGGGCACGACGCAGACGCGTTCCGGAAGATTGTCCTGGAGCGATTCGACATGTCCCTCGGCGCGGGCCTCGGGCGGCTCAAAGGCAAAGCCTTCCGCATCGGCCACCTGGGCGACTTCAATGAATTGATGCTGGCTGGCACGTTGTGCGGCGTCGAAATGGGCCTCAAACTCGCCGGAGTCCCATTCACCGCCGGCGGCGTCAACGCTGCGATGGAACGGTTGGCGGCCGCGCATTAAGTCGACCCCATGAAGATCCGCGCCATTCGAACCGTCGTCGTCAACGCGCAGATGCGCAACTGGGTGTTTGTCAAAGTTGAGACCGATCAACCCGGCCTGCATGGCTGGGGCGAGGCGTCACTCGAATGGAAGACGCGCGCCGTCGTAGGAGCCGTCGAAGACTTCACCCCCATGCTGCTGGGAGAAGACCCTACGCGCATTGAACATCTCTATCAGAAGATGTACAGGCAGTCGTTTTGGCGCGTCGGGGTCATCGGCATGTCCGCGATTTCCGGCATTGAGCAAGCTCTGTGGGACATCCTCGGCAAGTCGGTGCGGCTGCCCGTGTACAAGTTGCTCGGCGGAGCGGTGCGGGACCGGGTTCGCATGTACACCCACCTCGGCGGCGGCGACATGAAGGCCGTCTACGAAGCGCAAAACGCCGATGACCCCGCACCGATGGTAGAGCTGGCGCGAGAGGTCGTCGCCCGAGGGTACGGCGCGGTCAAGGCTTTGCTCACTCCGCCCACCGAGTCGCTCAGCAGCAATATCGACTTTCGCCGCGCCGAAAAAATGATGGCGGCGCTACGCGACGGGCTGGGACCGGATATCGACATCATGGTCGATTGCCACGGCCGCCACTTCCCCGCCAACGCCGCCGAGTTCTGCCGGATCCTCGCGCCCTACAAGCCTTACTTCATCGAAGAGCCCGTGCCGCCCGAGAACGTGAATGCGATGGCCGAAGTGCGGCGGCTCAGCCCTGTCCCCATTGCAACAGGTGAGCGGCTGGTCACCCGTTTTGAGTTCCGCGAACTTCTCGAAAAGCAGGCGTGTCACATTATCCAGCCGGACCTATGTCATTGCGGCGGGCTCTGGGAGGCCAAGAAGATCGCTGCCATGGCCGAGACTTACTACGTCGGCGTCGCGCCGCACAATCCGCTAGGTCCAGTGGCGAATGCCGCGGCATTGCACTTCGCCTTGTCCACGCCGAATTTCCTTATCCAGGAGGATATGCTGACCGACGTGCCGTGGCGTTGGGACGTAGTCAAACACAATCTCAAGACCGAAAACGGCTACTGGCTTCCCTGTGACGATCCCGGACTCGGAGTCGAAGTAGACGAAGAAGCGGCGAAAAAGCACCCCTTCCAGCAAGAGGTGCTCCACGCTACGACGGTGCGCGCCCGCGACAACGCGATCCTTGACTGGTAGGCGGCCCCCGGTACAGAGCCGCGCGCGCAAGCAAGCCCTGATGTTCGTCCGAACATTGAAAGCGATGAAAATCAGCGAGGCATGCAGTAAGATTGGCTTGGCAAGGAGGTGGCT
>JAYUSQ010000286.1:0-33797 GCA_043755595.1 Acidobacteriota bacterium | reverse complement strand
CCGACGGCGGCTTCGACCACTACGTTCATGCCGCCTTTGATGTGAACGCTGCCGCCTTCCAACCCCATGTTCGCGGTAGCTTTGGCATGTAGCTCCATGCCCGCGCCCATGAGGAAGCTCCCGGTGACCTTGTGATTTTCATCGCCCTTGACCTGGATACTCGCGTCGCCCTTGATAAGCTCCATATGGTCCATCTCCACGATCTGGTGATTATTTTCTTTCACCAGGGTGAAGCGGTCCTTCTTGATACGCGTGTGCAAGTTGCGCTCGGCGTGCGTGTAGATATGTTCGTCGCCGGCCTTGTCCTCGAAGCGGAACTCATTGAAGCCTCCGCCGCCCGGAGAGCTGTTGGACTTGATCGTCGACATCGTCGAGTTGCCGGGCAAGTCGTACGGAGGCATTTCCGACGCATTGTTAACGCTTCCGGCGATGATGGGCTGATCCGGATCACCCTCAAGGAAGGCGACTACCACTTCCTGGCCGATACGCGGAGTGAAGATGGAACCCCATTTTTTCCCGGCCCAGAAACGCGACACACGGACCCAACATGAATTGGCTCCGTCGAACTGGCCCTCGCGGTCCCAGAAAAACTGGACTTTGATCCGGCCGTACTTGTCGACGTAGATCTCTTCGCCCGACGGCCCCACGACGACGGCGGTTTGCAGGCCTTGCACGACGGGCTTGGGCGTCGAGCGCGAGGGAACATACAAGGTCGCCCAGGGAATGCAGCGGAACGAATTCCGATAGGGCACCGGGGCGTCTTGGCCCGATTTGTAACCGGGCGCCTGCACGCCATGATGGCTGACGCTGGTGATGGTGTAGTCGCCGTTATAGGCGCCGATGTAGTGATCGGCGAGTGTGAAGCGGTAACCTGCCGACTGGCTGCGCGCCGGCGATTCGCCCGTGAAGACCTTGGTCTCGGTTTCCTCGGCCTGCATGCGCCGTTTGACGGCGGCTTCGCCTTCGGACTGAATATCGCCTAAGCGTTCGTCCGGCTCAACGAACAACTGCGCGAACTCGCCCGGATAATCGTAAATCTCCAGTTTGTCGTTGCCGCCAATTGGAGTCGCGCCGGGCTCCGAGACATGAAACAGACTCTCGGGCTTCTGGAAGTTGTGGTCGCGCATGGAGAAGAGGCCGGGCCGCAACTCTTGCGCCGCCTCCCAGGAACTCGCGATCGTTTCGCGCAGATCGTCCGCCTTCAGCGCCGGGCGATATAACAACTCCGGGCCGTTCGGGCAGGGCTCGTTGACCGTGTTTGTGTCGCCGAACACCAGGGTCTCGAAGGCCCCTTCGGCGCCTTGTTTGAAGAAATAGAAGATCCCTTCCTGCTCCATCAAACGTGACAGGAAGTTGAAGTCCGATTCCCGGTACTGCACGCAATAATCCCAGGGCTCATGACGGCCCGAGACGCGGTTTTCAAATTGCACGCCATACTCGCCCAGCACCATTTCGATAATGTCCGGGATGCTTTTGTTTGGAAAGATCCGGCAGTTGGCCACTTGCGTCGTGCGCCAGAAGAACGGAACCACTTCCAGTTGAAAGTAGTGAAAATCCTCGTCGCGGCCGGTGAAACAAAACCGGCGAATGATGCCGTGGAAAAAACGGTAGGTTTCGTCTTTGGATTGGACGCGAATGAAAGCCCTTTGCCCGATCAGCGATTCGGCTTTGACTGCTGCGGCGTCGACAATCTCAGCGCAAGCGGCGATGTCGATCGAGTACAGACCCGAAATCCGTTCGGTGCAGGAGAACGACCGGATCATAAGAATGTCGGGGCCGAGGGGCGTGCCTAGTTCCAGGAGCCGCCCGGCTTGATAGTACTTACCCATACTCCTCCGCTCGCCGTCCCGACTACTGTATCATTTGAGCCGCGCCGGTGACATCGAAATACGCGCCAAAGTTTATCCCGGGGGCTCATCGCCATTTCCCCAACTCCATGGCCCGGAATGCTATTCTCGCTGCTGCATGCCGGAAGCATTCATTTGCGACGCTACACGCACTCCTTTCGGCCGCTATGGCGGCTGTCTGGCGGCGATACGAACCGACGATTTGGCAGCCCTGCCGCTGGCGGCGCTCAAAGAGCGCAACCGCGGCGTGGACTGGGGCAGATTGGACGATGTAATTCTGGGCTGCGCTAATCAGGCCGGTGAGGACAATCGGAATGTCGCGCGCATGGCGCTGCTGTTGGCGGGGTTCCCTCAGGAGGTTCCCGGCGTGACGGTGAATCGGTTGTGCGGCTCCAGTCTGGACGCGGTGGCCATGGCGGCCCGCGCGATCCGTTGCGGCGAAGCCTCGATGGTGTTGGCGGGCGGAGTGGAGAGTATGTCGCGCGCGCCGTTTGTGATGGGGAAAGCCGACGCCGCTTTTGCGCGAACCATGAAGCTGGAGGACACCACGCTCGGCTGGCGAATGGTCAATCCGCTCTTGAAGGCGCGTTACGGAGTGGACTCGATGCCGGAAACCGCGGAGAATGTTGCGGCCATCTTCGCTGTCTCACGGGTCGATCAAGACGCCTGCGCACTGCGAAGCCAGCAGCGCACGGCGGCGGCCACCGACGCCGGCTGGCATCGAGAGGAGATCACGCCGGTCTCTTCCGGCGCAGCGCTGGACGAACATCCGCGCCGCGACACCACCTTCGAGCGGCTGGCCAAACTTGAGCCCATCGTGCGGCCCGGAGGCACGGTGACGGCAGGCAATGCTTCAGGCGTGAACGACGGCGCCTGCGCTTTGCTGTTGGCCAACCGCGAGGCGGCGGCGAAGCAGGGGCTCACTCCGATGGCGCGCGTGGTTGGATGCGCCGTGGCAGGAGTTGCGCCTCGCATTATGGGGATCGGTCCAGTGGCGGCGGCCCGTAAGGTGCTGGCCGCTTATGGGCTGAGTCTGGCGCAAATGGACGTGATCGAATTAAACGAAGCGTTTGCGGCGCAGGTTCTGGCTGTGACGCGTGAATTGGGTCTGCCCGACGATGCGCGCCACGTGAACGGCAATGGCGGAGCGATCGCGCTGGGACATCCGTTGGGAGCGAGCGGAGCGCGGCTGGCTGCTACCGCGGCGTTTCAACTCAAGAGAAGCGGCGGACGCTATGCTCTCTGTGCGATGTGCATCGGAGTCGGGCAGGGAATCGCCATGATTCTTGAGCGAGTGTAAGCGACTACCGTTTGATCAACACATAGACGATCGCCAACAGCGCGACCGTTCCCAGGCAAGCGAGGACGGCCGCCAGGATCGGCGAGAATCCGGCGCCTGCAGCCGGAGCAACCGGAGGGGCCGAGGTTGGCATGGTGGGCATGGTCATTTGGGCAGCCGACATCGAAGGCGCCTGGACGTTGGGAGCCTGGAAGGACGGAGGCGTGACGCCGCTCGATGAAATCGCGGGCCCGGTCATCGAAGGGGCCGAGACCTTCGGGGGTTGAAAGCCCGGCGGCGTCATTCCCGCCAACGGCGGTGCAGAAGCGGGTGCAGAAGCAGAAGCGGATGCAGGAGCCGAAGGGTAAGCGTTGGCTGGTGGCGCACCACCGGGCCCACCGCGCATGATCATAGTGAACTCGCCAGGCCCGGAAGGCGACATCGGCATGGACTGCTGCGGCGCACTACGCGCTCCGGCCCCAGGCCCCTGAAACACCTGCGTTGCCCCCTCGAAAGCATCGTGAGAAGGAGCGGCCAAAGGCGAAGGCATCGGCTGCGGTATCGGCCGCACCGGCGAACTCGGCATCATCTGGCTTGGTTGGCTGGGCGGAAGTTGAGGTTGCCGGAACGGGGCCGGAGCCGCCACTGCGCCGGGGCCGGCTTGACCACTGAACAACATGGTGAACTCACCGGCCTGTGAAGGAGCCGGAGGAGCAGCCGGCGGAACGGGCCGCGCCAATTCGATCGGCGCAGGTGGCAAGGGACCGCGGTCTTCGGGCAGAAACATTCGTGCGAATTCGTCGGCTCGCGTTGGCGACGCCGAAACGGGCGGAGGGGGAGCAGGAGCAGGCAATGGAGGAGGCGCCACTCTCCGATAAGTTGGCTGAGCCGGCAGCGGCGCAGGCGCAGTTGGCGCCACCGGTGCTCCAAAAAGACCGGTGAACCCCCCAGGATCGACGACGGGGGGATTGGGAATTTTCGGCGTGGCCGACGCGGCTGCCGTCGGCTGCGAGGCGGGCTCGTCCGGTGGCGTCTGGGGACTAACCGAGCCACCGAACATCGCAGTGAAGTCACCCGGTCCTAAAGACGGAGCAGCGGTTTTGACGGGCGGCAAGGATTCGACCCGGCGTGGCGTGACGTCGCGAAACTGCACCGGCGCCTGCGGGCGTTGCGACTCAGAGGGCGGCGCAGACAGGGTTTGAGCGGCTGAACTGACCGCCGCTCTCCGCACCGGTGCAACCGACTCAAGCCATGCAGCCAGCGAGGTGAAATCCTCAACCGGATGCGTGACGAGAAAAGGAGTGTTCTCGTACGTTCCGGCATCTAGTACTTGCGCGACGGGAGCGGTCTGGTCCATCGCTGAAGTTTCGCCGGGAGGCTGCGGTGCAAATCGTTGGCCCTGGTTGAGAAAGTGGACCATTACCTGCTGACCCGTCAAAACATGCCGAGCATAGAAACTGCGAAATCCGGCTGCCCGCACCGGTTGCAGGAGTTCATACTTTCCCGAAATTGTCATGTCCGCTCCAATGGCCCTCCGCCAAGATTCATGATGACAGGACACGTAAGCCATTTCAATACTTCACCCTGGTTTGGAGGATGTTAGACTAAGCGTCACGGAGACTGCGGCGAGTCGCGGTGGCCCGACTAGAGGAAGAACGGATTTTAGCGCTCAGTTATGAAGCAGCTCCGCCGCGTGGTTTGGTCCGAGGGAATGTACCTGGCGCCGCAGCACTTTCAGACTCAAAGCCGCTACGTTGAAGACACCATCCATTTTGCTACTCAATCGCTCTGGTTCCGCCCATACGGCTTAACGTTGTGTGAAATGGACGGCGAGGCGCTCCGTAATGGTACGGTTGCCGTGCTGGCGGCCAAAGGCGTTTTGCCGGATGGACTCGGTTTTCAAATGCCCGAGAGCGATCCCAGCCCGCCCGTGCGTGAAATCGGCGAGATTTTTTCGCCAACGCGCGATGCGCATACTGTCATGCTGACCTTGCCTGAACGCCGCGACCGCGGCATTAACTTCGGCCAGCAGGATGGGGGCGGGGCCGGAGAGTTCCGTTATCAGGCGCAATCGCAAGTGCTGATGGATGAAACCACGGGGCTCGAAGAACGGCCGGTCTCGCTTGGCCGCCGCAACCTACGCTTGCTTTTGGACACAGAGGTGGGTGAGGGAATGGTCGCGCTGCCGCTTGCGCGTATCCGCCGCGACGGCTCCGGCCGCTTCGCCTATGACAAGCGCTACATCCCGCCAAGCCTCGACATCGCCGGCAGCACCCGGCTGATTGCGATGTTGCGTGACCTGGTTGGCATGCTGGACGAACGTAGCCGTCTCATGGGTAGCCAGCAACGTTCAAGCGGCCAGGCTCCGGCCGAATATTGGCGGCGCGATCTATCGAGCTTTTGGTTTCTGCACACGATCCATGGCAGCCTTGGGGTGCTCAGCCATCTATTGTTGGCCAAGCACGGACATCCGGAAGAGTTATGGCAGGAACTCGGGCGGTTGGGCGGTGCGTTGTGTTCGTTCTCGTTGGACTCGCACCCGCGCGATCTTCCCCTCTACGATCACGACCGGCTTACCGATTGCTTCGACGCGATGGAAGCGCATATTCGCCGGCATCTCGATCTGATCGTCCCCGTCAATGTCGTGGCGGTGCCGTTGCAGCCCGCGGAAAATTCGTTTTGGACGGCGCGCATTGCCGACCCGCGTTTATTGGACCGGTCGCGTTGGCTGCTGGAGATCCAATCGAAGTCCGGCGAGGCGGCCGTCATTACTCGTACGCCGCAACTGGTGAAGTTCTGTTCGGACAAGTACGTGCGTGAATTGGTAAAGCGCGCTATGCCAGGGCTGACCCTCACGCATTTGCCCGTGCCGCCGCCGCAGGTTCAAGCCCGGGTGGAGGCGCAATACTTTGGCATCTCAAAAGCCGGCCCTTGTTGGGAGTCGATCGTGAAAGACAAGACAGTTGGTGTTTACGCGCCGTCAGAGCTGGAGAGCCCCGAATTGTCGCTTATTGTATTGTTGGACAGTTAACCGGAGGAGATTCTTCATACGCATGGCCTCACCCGCCCCACCTATTTCGCCTCAAACACGGCCGGACCGGATCGCCATGCTCTTTCAGGAGATGTTCACCATCGTGGTGCGAATTCGCGCGAACCGCTTGCCGGTTTCCAGCGCTGGACACTTCCGCGAGCAGGTGCGCGCCGGGCTGCTTGCCGCGCAAGAAGATGCACATCGCCGGGGTTACTCCAATCAGGACGCGCACGTGGCGGCGCAATCGGTGGTGGCATTCCTCGACGAATCGATTCTAAACTCGCAGAATCCAGTCTTGCGCGAATGGGTAAGCCAACCGCTCGGGCCCGAATATTTTCAGCAGCATGTAGCGGGCGAGGTCTTCTTTCAAAACGTGAAAGACCTGCTGACGGCGGATGACTCCGATCGCACCGCGGATCTTCTGGAAATCTATCAATTGAGCTTGTTGTGCGGATATCGGGGCCGTTACGGGGTGGGCCGCGAAGGCGACGTGAAAATGATCACCGACCGGATCGCTGAAAAGATGCACCGGATCCGTCGCTCGTCTGCCGCGCTCGCTCCCGATTGGCGCCCCGCTCAGGATCATGCCCAGCAACAGGCGGATGTCTGGGGAAGCCGGATGCAATATGTGGCGATCGGGCTGGTGAGCGCGTTCGTCGTGCTGTTCCTTCTTTATTGGGCGCTCTTGCGTAGTGGCGCGACGGGGTTGCTCGCGGCGCTCGGCGGAGGTTCGGTGTGCTGATGTATGTGCTGGCCGGCGCCGGACTGGTTTTGTATTTGGTGGCCGCCTGGTTCCTCGGTACTTGGCTTGCGACCGACCCGGCGGATCGTTGGGTGTTACGTGGCGGGCTCTGGCTGCTGGGTTTGACCGGCTCGGCAGTTGCCTATATTTTCTGGAGCAGGAAAAAATCGCAGCCCGTGGTGGCGGGCGTTTCGCCGGTGGCCGGAGACGTGGCGTTCCTGGCGCGCGAAGCCAATCAGCGTCTGGCTTCCTCGGCCAAGCAGCGCGGTGCGGGGTCGATGATCGCGGACCTGCCGCTTGTGTTGGTGCTGGGCGAGTCCGGTTCCACCAAAACTACCGCCGTAGTGAAATCGGGCCTGGACGCCGAATTGCTGTCGGGGCAAGATCGCGCCGACGGCAGTAGCGTTCCTCCCGCTACTCGCGTGGCGAATTACTGGTTGGCTGCCGGCGCCGTGTTTGTGGAAGCCGGCGGGTCGATGTTGGCGGACCGGCCGGGTTTGGCGGCGCTGGCTCAAGCGCTGAAGGCTGCGGGCATGGGAAATACGCTGGGCCGCACGGCCCAAGCCCCACGCGCCGTGGTGGTCTGCTGCGACGCCGAGACACTACGCAAACCCGATGCCACCGCCGTGCTTGCGGCGCAGGCCCGGCAGATTCGGCAAGCTTTGGGCGATATTGCCGAGACGTGGGCAAGCCGCATTCCGGTTTACGTGCTCTTCACCAAACTGGACCGGGTCAACTATTTTCTCGACTACGCGCGCGGGCTGGGTCACGACGAAGCTGCGCAGGTGTTCGGGGCGACTCTGCCTTTGGCGAGTTTGCAGCAAGCCGGCACCTACAATCAGGAGCAGACTCAACGGCTCGGCGCGGCCTTCGATCGGCTCTTCAACGGGCTCACCGAAAAACGCTGTGAATTCCTACGCCGGGAGAACGATCCGGCCCGGCCTCCGAATATCTACGAATTTCCGCGAGAGTTTGGTAAGTTGCGCGACGAAGCGGTCCGCTTCCTGCTTGAACTGGGCCGTCCCAGCCAGTTGCAGGCGAGCCCGTTTTTGCGCGGGTTCTACTTCACCGGCGTCCGCCCCATTGCGGCTCCCGACGGACGGCGCGGGGCGCAGTGGCTGTTCCTGGAGAATTTTTTCCGCGAGGCGTTGCTCCAGGATGGCGCGGCCTTTGGAGCGGCGGCCGCGAATACCGGGGCCAGCCGTTCGCGCAAGATTCTCTATGGCGTTGCGTCGGCCGCCAGTTTATTGTGGCTGATCGGTGCGACGGTATCGTTCTTCAACAACCGGAGTATTTTGGACACCGCCGCCGATGCGTCGGGCCGATTGAAGGCGATGCGAGCGCAGAGTGTTGGGGCGGAGAAGTTACGTGTGCTCGAAGAGTTGCGGTTGCCCGCGCGGGAGGTGACGGCTCACCATAACTCCCGGCCTCCCATGTTCAATCGTTGGGGCATCTATCCGGGTGAACCGATGTACGAGAACGTGCGTGAGCTTTACTGCGGACGGCTGCGCGAGACGCTACTCGGGGAAGCGCAGGATTCTCTGCTGCGCCGTCTCCGCGCTCTGCCGTCTTCGCCTGGCGCCTACGACGACTACGACGCGCCCTATAACAATCTAAAAGCGTATCTAATGATGACGCGGAATCCGGATAAGGCCGATGTGCCATTCCTCTCGGGTATGCTCGGCGCGCGGTGGCGGCAAGGCGAAGCGGCTAGCGACGAGGTCAAGCGGTTGGCCGGTTCTCAATTCTGGTTTTACGCGTCTGAGCGCAAGGGGAATTTCTGTGCGGTGCGCCCGGATGAAGAAGTGGTACGGCAGGCGCGCGCCTACCTGCTGCAGTTCAAATTGGAGGATCGCGCGTATCGGGCGATGATCGACGACGTCAATCGACTGGGGCCGCCTCTGCGGTTTGTCGATCCCACCAACGCTATGGCCGATCCGCAGGAAGTGGCTTTCGCATTTTCGCAGGGCGGCTTCAAGGCCACGCAAGCGGCGCTTAAGAAGGCGCTGGAGTATCTCAATCGCGAGCCTTGGGTGCTGGGTGAGGAAGGGCAGCGGCAATCCGCGGCCGATACGGCGGGCATTGTGTCGCGGCTCACCGCGCGTTATCAGACCGACTTCATCGCCGTGTGGAACCTGTTCGTCGACAAGGGCCGCGTGATCCCGTATGCCAACTTGAAGGACGCGGCGGCGAAGTTGTCGAGTCTGGCTTCTTCGACTTCACCGATGATCAAACTGTTTTGCATGGTGGCTAAAAATACCGCCGTCGAAAATCCTGAGATCGTGAAAGCGTTTCAGCCGTTCCAGGGTTTCGCCGCGCCGGCCACTTGTGAGTCCGCGCCCATGGGGCAGGGGAATCAGCCCTACATGCAAGCTCTGGTAAATCTACAGGTGGGCGTGGACCGGATTGCGGGCGCGCCGAATCCCGATGCCGAGCGGCTCACCGAGAGCGATCCGGCGAAGGCGGCGGCTATGTCGACCGCGCAGTTGCACAATATGGGCGCCAAGCCGGCGCAGTTGCTGAAGGATCCGATTCTCTATGCGGAAGGGTTGGCGAAGGGTGTCCCAGCGCAGGCGTTGAATGGCAAGGGCGCCGGGTTCTGCCGCGAGATCGCGCCGGTGCTAGGCAAGTATCCGTTCAACGGCCAGTCGGCTGCCGAGGCGCGGCCCGATGATCTGGCCCAGGTTTTCGCGCCTCAAACGGGCCGCTTGTTCACGTTCTACGAAGAGGCGTTAAAGGATCTCATCGCGCCTTCGATCGGCGGACGATACACCGCCAAAACGGATGCCAAGGTGACGGTGAATCAGGGTTTCGTGGGCTTCTTCAATCGCGCGGCTATGATTTCGAAATTGTTCTTCGGAGCATCGGGCGGCGCGCCTACGCCGAAAGTTCAATTCGCACTATCGGTGGTTGCCTCGCCGGAAATCGAAAGCGTGAATTTGCAGATCGACCGCACGACGCTCCGCGCCTCAGGCTCGGGCGGCCGCGCCGACTTCACCTGGCCCGATGGCGGCGCTGGCGTGAAGCTGCAAGCGCGCGCGAAGGATATCGCTCCTCAACCCGCCGACTTTCCACCAGGCCCTTGGGCCGCCGTGCGCTTCTTTGGCGCCGCCGATCAGTCTTCTTCCGCCGGTTCGGTGGGAACGATTATGTTCCGGCTTCGCAACTCATCTTCGATCGGCCGTGCGGCTACGACGCAGAAAGAAGTGCCGCTCAGCTTCAATCTTGAGATGAAGGGCGGGGCTCCGGTCACGCTGTTGCCGAGGGACCTGGCCCTAACCTGCGTCAGTACGATCGCTCTGAAATAGGCGCGCCGACGCTGATTCTGCAATCGTCTCGGCGAATCTCATCAGCTATACTATCGATTCCCGTAGATGGTTCCGGCATGATCTTTTTCCTACTCCTGGCCGTGCAGATGGCCAGCGGTCAGACTACGGCCTTGAGTTTAAGTGAGGCGGTGGAACGGGCACGCAAGGTATATCCCGCCATCGCGGTTTCGCGTTCTCAAGTGGAAGCGGCTGCTGCGAGCATCCTGCTGGCCCGCACCAGCTTTCTGCCGCGCGTCGACTCCATCGCGCAAGTGAACCGGGCCACGCGAAACAACCTCTACGGCATGTTGTTGCAACAGTCCGTCATTTCGCCGATTAGCGGGCCGCCGGTTCTCGAAAACAGTTCGGCGAGTGTGTTTGGAAGCGCGGTGGGCCTGCTGGTGGACTGGGAGCCATTCGACTTTGGGTTGCGCCGATCCAAAGTGGACTTCGCAGAGTCCACCCGCCGCCGGACCGAGGCGTCGGTCGCGCGAACGCAATTTGAAGCGGGGAGTGCGGCCGCCGATGCCTATCTGACGATCCTTGCCGCTCAGGAAACAGTGAAGGCCGCCTCGGCCAGCGTCGAACGCAGCCGCGTATTGATGACCGCGGTAGAGGCTTTGGTCCGCGCCGAACTTCGGCCGGGCGCCGATGCGGCGGTGGTTCGCTCCGAACTTGCTTCCGCGCAGGCGCAGGTGATTCGCGCGCGTCAGGCCGCGGCCGATGCGACGGCGGTGCTGGCGGGACTCACCGGCGAGCAACCCGCGAACATATCGATTGTGGAAGGCAAGCTACTCACGTTGCCCGCCGCCGCTGCGTCCCGCGCACCCGCCCAATTGAGTACGAATCCCTTCGCGCAAGAGCAATCGGCGGCGATCGACGAAGCGAAGGCCAAGCTGAAAACGTTCGATCGGCAGTGGGCGCCGAAGTTTTCGATCCAAGGTACGACCTATGCGCGCGGAACCGGAGCCAAGCCTGACTTTACGACGCTCGGCGGCGTGAACGGTCTGGCGCCCAGTTTCTACAACTGGGGTCTGGGGTTCGCCGTCAAATTTCCGCTGCTCGATCACGCGCCGGTGCGCGCGATGCAAGCCGAGCAAGCTGCCCACGTTCGTACCGAAGAGAGCCGCCACAAGCTGATCGTGAATGAATTGCAGACTCGCCGGAATCGCGCTCTGGCCGCCGTCGCCGCGGCGCGTGAGTTAGTGCAACTGGCCCCCGTGCAACTTGAGTCGGCCCGCGTGGCGGAGACGCAAGCGCAAGCGCGATACAAGGCGGGGCTCGCGACTTTGATTGAAGTGGCCGATACGCAGCGCAGGCTCTCTCAGGCGGAAATCGACGACGGGCTGGCGCGCCTCAATGTCTGGCGTGGACTTCTCGCGCTGTACGCCGCCGACGGCGACCTGACTCCGTTGCTCGAACAGGCAGGCCGCTAGGTGTGGCTGATCCACGCCGCCATGCGGCGGCCGGTCACCATTCTCATGGTGATTGCCGGCATCGCACTGTGCTCGATCCTCGCCTTTCGCCGGATGAAGGCCGACATCTTCCCCGACCTCGGCACGCCCGTTATCTATGTCGCTCAGCCGTACGGCGGCATGGACCCGGCGCAAATGGAAGGCTATCTCGTGAATTACTACGAGTATCATTTCCTTTACGTCAGTGGGATCGACTTCGTCGAGTCGCGTTCGGTGCAAGGCGCGGCGATCATGAAGCTGCATTTTCACGAAGGCACGGACATGGCGCAAGCGCTGGCCGAAACCGTGGCGCAAGTCAATCGTTCGCGTTCCTTCATGCCGCCGGGAACCGTGCCGCCGTTCGTCACGCGTTTTGACGCGGGCAGTGTGCCGGTGGGGTATCTCGTCTTTTCGAGCGACACCCGCGGCGTGGACGAAATTTCCGATCTGGCGTTGTTTCGCATTCGTCCGATGTTTGGCCGGTTGCCGGGCGTTTCGGCGCCTCCTCCGTTTGGCGGGACCGCGCGCACGATGGTCGTTCATGTCGATCCGGACAAGCTGCGTTCGTTCAGCATGTCGCCCGATGAAGTGGTGCAGGCCATCGCCGCCACCAATACGATTATTCCTTCCGGTAACGTTCGCATCGGAGACCTGAATCGGATGGCTCCGGTTAATTCGGTGGTCAAAGATGCCGCTGAGTTGAGCGCCGTTCCCATCCGCCAGGGTTCGGGCCCCACGGTGTTTCTCCGCGACGTGGGATATGCCGACGACTCGGCGGACGTGCTCACTTCCTACGCGCTGGTCAATGGCCGGCGCGCGGTCTACATTGCCGCCACCAAGCGTTCGGATGCTTCGACGCTGGCGGTAGTACGCAGTATCAAGGAGGCCCTGCCCACGTTTCAAGCGGCGATCCCCAGCGACATCAAGGTGTCGTTTGAACTCGATCAATCCTTTTATGTGACCGGCTCGCTGGAGGCGCTGACGCAAGAAGGGCTGCTGAGCGCAGGGCTGACGGGCGTGATAATTTTGCTGATGCTACGTAGTTTTCGCTCGGCTTTGGTGGTGATTACGACGATTCCGGTGGCGCTGCTCTCGGCGGTGGTGGCGTTGTGGGCGGCCGGGCAATCTCTCAATCTGATGACGCTGGGAGGGCTGACGCTCGGGATCGGCGTGTTAGTGGATGAGTCCGTAGTCGCGATCGAAAACATTCACACTCATCTTGCGCAAGCCAAAGGCACGGCGCGTGCGGTGCTTGACGCCAGCCATGAAGTGGTTGTTCCGCGGTTGCTTGCGATGTTGTCGATCATAGCCGTCTTCGCGCCCGTGCTGTTCATGAAAGGCGTGGCGCGGGCGATGTTCCTGCCGCTCGGCCTCGCGGTCTGCTTCTCGATGATCGCTTCGTATTTCCTGGCCGGCACGTTGGTTCCGATCATGGAAGTGTGGCTCAACCGGAATCGGCGCCACCACCCTGTTGAGACCGGTGGAATCTTTGAGCGGTTTCGTGAAGCCTTCGGCGCTTTCTCGCGCGGTTTCATCCGCCTGCGTTGGTTGGTCGCCGCGGTCTACCTGCTCGTCGCCGGCGGCGTGGCGATGCTGGTGGGGCCAGGGCTGGGCACGGATATTTTTCCTCAAACGGAGACGGGCCTGATTCAACTGCGGCTGCGGGCTCCGGCCGGAACGCGCGTGGAAAGAACCGAGGGCATTGTGCAGAATGTTCTGGCCGAAATCGGGCGGCTGGCGGGCGCGGACAATGTGCAAAGCTCGCTCGCCTTCGTTGGCTCGCAACCATCGTTCGTTCCCGGTGAACCTGATCTTTCTGTGGACGGGCGGCTCACACGAGGCCGTGATGCGAATCGCGTTGAAGCCTGGTGCGCCTGTGTCGGCTTCAGAATTGCAGGAGAGGCTTAGAAAGAATATCGGCGCCGTTGCGCCGGGTAGCGCCATCGCGTTTGAGGCAGCCGATCTGGTGAGCCAGGTGATGAGCTTCGGCGCGCCGGCGCCCGTTGAAATCGCAGTGATCGGTCCGGCGCTGGCCGTCAATCGGCAGTATGCCGAATCGATCGTCGCGGCGTTGTCGAAAATCGATACGCTACGCGATGTCCAAATCGGTGAACTGCTGGATTACCCGGCCGTGGATATCAAACTGAACCGCGAACGCGCCAGCCAGTTGGGCGTTTCCGTCGCCGAAGTGGGTCGCGCCCTGGCTCCCAGCACATCGTCGAGCCGCTTCACGACGCCCATCTACTGGGCCGATCCGAAATCGGGCATTGCCTATCAGGTGCAGGTAGAGATTCCCCAATCGCAGGTGACGTCGATGGACGACTTGCGGCGTATCCCGGTCAAGCGGACCGGTGGCCCGCCTACGCTGCTGGGCGAAGTCGCCAGTTTGGACTACGGCAGGATTCAAGGCGAATATCATCGCCTCAACATGCAGCGAATGATCACCGTGACTGCCAACGTGCAGGGCAGCGATCTGGACTCCGCCTCACGCCGGATCGCCGCGGCCATGTCGAAGTTGCCTGAGCCGTCTCGCGGCGTGACCATTGCGGTCCGCGGACAAGTAGCTCCGCTGAAGGCCATGGCGGAGAATCTCAGCTTCGGCCTGGGGCTTTCGATCGTGGCGGTTTTCATTTTGCTGGCCGCGTACTTCCAATCGCTCCGTTTGGCCTTCGTCGTCCTGCTCGCGATTCCTTCGGTCCTGGCTGGTGTTGCCGTGGCGCTGGCGTTCACAGGCACGACCTGGAATATCCAGTCCTTCATCGGCGCGATGATGGGAGTAGGTATCTCGGTGGCCAATACTATTCTGCTTTGTACGCACGCCGATCAGGCCCGGCGCGGCGGCATGAGCGCGGCCGCAGCGGCGGAAACCGCGGCTAAATCTCGCATCCGGCCGGTGCTGATGACCAGCGTTGTGATGATCGCCGGTATGTTGCCGCTGGCGTGGGGCACGGCCCAAACCGCGCCATTGGGAATCGCGGTTATCGGCGGACTCGCCGCCGCCACGATCACGACGTTGTTGGTGATCCCTTCGATCTTCGCGATTGTCGAGAAAGGCAGCGGCCGCCAAGCTCCGTCGATTGACCCGGACGATCCAGCGAGTGCGCATTATGACTTGGTGGATAACACATGAAACGCACGATCCCGCTTCTGGCCTTGGCATTTTTCAGCGCATGGGGCGCCGATGAACCCGGAACAATTTCCGCGAAACTCGTGGACGTCGCCGCCAGGCCTATGCAGGGCTCGACCGTGCTTCCCGCCGAACTCCGCTCGTTCCGCAGCATCGACGTGTTTGCCCGGGTCTCAGGTTTCGTTTCGTCGGTGGCCGTCGACCGGAGTTCGGCTGTTCATAAAGGAGACGTGCTGGCTACGATAACAGCACCCGAGATGGATGCCCGAATCCTGGAAGCTAAGGCGCGCGTCGTATCGATTGAATCGCAACGCGCCGAAGTCGAGGCCAAACGCGCGGCCCTCGAAAGCACGTTGAACCGCCTGCGGGAAGCAGCCACAACGCCCGGCGTTGTGGCGGGCCATGACATTACGTTGGCCGAAAAAGCGCTGGCAGCGGAAAAGGCGAGAGCCGTCTCGATCGAGCGTGGAGTGGATGCGGCCAATGCGTCGGTGGCGGCGATCCAGGAAACCGTGCGCTACTTGAAAGTGGTGGCGGAATTCGATGGCGTCATCACCGAGCGTATGGCGCATGAAGGCAGCTTGGCGGGGCCGGAAAGCAAGAGCGGCATGCCGATGTTCCGGTTGGAGCAGATCGACAAGCTGCGTTTGGTGGTGGCGGTGCCGGAAGCTTTGTCCGGTAACATCCGGCGCGGCGCCCGTGTCGCATTTACCGTGGCCGCCTACCCGGGCGAAAAATTCGCCGGTATCGTGGCGCGGCCGGCCCTCTCGGTGGATCCCAAGACCCGGACGATGCCCGTGGAACTCGACGTCGCCAATCCCGCTCAGCGTCTGTCACCCGGCATGTATGCCGAGGCCGCCTGGCCACAGGCCCGCAGCGGGAACTCTTTGCTGGTCCCTTCAAAGGCGATCAAGGCTACGACTGAGCGGGTGTTCGTCATTCGTGTGACCGGCGGGATCGCCGAATGGGTTGATGTTCGCCGAGGCAGCGCGGCCGAAGGCGACTTGATCGAGGTATTCGGCAACCTCAGGGCCGGCGACCGGATATTCGAGCGCGCCACCGACGAAGTCCGGCCCGGCGCCCGTGTGACTTCAAAATAAACGCGAAAAAAGGGCGCGCCGGTTGCGCCCTTCCGGGCCATTTTCTCGCGGATTAGATTGAGGCGGCGTTGAGGGCGAATCGGGACTGCTTAACAGTCGCGATGCGGGCTGGCTCCAACCTGAGCGCGGCTTGACTTGAGCATCGCGCCTGACGGATAATTCCCGGCAGCCTCTCGGTACCATCAGTACTCGGGATTTTCAGGAGGATGGTTCGCCGGATTGTATGCAAGAGGCGCTTTAACGAATTGAATCGAGGAACCATGGCAAGAGAAAGCACACAAACGAAACTCTCCCGCGTGCGCCCGCCCCGCGTGCAGATTTCTTACGAAGTTCAAACCGGCGACGCCATCGAGATCAAAGAAATCCCGTTCGTGATGGGAGTGCTGGGCGATTTCGCCGGGCAGCCTATTGAGCCGCTCGAAGAGCTTAAAAAGCGAAAGTTCGTCGAGGTTACGCCCGACAACTTCGACGACGTCCTTGCGAAGATGAAACCTCATCTGGCCTTCTCAGTCGAGAACAAACTGGCCGATGAAGAGGGCGCCGCCAAGCTGAAGGTGGACCTCAATTTCCGGTCGCTGGAAGATTTTGAGCCTGAGAACGTGGCGCGACAAGTGCCAGCCCTGCGCGAGATGTTGGACCTGCGCCGCAAACTGGCCGACCTCCGCGGCAGCCTGCAAACCAACGACGCGCTTGAAAAAGAACTGCAAGACATCGTGAACAACACCGAGAAGATGAAGGCCCTTGAGGCTGAACTCGGCGGAGGTAAGGCATGAGCGACGCCAAAGCGTCGGCCGCCGCCGCTGCGGCGGAGACGGTTGAAACCGTCCAACAACCGGGCCTGCTCGATCAGATCATCGAAAAGACGAAGCTCGGCAAGGACCAAGCCGGCAAGCAGCGCGGCAAGGATCTGGTGCGGGAGTTCATCTCGCAGGTGCTCGGCAATCAGATCACCATCGCCGCCGACACCGAGGCGATGATCAACGCGCGCATCGCGCAACTCGACCGTATGGTTTCGCTCCAATTGAACGAGATCATGCACACCGAACTTTTCCAGAAGCTGGAAGCATCCTGGCGCGGTCTCAAGTACTTGCTCGACAAGAGCGAGACCAACGACAAGCTCAAGATCCGGGTGCTGAACGTCAGCAAGAAAGATCTGCTGCGTGACCTGCGCCGTGCGCCGGAGTTCGACCAGAGCGCCTTGTTCAAGAAAGTTTACGAAGAGGAGTATGGCGTTTTCGGCGGTGAGCCGTTTGCCTCCCTCATTGGCGATTACGAGTTCGGCAAGAGTCCGGACGACATGGAATTGCTTGAGAAAATTTCCAACGTCGCCGCCGCCGCACACGCACCGTTTTTGACGGCTGCCGGCGCGGACATGCTCAATCTGGAGAGCTTCAAGGATCTGGGCGCGCCGCGAGATTTGTCGAAAGTTTTCGACACCACCGATTTCGCCAAATGGAAGAGCTTCCGTCAGAGCGAAGATTCGCGCTACGTCGCGATGTGCGTGCCGCACATTCTGATGCGCCTGCCCTACGGCAAGGCCACCAGTCCGGTGGAAGGCTTCGACTTCGAAGAGGGCGTGGACGGCAGCGATCACAACAAGTACCTGTGGGGCAACGCTGCCTATGCGCTAGGTAGCCGTCTCACTGCGGCTTTCTCGATGTATGGCTGGTGCGCCGCGATTCGCGGGGTGGAAGGCGGCGGCTTGGTCGAAGGCCTGCCGGCTCACACGTTCAAGACCGACGATGGCGACGCTGCGCTGAAATGCCCAACCGAGATCGCCATCACCGACCGTCGCGAGAAGGAACTCGCCGATCAAGGCTTCGCTTCGTTGTGTCACTGCAAGGGCACCGATTACGCGGCTTTCTTCTCCGTTCAGTCCGCGCAGAAGGCGAAGATCTTCGACAAGGCCGACGCGAACGCGAGCGCCCGGCTTTCCACTCAGATTCCTTACATTATGGCGGTTTCGCGATTTGCCCACTTCCTGAAGTCGATGATGCGCGACAAGATTGGCAGCTTCATGTCGCGTAGCCAGTGTGAGCGTTTTCTCAATAACTGGATCGTCAACTACACGGTGGCCAACGACGACGCTTCGGCCAGTATCAAGGCCAGCCACCCGCTCCGTGAGGCGCGCGTGGATGTTTCGGAAGTGCCGGGCAAGCCAGGCGCCTATCGCGCGGTGGCTTACTTGCGCCCGCATTATCAGTTAGACGAAATCGCAGTTTCGTTGCGATTGGTGGCCGACCTGCCGCCGCCCGCCCAATAAAAGGCTGGCGCGCACGGTATCGTTCAATCGGAGGCAGCACGCTTCGTGCCGGTAGGCGCGGTGCGTCAGTTCGTAACGTTTAAGGTTAAGGAGACTAAATCATCATGGCATCTGACTTTCTTTTGGAAATCGACGGAATCAAGGGTGAGAGCAAGGACGCGAAGCACCCGGGCACGCTAGAGATCACTAGCTTTTCGTGGCACGAGAGCAACCCCGGAAGTTTCTCGATGGGCACCGGCGGCGGCTCCGGTAAAGTGTCGCTGGGTAACTTCAGTTTCACGACGCAGCTCAGCGCGGCTTCCCCCTCGCTCATGAAGTCGTGCTCCACGGGCGACCATATCAAAAAGGCCACCCTGTTCGTACGGAAACAGGGCGGGGAACAACTGGACTACTATGTCTGGAAATTCACCGACCTGATCGTCACCAGTTTCAGCACCAGCGGCGCGGACGGCAGTGGTGGCTTGCCGCAGGAGTCCATTGCGTTCGATTACGGCAAGATCGAAATCAACTATCAGACGCAGGATGACAAGGGCGTGCTCAGCTCGCCCAACATCTTCACGTACGATCAGCGCACGAAGACGTCGTAGAGAAATACTCTTACCACGCAAATCGACGAAGGCCCTCGCCTCACCGGGCGGGGGCCTTATCCTATTCCTGAAAGGCAAAACAGCGTATGAAGTCCGACGATTTGGTGCGCGCGGGAAAACTCGACGAAGCCGTCGAATGGTTATCGGCTCATCTGCGCGACAACCCCGCCGATACGCGGGCTCGCACCTCGCTGTTTGAGTTGCTCTGTTTCCAGGGCGATTATGACCGCGCTGAAAAGCATCTGAGTGTCGTGGGCGAAGGCAACAAAGACACGATGGCCGGCGCCATCCTGTATCATGCCGCGCTTCATGCCGAACGGATTCGCCGGAAAATGTTTGAAACATCCACGTATCCCGGCCCGCTGGCCGGCGGGCCCGTAGCCGGGACCTTGAACGGCCGCGCGTTTCAATCGATCGGCGATAGCGATCCGCGCATGGGCGCCAGGCTTGAAGTCTTTGCCGCAGGCGACTACTTCTGGCTTCCCTTTGCGCAGATTGCCGCCATCACGATCGAACCGCCCAAGCGGCTCCGGGATCTTCTTTGGGTTCCCGCTCGCGTCACCACGGCCCCGGAGTTCAAACAACGTGAACTCGGCGAGGTGCTGGTTCCGGCGCTTTCGCCGCTTACCTTCCGCCACTCCGACGCCGCCGTTCGCCTGGGCCGCGCGACGGAATGGTGCGCCGATGAGCAAGGAAACGAGCAACCGTACGGACAGCGAATGTTGTTAGTGGACGGGGAGGAAATCCCCATTCTGGAGGTCCGGCGTCTGGAGATCCATCGCGCGGCTGACACCCGGAAGGAATCGTAGGAGACTCGACGGATGCCGTTTCTGCCCGAGAATCTCCTCGAGCCTATCTCCGAACAGAACCCCTGCGGCGAACCCGCTTCGGTCCAGAAAAACTACGAAAAGCTCCGCGACTCGCGACGGCCCAATGAGGCGGCCCTCGAAGCCTTCATGTCGCCGCGTGGGAACGGTCCGCCGCGGGCGATGTCGGCCGAGATTTGGGCTCCTAAGGAGGCGAATCGAGTTGTCGAGATGATCGTCGGCATGCTGACCCTGCGCGGCAAGGATCTTGAATTGGCCGTGTGGTTGGCCGAAACTTTGCTGTGGCGCAATGGCCTCCCCGGTTTTCTCGAAGGACTTGCGCTCGTCCGCGGATTGCTCGACCGTTACTGGGATCAACTCCACCCGCTCCCCGACGAAGGCGATTACTATATGCGCGTTCGTCATCTCGAGTGGATCGGGATGACCGAGAGCATCAAGGATTCCTCGCCTCCACTCGCGATTGGCTTCATCGCGGTCACCCAAAACGGCAAGACGCTCAACGAATGCGTCGACGCGCGCGGCGTGCCGCTGGAAGCCAACGCCGATTCTTCCACGGCTCAGGAGAAGCGGCGCGAAGCGGCGGACGCCGGCAAGATGATGCCGGAGGAATTCTATCAAGCCTTCGACGCCACGCCGAAAGCGTTCTACAAAGACCTTAAGGTGAACGTGGCGGCGTGCCGGAAAGCCATCGACGAACTCGACGAATTCTGCCGCGAAAAATTTAGCGACCCGCCGGGCTTCACGAAAATCAGGGCGGTTCTCGAAAAGGCCGAGAGCGAAGTCCTCATCCTGCTCCGCCTGAAACTTGAAAAGGATCCAGACCCGGTTGAATTGGCGCAACTCGACGGGCTTGGCGGTGAAGTTGCAGCCGGTTCCACCCGCGTCTTCACCGCCGTGTCGGCCGCCGCGTTCGACGAGATGGTGGCGGCGATCGGCGAGGTTTCCGGTTTAGAGCCGGCGAACTCGACCGAGGCGATCGTCCGCATCGCGGTGGCCGCTCGCGCTCTTCGCCGCCAGAGCCCTTCGAACCCGATGCCCTATCTGCTGATGCGAGGGCTCCGCTGGGGAGAGCTTTTTTCAGCCGGCCGTGACCTGCCGCTGGCTTCGCTGTCGGCGCCTTCTACTGAGATTCGCACCAACTTGAAACAACTGGCGGCCGCTGGCGCCTGGCCGCAGGTCCTGGAGTTGTGCGAGTCCGCGATGGCCACCGAATGCGGCCGCGCTTGGCTCGATCTTCAACGCTACGCCGTGCGCGCGTGTGAGGAATTAGGCTACGAAGGCGCAGGGCGCGCGATTCGTCTGGGAGTCAAGCATCTGTTGGAAGACTACCCCGCGCTCGCCACGGCCACTTTGCTCGACGACACTGGCGCCGCCAATCCTGAAACGGCCATGTGGCTGGCGGCCATCGCTCAGCAGACCGACTAGCGAGAACCCGATTCATGAGCCGCCCTACTGCCTCCGACGCCCGCCCGCAAATGTCGGTTTTCGACCGGTTGATGGACGACCAGCCCAAGAACCTTCACGAAGTCCCACCCACCCGTTTTCAGGCGATTCGGTTGTATAAGGATGCGGTGGGTCGCGATCTTGAGTCGCTGCTCAATACCCGCGCCACGCCGTGGGAGCCCGGTCCGGAACATCCTCAGTTGCGCGCCTCCGTTTTTACCTATGGCCTGCCTGACTTGAGCGGATTTTCGGCGCGAAGCGAGAGCACCCGCAAGCAGTTGGCCAGAAAAATTCAACAATCCATTCAAGAGCATGAGCCGCGCTTAACCAATGTCTCCGTCGATATCCCTCCCAACAATGAGGGACCGCAGACGCTGCAGCTCCGCTTCGTCGTCAACGCGCTGCTGAAGATGGATCCGGCCCCGGAGCCGGTAGCCTTTGACACCGTGCTCGACATCTCGCGCGGCGACTATCAGGTTAAAGGCGCCTAGGATGGACGAACTCAAGCAACATTACGAAGCTGAACTCGGTTACCTGCGCAAGATGGGCGTCGAGTTCAGGAAGCAATATCCCAAGATCGCCGACCGCCTGCAACTGGGTGACAACGAGTCGAAAGATCCGCATGTCGAGCGCCTCCTCGAAGGCTTCGCGTTCCTTGCCGCCCGCATTCACAAACGCCTCGACGACGATTTTCCCGAAATCACCGACGCGCTATTGAACGTCGTCTATCCGCACTATGTCCGCCCGCTGCCGTCTTTCACGATTGCCGAACTCAAGCCCGATCCGGGGCAAGGCAAACAGACGGCTCATATCACGGTCCCGCGCGCCAGCCGTCTGTTCACGCGCCCATCGCAGGGCGTCACCTGCCGCTTTCAAACTTGTTTTGAAACGACGATCTGGCCGGTCGAACTCGCTGAAGCCGGTTGGCATACGCCCGACAAACTTGAACCGCCGGTTAAGACCACCGGCGCCCTCGGCGTGGTGCGGCTGCTGCTGCGCACTCAGCCGGAAGTGCCGCTCGCCAAGCTTGGCATGGACTCGCTTCGGTTCTACCTGCATGGGTCCGAAGAGTTGCCGCACGCGCTCTACGAAGTGCTGCTCAACAACTGCACGCAGGTGCTGATCCGCGATCCGAATCGCCGCAAACGCGAGCCTGTCCGGCTGCCCGCCTCGGCGATCCAGCCCGCCGGTTTCGCGGAAGATCAATCGCTGCTGCCTTACACTCGCCGCTCCTTCGACGGTTATCGTTTGTTGCAGGAGTACTTCGCCTTCCCTCAGAAATTTCTTTTCTTCGATCTGCAAGGGCTGGCCCCCGCTTTGGACGGCTTCACCAACGCCGCCGAGATTCTCATTTTCCTCTCGCCGTTTGAGCGCGACGACCGGCAGGAAATGTTGCGAAACGGCACAACCGCGCGCGCCTTTCGCCTGAATTGCACACCGATCGTCAATCTGTTTGAGCAGACCGCCGAGCCGATCATGTTGCGCCAGACCCAGCACGAATATCAAATCGTGCCCGACGCGCGCCGCCAGCGTTTCATGGAGATTTTCTCGGTTGAATCGGTGGTGACCGCCAATCCCGGCTCCGGCGAAGTGATCGCCTACGATCCGCTGTACTCTTATCGCCACTCCGATGACCGGGAACGCAAACGCACCTTCTGGCAGGCCACCCGCCGCATTACGCCATGGCGCGATGGCGGATCGGAAATGTTTATGACGTTGATCGATCTCTCGGCGCGGCCGTTGGTGCCGGACGCGGAATCGATCACCTGCCGTTTGTTGTGTACTAACCGCGATCTGCCTTCTTCTCTGCCGTGGGGCTCCACTACCGGAGATTTCGAATTCGAAGGCGGCGGGGCGATCCAACGCGTGACGGCCCTGGTTCCCCCCTCCACTACTTCGCCCGCACCCGATCGTCTCGGCGCCATGTGGCGTTTAATTTCGCACCTTTCGTTGAATCATCTTTCGCTCGTCACAGAAGGCGCGGGAGCGTTGCAGGAGATTCTGCGCCTGTACGATTACGCCGGTCCGGTCCACACGCGCCGCCAGATCGACGCGATCAGGACCGTGTCCAGCGCGCCCCAATTCGCGCGAGTGGTTTCTGAGCACGGCGTCGGTTTCGCGCGCGGCGCCGCGGTTGAAATGGAATTGGATGAGAAGCAGTTTGCGGGCGCGGGCTTGTTCCTCTTCGTCAGCGTGATCGAGCGTTTCCTCGGCATGTACACGTCGTTGAACAGCTTCAGCCAACTGACGATCCGCAGCACCATGAGAAGGGAGGTGCTCCGGAAATGGCCTCCGAGATCGGGCCGCAAGATTCTGATGTAGGAGCGGCGGACTCGCTGGAGCTCTCCGATGCCGGCCTCGTGACGCGCCGCACAGAAGCCCTGGCGGCGGAATCCATCCGATTCGCGCCGGTCATGCGACTGCTCGCGAAAGAGCCGTGGTCGTTCGATTTCTTCCGCGCCGTCTGGCTGCTGGAGCAGGCGCGCGATGGCCGCCGCGTGGGTTTTTTTCACGAGCCATCCACCGAAGTGATTCGCTTCGGCGCCTATCCGTCGCTCGCCTTCCCAGCCAGTTCCATTCAATCGCTCGACACCGAGTCGGCTGAGTGGAAAATGCTGGTCAACTTCATTGGCATGACCGGGCCGCTCGGCGTGTTGCCGCGCCTTTATACCGTCGCCGTCCAGGATCGCTTGCGTTCGAAGGACTTTACGCTACGCGATTTCCTGGACATGTTCAACCACCGGGTGACGTCGTTGTTCTATCGCGCCTGGGGCAAGTACCGGTTGCCGATGCGTTATCCGCTTGGCATGGATGACCAGATGTCGATGGCGTTTCTTTCGCTCGCCGGGCTGGGAACCGCGGGGTTGCGCCAGCGGCACGAGGTCGACGATGAAACGTTTGTCTGGTTCAGCGGTCTATTCGGATTACAGGCTCGTTCCGCCGTGGCGCTTGAACAGATCCTGGAGGACTATTTCCGGGTGCCGGTGGACGTCGTTCAATTTGTCGGTTCATGGTGCCGCCTCGAAGGCGATTCGACGTGTGACTTGAGCGAGGACGAAGATCCTTCCGAGCAACTCGGGCTCGGCGCAGTGGTCGGCGATGAAGTATTCGATCATCAGTCGCGCGTGCGCGTCCGGCTGGGGCCGCTGACGATCGCGCAGTACCGCTGGTTTCTGCCGGGTGAATCCGGCCACCGGCGCCTGCGCGAACTGACGCGGTTCTTCAGCCGGGATCAGATCGAGTTTGAAGTACAACTGGTGTTGCGGCGTGAAGATGTTCCGGCCTGTGACTTGGCCGCCGAGGTTCAACTCGGCTGGACATCCTGGGTGAAAAATCGTCCGCACTTTCCGCGCGACCCCGAAGATACGGTATTGTTACTGCAATAGACTCGTCAACTGTGGAGGCCTTACTATGTCGGTATCACTGAAAGCGCTCATATCGAAATTGAACGATGAAACACGCACGGCGCTGACGGGCGCGGCTGCGCTGTGCGGCTCTCGCGGCCATTCTGAAGTCGAGATCGAGCACTACCTCGCCAAGATCGCCGAGCCGTCCGGCAACGATCTGCCGATGATCGCGCGCTTCTTCGACATGGATCTGCAGCGCCTCGCAAACGAAATCAATCGGAGCCTGGATCGACTGAAGCGCGGCTCGCGGGGCACGCCCACGTTGGGCACCGGCCTGGTCGACATGCTGAAGGAAGCGTGGACACTGGGCTCACTCAATCACGGCGCCGGGCAGATTCGCACCGGTTACACAGTGCTGGCATTGATGACCGATCCCGACCTTGCGCGGCTGGTTCGCGATCTTCTTCCGGAGATGCGCAAGATCAACGCCGAGTCGTTACGCGCGAGTTTTGAAACCATCGTGGGCGGCTCGGCCGAAGTCGCGCTCGCGGCGGCTGAAGCGGGCGCGGGCGGCCCAGGCAGTGTCGACGGTGGCGGTCAGCCTGGCGCGCCAAACCCCAACAGCAAGACGCCGTTCCTCGATCAATACACCGTGGACCTCACTGCCAATGCCCGCGCGGGCAAGGTCGATCCGGTGCTCGCACGAGACGCCGAGATTCGCCAGATCATCGACATCCTCACCCGCCGCCGCCAGAACAACCCGATCCTGGTCGGCGAGGCGGGCGTTGGCAAGACCGCCGTGGTCGAAGGTTTCGCGCTCCGTGTCGCCCAGGGCGACGTGCCTCTGCCGCTGAAGAGCGTCGCCGTGCGCACGCTCGATATGGCGTTGCTTCAGGCGGGCGCCGGCGTGAAGGGTGAATTCGAAAATCGCCTCAAGGGCCTGATCGACGAAGTGAAAAAATCCGAGACGCCGATTATTCTGTTCATCGATGAAGCGCACACCATGATTGGCGCCGGTGGTCAGGCTGGCCAGAATGACGCCGCCAATATCCTGAAGCCCGCCCTGGCGCGTGGCGAACTGCGCACGATCGCCGCCACCACCTGGAGCGAATACAAGAAGTACTTTGAGAAGGATCCGGCTCTGGCCCGCCGCTTCCAACCGGTGAAAGTGGAAGAGCCCACCGAAGTGCAATGCGCGCTCATGCTGCGTGGCGTCGTCGGCGTGTTGGAGAAACATCACAAAGTGCGCATTCTCGATGAAGGCGTCGCCGCCGCTACTCGCCTTTCGCATCGTTACATTGCCGATCGCCAATTGCCGGACAAAGCGGTGAGCGTGCTCGATACCGCCTGCGCGCGTCTTGCTCTCGGCCAAGCCGCGACGCCCGCGGCCGTGGAAGATGCCATGCGAACGATCGACGATCTGGCAGTGCAGAAGCGCGTGCTCGATCGCGAAGCGGCACTCGGGGCCAATCACGCCGAACGTCTCGCGAAAATCGCAGTGGATCGCGAGGCCACCGAGGCGCGCCTCGCCGATCTGAAGACTCGTTGGGAGAAAGAGCGCGATCTCGTTCACTCGATCCGCGGTGTGCGCGAGGAACTGGAAGCCAAGCTCGAAGCGCCCGAAGCCGCAACGTTGCGCGCCGATCTGGACCGCCTCAACAAAGAACTCGATGAGCTCCAGGGCGAGACCCCGCTCATCCGCGTCTGTGTCGATGCGCAGATTGTCGGCGAAGTGATCTCGGCCTGGACAGGCATTCCGGTCGGCAAAATGCTCAAAGACGAGATCGGCATGATCCTAGAGCTGGAGCGCCACTTGAATGCACGCGTGATCGGCCAGTCGCACGCGCTGCTCGCCATCAGCCAACGCATCCGCACCGCACGCGCCAGCATGGACGATCCGGGCAAACCCGTCGGTGTCTTCCTGCTTGTCGGCCCGTCCGGCGTCGGCAAAACCGAAACCGCATTGGCGCTGGCCGACCTGATCTACGGCGGCGAGCACAACATGATCAGCATCAACATGAGCGAGTTCCAGGAAGCGCACACGGTGTCAACGCTCAAGGGTTCGCCTCCCGGCTACGTCGGTTACGGCGAGGGTGGCGTGCTCACCGAAGCGGTGCGCCGCAAGCCGTATTCGGTGGTGCTGCTGGACGAAGTGGAGAAGGCACACCCGGATGTGCTGGAGCTCTTTTTCCAGGTCTTCGACAAAGGCCATATGGAAGATGGCGAAGGCCGCACGATCGACTTTAAGAACACGATCATCATCCTGACGTCCAACGCGGCGACTGAGATGGTGATGAAGCTCACGGCCGACCCGGAGACGATGCCGAGCGCCGAAGGCCTATCGAAGGCGATGAAGCCCGAGCTCGATAAGGTGTTCAAGCCCGCGTTCCTGGGCCGCCTGGTGATCATCCCGTATTACCCGGTACGCGACGAAAATCTGAAACAAATCGTCCGCCTCAAGCTCGGCAAGATCCAACGCCGCTTGATGGAGAATCATCGCATCGCGTTCACATACGATCCGGCGATGGTGGAAGAAGTCGCCCGCCGCTGCACCGAAGTCGAGAGCGGCGCCCGCAACGTGGACAACATTCTTACTAACACACTGCTGCCGGAAATTTCGCAGCGGCTGCTGACTAAGATGGCCGAAGGCGCCAAACCGGTGGGAGTCAATGTGACGGTAGGAGAAGACGGTAAGTTCGCCTACGAAATGACGTAGGACGGGCCTCGGCCTGTCCTTTGAGTGTGCAGATTCTCAAATGTTATTCTCCAAAGGTAATGACGATAGACTTGGGCCAACCTTGGGAAATGCCGGGAACCTTCGAGCCTTACTTGACCTGTCTCCGGGCCTGCGCCGCCATCTGTCTCGATCATCACAATCATCCACAATCGAAGCCGATGCAAGTCGACGGCGAGTTTAGCCGAAGCATCGGCCTGATCTGGCCCGCCTCAACCAGGGAACACAAGGATACTTTCGGTGAAGCGACATCGACAGCCGTCATCGACATGGGGGCCGAGTGCATTGCCGTCCGGGTCGCGATGCACTGCCTCGGTAAGACCAAATTGAAAATAGCCGCCGGCGGAACGGGAGTTACAGGCAGCGGCACGGGAGTAGATTATTACCTGGGCGACTCGTCTTCGGACTTGGCTTTTCAAGGCCTCGTCCGCATTGAGATCTCTGGCATACTACAGAATGAACAACGGCGCTTCCGTCCCCGTCTTCGCGAAAAGCTAGCTCAGATGGCGCGGTCTGATTCCATGGGACCGGGCTACGCCGCCATCGTAATGTTCGGACCGCCGTCCACGAACCTGACTAAGAGAATATGACCGACTGGGAACCGATACTGCGCGAAGCCGGCGGCCTGCACGATCAGGCGATGGGCCACGCAACCCAAGCGCGTTTGCTCCAGGCCCAAGGGCAGCGATTCGAAGAACGGAATTGCCTTCGCGAAGCCTTCGAACTGGCTTCCAAAGCGGCCTCGACGCTAGCCGATTCAGCCGCTCCAGAGCCCAGCCGCGCCATCATTCATCGCAGCGCCGCCAGCCTCGCCGTCAGCCTCGGAGACATTCAAGAGGCCCGTGAACTACTCCTTCGCGCCCTCGCAGGCCGCCCGGACGATCGGCTCCGTTGGGAGTTGGAAGACTTCCTGAATGAGTTGCCGATCGCCACTAACTCCCGCCTCGATCATTCCAAAACCCCGCCCTCACCCAAACAGTTACTCCAAGCGGCATGATGCAGAAGAACATCACCGAGAACATCACTTTCTATTCCTACAAAGGTGGCGTCGGCCGCAGCCTCGCCTTGGTCAACATCGCTTTTCATCTCACCAAGCTTGGTAAAAGCGTGCTGATCTGGGAACTCGATCTGGAAGCGCCGGGATTACTCAGAATCCCCATCTTCGAATCGTTGGCTGCCGACGCGAAAGGCGGAATGGTCGACCTATTAGTCGATCCGGAACCTCGGCTCGACGCCATCCGGTCGTCGCTGAAAAAATGGGTCCTCCCGTTTCAAGATGAAACCCACCAGTCCTTCAAGCTCCACATCTTCCCCGCTGGCGTAGTAGGGGATTCCTATGCGCAGCGGTACAGCCAGGTAGATTGGGGCAAATTCTTCGACCCTGGCACTAAGTTCGGCTTTCACTATTTCGACGCCGTGCAACAAGCTCTCACCGAAGAGTTCGAACCCGACTATATCCTGATCGATTCCCGCACCGGCTTGACCGATCTTGCCGGTATTAGTACGGCTGCCCTGGCCGACACCGTAGTGCTCGTCTTCAACTTAAGCCATCAGGGCATCGACGGGATTGAAAGCATCAAGCGCGCGTTAGAGGCCCGTGGCGCTGAGCTGCGGAAAACCCCTATTCGAATCCTCTTGCTTGCCAGTCCCGTGCCGGTGTCCGACCCCGCCCTGCGTCAGCGGCGTCTGGACGACTTGAAGCAACGGAACCTGATTCCAGACGCCCAGATTGAACTGCAAGAGCGCCTGCTCCTGAGTGAAGTGATTGTTTCCCGCGATGCGCCAGAGGATCCGAATTCCCAGGCCTTCGCTCAAATCGCCGCCCAAATAATCAACCGCCCCCCCGCCACTCGCACTACCATGGATGTTCCCGCCCAGAGCCCCTACGTCTTCCTCTCCTACAAACGCGAAGATCTGCCTCGCGTCGAAAAGCTGCGCGCCGCGCTGGAAGCCGCAGGCATCGCGGTCTGGTGGGACAACCACACCGCCCCCGGCGTTAACTGGCGCCACGAAATCCGCCGCAAACTCGAAGACGCCCACTGCGTCATCGTCTGCTGGAGCCGCTTGTCCGTCACCGCCGATTGGGTCCGCGAAGAAGCCACCGTCGCCAAGCGGCGCTACACGCTCCTCCCCATCCTCCTCGACGCCGCCATCGATCCTCCGTTCGGCTTCGGCGAAGTCCAGGCCCTCGACCTTTCCTCGTGGCCCGGCAGCGGCGCCGCGTTCACCCGCCTGGTCGAGGCCGCCCGCCAAAAGCTCCAACCCCGCCCCACCATCTTCATCTCCTCCACCGTGGAAGACCTCATCCCGTACCGCGAGCAAGTCCACGCCGCCGCCCACGCCCTCGGCTTCGCCATCGTTCTTTCCGATGGCGCCACCGCCACACCCGAAACCGCCCAAGCCGCCATCGCCCAAGCCGATATCTTCCTGCTCATCGTCGCCCACCGCCACGGACCCCTCACCGCGCTGGAGTACAACCGCGCCCTCAAGCTCTCCAAACCCATCGCCGTCTTCCTCATCGATCCCGCCCACCCGTGGCCCGCCGAGCTCAAGGAAGAACACCGCACCCGCGAAGCGCTCGATTCTCCCAACCCCGCGCAAGTCATCGCCGAGGTCAAACGCAACCTCGCCGCCCTCGCTGAATTCAAATCCCAACTCGCCCAGGCTCAACCGCCGCCCATACTCTTTACAGACCCCTTCTCCCTCCGCGCCGCCACCGTCCAACTCCTGCAGGACTGGCTGGAGCGCCACACCCACAACCCGCTCCCCGGCGCCGCCGATCACGAACTCTACCTCAAATATCTCGAAGACGACACGCGCCAAATCCGCATCCGCGGCCTCAAATCCAAACGCGCTGAGCCTTACTTCTTCGGCATCGACGAAATCTACATCCCGCTCACCACGCTCACCGCCGCCACTGATCGCCAAGCCGCCACGGAAGAGCGTACCGGCCTCGACCGCCCACACCGCCGCACCGCTCTTGAAGACGCCATCTCGCAGCGCAAGCTAGTCGTCATTGGCGAACCCGGCGCCGGCAAATCCACCTTTCTCCGCCGCGTCGCCTTTGAGCTTTGCCGCACCATCCGCAACACCCGCCCGGCGGAAGCCGCCCCCTTCCTCGCCCCCGATGACCGCCGCTTCCCTCTCCTCATCCGCATTGGCGACCTCGCCAAGCTCCTCACCGGCGATTCGAAAAACGCCAAGCCCGATCGTTCCCCGGACTGGATCCCGTATTTCCTCGCCCAACAAAGCCAGGAATTCAAGTGGGGTCTCAGCTACAAATTCTTCGAGAGCAAACTCACCGCGCCCGGAGACGGCGGTTGCCTCATCCTGATCGACGGGCTCGATGAAGCGCCAGACCGCCGCACGCGCGAACGCATCGCCCGCATCTTTGAGCAAGCCACCCGCACCTTTCACCACTGCGATTTCCTGGTCACCACGCGCCCGCTCAGTTACGAAGGCGATGCCATCCTCGCCGGCTTCCACCCGCTCCGCATCGGCGCGCTGGAAACGCCCGAAAAGCTCACCTTCCTCCACCACTTCGCCCGCGCGTTGGCCCTCAGCCCCGCCGAATCGGAAAAGTTCCATCGCGAACTGGGCGACGCGATCGAACACCGTTTTGAGATCCGAGAGATGGCCGCCAACCCGGTCATGCTTACCGCCCTCGCCGTCCTGCAGCATAATGACCAGCGCCTGCCGGAGCATCGCGTCCAGCTCTATGAATCCGTCCTCAACTGGCTGGCCGCCGCGCGTGAGCATAAAGACGGCCGCCCTGACGCCAAACGCTGCCTTGAAACCATGCGCCGCCTCGCGCTCCACATGCAGGATGCGCCCCAGGGCCGCCTGGTGCAGATCAACCGCCGCACGGCCGCTGAGTTCCTGGCCGCCGAATTCGGCAGCGCCGATATCGAAGAGCAGGAATCGCTGCTGGAGCGGGAAACCGAAGACTCCGGCATTATCTCCGCGATTGGCGCCGACCTGAAATTCTGGCACCTCAGCTTCCAGGAATATCTCGCCGCTCGCGAAATTTCCAGCCTCCCCGATCACAAGCAAATTGAGCGCGTCGTAGCCACCGGCAAGCTGTACCGCCCGGAATGGCGCGAGACCATGCGCCTGCTGGGCGCCGTTCTCCGCCTTCAGGGCGAAGAGAAAATCGAAGGGCTGGTCAAGGCCATCCTGTCCACCCTCGGGAAAAATCCGGCCCTTCCCGCACAAGCCCCGTGCGTTGCCCTGCTCGGCGCCATGATGCGCGATCTGGAGCCAATGGATTACCAGCCCAAGACGCCGGACTACCAGCGCACGGTCAAGGCCGTCATGAGCATCTTTGAGCGGGACGGGCATCCTGGCCTGTCGCTGCAAACTCGCATCGAAGCGGCGGACGCGCTCGGCCAGGTCGGCGATCCACGCCTGGAAGAAAACAATTGGGTCGTCATCCCGGCGGGTTCCTTCTGGATGGGAGCGCAGAAAGACACGCGGCAAGAAAGGAACTACGACGCGCAGGCCGACCCCTCCCGCGAATCGCCCGTGCATGAAGTCGCGCTCCGCGCCTTCCGTCTTCGGCGCTTCCCGGTCACGGTCCAGGAGTACGCAGCCTTCATCCAGGACAACGGCTACTCGAATCGAAAACACTGGTCTGCCGGAGGCTTCGGCCAGTTCACTGAGCCGGAAAACTGGGAGCGCCAACAGCAGTATAGGAGCCGCCCCGTGGTAGGAGTGTGTTGGTTCGAAGCGGCGGCCTATTGCGCTTGGGCCAGCTGCCGCTTGCCCTCTGAAGCGGAATGGGAGCGCGCCGCCCGGGGTCCCCAGAGCGGCGCCTATCCGTGGGGAAACCGGCCGCCTCTCGACGCTGCCCACGCCAACTACGGCGGTGAGCCAGGCTATCCCACCCCCGTCGGCCTTTATCCGCTCGGCAACAGCCCGGAGGGCCTCAGCGATCTGCTAGGCAACGTGTGGGAATGGACCGCCGATTGGTTTGACGAGAACTATTACGCCAATTCTCCGCAAGCGGATCCCAAGGGCCCGGCTGAAGGGAAATACAGAGTGCTGCGGGGCGGGTCCTGGGACTGTAGTCCAGGGGTCGTCCGCGTCTCGTACCGTCTCAGGCTCGTGTCGGCGGTCCGGAGCAACGATTTCGGGTTCCGGTGTGGCGGGGAATATCCTTGAGCGTTTAGAGTTTTGAGTTTACGAGGGAGGATTCCAAAGGAGGGACCCTTCCCTCCTTTGGGGAAAATTTTTTGCCGATCAGGTTTTCCAGCCCGGACAGACGTTCGCCTTTCAGCTACCAGAAAGCCCGGGCGTCGATTGTATATTCGGCGTCCGCTTCAACAGCGTACGCCCGGACCACCGGCCCGGAAACGGAGTTGACACTCACGGGCTTTCCGTGGAAAACCCGGCTCTGGCCCATTCCAGCGCGTCGCCACCGTCTGGCAGCCGCGCGCCAACGCTCCTCCGCCTACCCGCCACACCGGAACCCGATATTGTTGTTCCGGTTCGCCGACTCGTTCCTGTTACGGTTCGAGACGCGGACGTTCTCTGGATTATTGTTCCAGGACCCGCCCCGCAGCATTACGGCCGTGTTCCGCTGTCTTCAGTGTAAATTAAACCGCCCGGCCACCGGCGCCGCGCGCTTCTGGGGCAGCCTCGCCGCGCACAGTTCCCCGTCCTCGCAGGGCGTTCGATCAGACGTAGAATAGGCTTGGTACCATCAAATTACCGAGGCTTCCATGGAACAGAGTTCCCTCCACAGCGCGCGAAAACTTCCTCAGCCAATCAGAATTGCGCTAGAGCGCCTTCTGGGCCGCACCCTCAGCGACAACGAGGCGATCAGTGTGCGAGCATACCAGCCCCATGAAGCTCCATCGCCGGAGCAACAGCGCCAACTCACCGGTGAACTGCACAGCCACTTCGCCAGGATCGACGAAAGAACCAAGGACATCCCCGATAGTGAGCGGGAGGAAATCCTCGATGAAGCCATCCGAAGCGTTAGACCTGGTTACCGGCCCGTGGGGTGAGGATCACCCTTGACTCGACCATCCTCGTCCGGGCAAACCAGCGAGCGACAGGACCCGCCCGGGCGCTACTGCTTGAGCTACTAGGCCGCCGCCACCGGCTCATCTTGTCGGGGTCCGTGCTCGACGAGGTGGAAAGGGTGCTGCACTATCCAAGGCTCCTGAAGCGGTTTGCCTTAAGCGGCGTCGAAATCACTCAGTTCGTCGCCTTTCTTGCTGCCTCGTCCGAGATCGTAGAGATTGATGAGACAATCACTCCGCCGATTCGAGATCCCCAGGACATTCACATTTTACAGACGGCGATTAGTGGCAAGGCCGAATACCTCTGCACGCTCGACCAGCATTTTTACGAGACCCCGGTTGTCGCGTTCTGTTCGAATCGGGATATTGCGATTATCTCCGATCTCGACCTGTTACATTTGGTTCGCAGCTCTGCGGAAATGCCCTGATGACGATTCAGCGTTGGCTTTCTCCCCCGCTCTCCGCGCGTCCCCCCGCACGGCGGCCCCGTTCGGCCCCTACCAGTGGAAACCCGCTAAACAACCGCTCACGCAAGCGCCAGGTGTCGCCAAACGCCGCATGTCCCAGCCAAGCTTGCACCGTAGGCGTACGGCCAACCCCTGTTGAGCCGCCGCGTCAAAGCTGCTGAGATAGCGGCATGGACAACCCAAAGAAGACGGAGCGAAGTGCGGAACAGACC
>JAYUSQ010000285.1:0-3475 GCA_043755595.1 Acidobacteriota bacterium | reverse complement strand
GGCGCCATGTATTGCGGCGTGCCCATCACGGAGCCTTCCACCGTCAGCGTCTCTTCGGTTGGTCCCGGCTTCGCCGTGGATTTCGCCAGTCCGAAGTCCAGCACCTTCACGCCATCGCGCGTCAGCATGATGTTCTGCGGTTTCACATCGCGGTGGGTGACTCCGGCGCGATGCGCGCGGTCCAGCGCGTCGGCGATTTGCGTGGCGAACTTGACCGCCTGGTCGAGAGGCAGCGCGCCCTTCCCGATGCGCGCCGCGAGGGTTTCGCCCTCGATCAGCTCCATCACCATGTAGCCGGGCCCGATGTCGTGCAGAATGCAGATGTGCGGATGATTCAACGACGCGACGGCGTGGGCTTCGCGCTCGAAACGGGCGCGAAGATCTTCACGCGCGGCGATGTGCCCTGGCAGCACCTTGATGGCGACGGTCCGGGGCAGCCGCGTGTCTCGGGCCTTGTACACCTCGCCCATGCCACCCGCTCCGATCGGCGCAAGGATCTCGTACGAGCCGAGTTTCTCGCCGGGGGAAAGGGGCATGGTGTTCGAATCAGCTTATCGCAGCGAACACCGGAGGGACAAGCCGGTCGAACCGATTGGAGTCGATGTGGTATAACAGTGGCGCGATGCGCTTTAGTTTCGATCCGCGCAAGAGCAGGCGTCTCCGGGCGAATCCGAAGCGCGGAATCGGCTTCGAAGAGGCACGGGAACTGTTCGAGCAACCCTACTGGCTCGATCGAAGGAGCGATTGTCCGGAACAGTATCTGGCGATCGGGTGGGTGCGCGGTCGGATGTATTCAGTGATTTTTGAATTCAGGGAAGATCGGGCGGGCGAGGTTCTACACCTGGTTACGCTGTGGAAATCGAGCAAGGAGGAAATCCGGCTTTATGAAGCAAACTCGTAAGTCCGTCAAGCCAGTTTCCGCCGACGCAATCGCACGGATGGCGGACCAGGGGAAGGACGTTTCCGGCTTTTTCAAAGGCGAGGGCCGCATGGTGCAACCAATTCAGCGCGTGAATGTCGACCTCACGGCGGGCATGCTGAGCGAACTCGACCAGGCAGCGCTCGAACTCAACGTGAGCCGGCAAGCGGTCATCAAGACGCTGGTGCGGCAGGCGCTCGATCAGCACTACGTCGCTCAACGCGCCAGATCGCGGTAGCGGCAGCCGCATGACTGCTAGCCTTGATCTTCATGTAGCCGGGTCACGAGCGCTCATCAGTAATTAGTCAACCGGGGGCTTGTTACTTGTCCGCCGGCGCTTTCCGCCGCAGTTCGTCGAAGAAATTCAGCAGCAACGTCAGATGCGTGGGCGGCTTCTCATCGTTCCCATCGTCGGCGACGATCGCGGCCAGGCGCTTGCCGTCCGGCGCCAGGTCGTAATTGGAATCGTTCTCGATACTCCGCAGCCGGGTCTCCGTCCACAGTCGAGGCTTTCCCGCCGAGAACGAGCCGTCATTGACGCTATAGCTGACGGCCATCACGCGCTGATCCAGGGTCTCAAAAAGCAATTCGCGGCCATCGCGCGACCATCGGGGCCAGCGGCCTCCGCCCGTCGAAATCTGCCATCGGCCTCCCTGCCCGGGGAACGCCCGCACATACAATTCGAAGGCGCCAGACTCCGCCGACCCATACGCCAGCCAGCGCCCGTCAGGCGAAAACGCCGGGGCACCCAAGAAAGGAGATCTAAACAATAGCTCCGCTTTACCGAGCCGAATCCCGGCAGAGTCCGGACCAAGATCGGTTTCGACCGGCATCGTGAATATTCCCGAGTCGTCGCCGTTCCTGGCGGATGTGCCGACTGCCAAACGCTTCCCGTCCGGTGAAAACGAGTAGGGGTTCTCAAGGGGATTGCCGCTGGTCAGGCGCTTCGCCTCGCCTGATCCATCCGAGCGGATCGCGTACAACCCTGGGGCAACCGAGTTGGAGGATACGAACACGATGGTCTTGCCGTCCGGTGTCCATACCGGGTTGGAATTCGTACCCGGCAGGAAACTCAATCGCGACGTTGCGTCCCGCTCCAAATCCTTCACCCAGATGTCCCGGCCCTTGCCGTTGTTCATCGCAAACGCCAGCCGTTTGCCGTCGGGCGAGAAGCGCGGCGCGGCGTATTGGCCGAGCGGAGCGTGTAGAGGCTGCTTTTTGCCGGAGCTATCTACCCAGGAAACCGACCACCTTGCCTTTGCCGTGTTGGCGAGGTAGGCGAAGGTTCCGTCGGGCGCGAACGCAAAATCCCCTCCGCCTATCCGAGCGCTGCCGACATCCTCTAGCATCGGCACCGGCGTGCCGGAGACGGCCAAGCGTCCTGGGTGAAAGGGTACGGCGAACAGTGTGGCCTGGTTCAGGTAAACGAGGTGCCCGGTCCCGTTCGAACTGGCAGCGTCCGCGAGATATCGTCCCGAAAAGCCCCCGTGGCGCAGGGTCTTCCGCTCGCCGGTTTGGAGCGAGATCACGTCGATCTTCGCGTCGTCGTAACCCGAGTTTAGCTTGGCAACCGAGGTAAATAGGACCGTTTGGCCGCCGGGGAGAAGCTGCGGCCAACGGTGCGCCGCTTCCGCGGAGTTCAACTTCGTTACCGGTACGGGCGTGCCACCAGCGTCTGGGACCCTCGACAGGCCACCGGTCCTGTTCAAGGTCGCGATGATGTTGCCGTCGTCGCCCCAGCTTCCGCCAAAGAACGCCGGCGCCTCGCAAAGAGTAATCGGCGCGCCGCCTTCCACCGGAATCTTCTTGAGCTTCCCTTCGGCGAAGAACCCGATCCAATCGCCCGCCGGGGAAAAAAATGGGGAATAGGCGTTCTCGGTCCCGGCCAGCGGTGTGACCTGGCTCTGACTCAGCAGGCGCGTGTGAAGTCTCACCTTGCCATCGGCCCCGCGCAGCGTGAGCGCCAGCCGTGCGCCGTCGGGGGAGAGCGCCAGCATGTTTCCACCGCTGGGAGCGCCGAGGGGGACGACCCGCGCCAGTGGCGCGTCGGGCGCGATCTCCGCGTTCACGCGAATCAGCGGGCGCGGCGGAGTTGGGCGTGTGGCGCTGTTGTACCAGCCGGCGCCGGCGACGATGAAGGCAAGCCCGAGCGCGCCAGCAACCCAACCGAGCCGCGACCGCGAGGGAGTGGTGATTGTCGATTCCGGCGGCGGCGTGCGCAACTCGAGCACTACGTCGCGCATTGATTGCCATCGGTCTTCCGGATCTTTGCTGAGGCACCGCCGTACCAACCGTTGCAGCCACGCGGGCGTGAACGGCTTCATCGACATCGGCGGCGGATCGGTGGCAAGAATCGCACCGGCGAGACTCGCGTAGTTCTTCCCCCGAAACGCCTTCTGCCCCGTCACCATCTCATACAACACCGCGCCGAAAGCCCAGATGTCGCTCCGCGCGTCGGCCTCTTTACCTTCGAATTGCTCCGGCGCCATGTATTGCGGCGTGCCCATCACGGAGCCTTCCACCGTCAGCGTCTCTTCGGTTGGTCCCGGCTTCGCC
>JAYUSQ010000284.1:0-10744 GCA_043755595.1 Acidobacteriota bacterium | reverse complement strand
ACGCGGTGAGCCGTGGCAAAAAACAAAAAAGGATCGGCTGTACGTCTTGACAATGGCAGCCCTCTCATGGAAGCCGCCATGCGCAAGCATGCGGTCCGCATCACCGGGGGCTGGTTTCGCCGCGGATGGAGGATGCGGCGGAACCGGCTCCGATCAGATCATGAACCCGCCCCCGTTAATCTCGATCGTTTGGCCGTGAATATACGATGCCGCCGACGAAGCCAGAAACACAATGGAATTAGCCATGTCTTCGTTGGTCCCCAACCGCCCCGCAGGCGTAGTCTTCACAACGCCCGCCAGCATCTCGGGCGAAGAAAACACCTCATGGAAATGGTTGTCCACCGTGCCAGGCGAAATCGCGTTCACCACCACACCATGCGGCGCGAGTTCCTTCGCCATACCCTTCGTCATCGCAGCCACCGCTGCCTTCGCGGCGGCATACATCGCCGCCCCTGGACCGCCGCCGGTACGGGCTGCGATCGAACTCACGTTGATCACCGCACCTGAGCGCTTGGCAATCATATGCGGCGCCACCGCCTTGGTGATGAACCACAAACTCTTCGCGTTGAGGTTCATGATGCGGTCGTAAAGATCTTCGGAGTAATCGACCAGCGCACGCCGTTCGACCAACGACCCTGCGTTGTTCACCAGTATGTCCACCTCCGGCGCCGTCTTAGCAAGGGCGGCAAGAAAAGCGTTCACCCCGTCCATCGACGACAAGTCTGCCTGTATCGAGGCGCCTTTGGCTCCCGCTTTCTCGATACCGGCCACTGTGACAGCGGCCCCTTCGGGAAATGAGTTGTACTGAATCACCACTCGCGCCGCGCCTGCTCGCGCCAATGCGATCGCCGTCGCCGCCCCGATTCCCCTGCTCGCGCCAGTTACCAGCGCCGTCTTCCCATTGAATTCGTTCATATCTTGATAGAATCTACCGCAAAGGTCCATGCGTCTGCTCACCGTCCTCGCCACTACCGGTTTTTGCGCGGCTTTGCGCGCTGCCGATGCGCCCGCCTCGTCGCCGGAATTCTTCGAGATGAAAATCCGGCCCGTGCTCGCCAAACAGTGCTTCGGCTGCCACGCCGCCAGCAAGATGGGCGGGCTCGATCTGACCACCCGAGCCGGAATAGAAAAAGGCGGTGCGCGCGGCGGAGCCATGGGAGCCGACGGTCTGCTGGTGCGCGCGATTTCGTACCGCGAAGACAAACTCAAGATGCCCCCAGCGGGCAAGTTGCCGGACTCCGAAATCGCGGACTTGACCGCCTGGATCGCGGCCGGCGCGGCTTGGCCTGAACACAAGGGAGCGGCGGCCGCCGCGTCTCCCGGATATCGCATCACGCCCGAGCAGCGCGCGTGGTGGGCCTTTCAACCGGTGCGCAAGCCGGCCGCCCCAGCGGTGAAACGCGCGGCCTGGGCTCGCACGGATATCGATCGATTTGTTTTAAACAAACTAGAGGCGAAGGGCTTGAAGCCTTTAGGCCCCGCTTCCAGACGCGCCCTGATTCGCCGCGCCTACTACGATCTGACCGGGCTCCCCCCTTCGGCGGACGAAGTGGCGGCGTTTGAGAAAGACGCGTCGCCCGGCGCTTTTTCGAAAGTGGTGGAGCGCCTTCTCGGCTCCCCCCGCTACGGCGAACGGTGGGGACGCTACTGGCTCGACGTAGCGCGCTACTCCGATGACCGCTTGAACTCGACCATGGATTCGCCCTATGAGTTCGCCTACCTCTATCGCGACTGGGTGATCGACGCTTTTAATCGCGATCTGCCTTTCGATCTCTTCGTCAAGGCGCAAATCGCGGGCGACCTCCTCGATCACCCCGATCGCACAAAACTTGTCGCTGGCCTCGGCTACTACGCCTTGAGTCCCGAGTTTCAGGATGACCGGGTCGATGCCACCTCCCGAGGCTTCCTCGGCCTCACCGTCGCCTGCGCGCAATGTCACGATCACAAATTCGACCCCATCCCGACCAAGGATTTCTATGCGCTGTCCGGCGTTTTCTCCAGCACCAAACTCAGCGAGTATCCCTTGGCTCCCGAAGCGCAGGTGAAGGATTTCAAGCTGCGGAAGGAGCGCATCGAAGCGAAGGAGAAAGAGCTCAATGAGTATCTGGAGAAACAAGCGCTCAGCCTCGTCGAAATCCTCGCCGCACAAACCACGCGTTATCTTGAAGTGGCCCGCAAAGGCGTGAAGGATGATTCACTCGATGCCGAAACACTGGAACGTTGGACCAAGTATCTGGCCAAGGAGCGCGAGCATCCTTTCGCTCTGGACGAAACCATGCAGGCGCGCGTCCTGGACCTGATCGCCGAGAAGAAGCGCGTCGAAGAGACGAACCTGATTCGCCTCGGCGGCAGCCAAAAACGCGGCGACCTCGCAGCGGCGGATCTGATGGCGCTTGAGCGCGACAAATATCTGCTGTGGCGCGATTTGCTCGGCTCAAACGGCGTCCTTTATTACAAGGACGGCAAGATCGACCGATTCCTCGACGGGCCGTGGAAGAAACATCTCGAATCTCTGCGTGCCGATCTGGCTCGGCTCAAGAAGGAGTTGCCCGAACAATATCCCTTCATCCACACCATCGCCGACGTGGAAAAGCCCAAGGACGTCCGCATCCGGATTCGCGGTAGCGCCGACAATCTGGGCGACGTAGCGCCCCGCGCCTACCTTTCCATCCTCAGCAAAGACACTCCCGCGCCATTCACGAAGGGTAGCGGCCGGCTTGAACTCGCCGAAGCGATGGCGAGCGCGGATAATCCGCTGTTGCCGCGAGTAATGGCGAACCGGATCTGGAAGCAGCACTTCGGTTCGGGCCTCACGTCCACACCGAGCAACTTCGGTCAACTCGGTGAACGGCCCTCACATCCCGAGTTACTCGACTATCTGGCGGCGCGCTTGATCGAAGGGAATTGGTCGGTCAAGGCCGTACATCGCGAGATCATGAACTCAGCCGTCTATCAACTCGCGGCGGCGAGCGACCCGGCCGGGTTTGAAGCCGACCCGGATAACCGGCTTTACTGGCGCTTCAGCCGCCGCCGTCTCGACATCGAACCGCTACGCGATACGCTCCTGGCCGTGACCGGCGAACTGGACACGGCGATGGGCGGCAAGGCGTTGAAGCTCACCGAGGAATCGAACAAGCGCCGTACCGTGTATGGCTTCGTCAGCCGCCGTAAGCTGGACGGCACGCTCTCGCTCTTCGACTTCCCCAATCCGAATTCCACCAGCGAGCAGCGCATCGAAACCGCCACCCCGCTCCAAGCCCTATTTTTCATGAATAGCGGCTTCCTGGAAGCGCGGGCGCAGGCTTTGGCGAAGAAGGTTGCCGACGCGGGCATCGACGACAAAGGGCGGATCGCCGCCGCGTATCGCCTACTCTTCGGCCGCATGGTGACGTCCAAGGAAACGCAGTTGGGACTGCAATTCCTGGCCAAGGCGGGGGAAAACGCCTGGGCGCAATATGCCCAGGCGCTGCTAAGTTCGAACGAACTGTTGTTTGTGGATTGAGGGAGACGAACATGATGCAATCGCGCCGTGAAATTCTGCAGGCGATGGGCTCCGGCTTCGGCATGGCGAGCCTTGCCAGTCTGATGGCCGCGCCCGCTTCGCGCAATCCGCTCGACCCCAAGGCTCCGCATTTTCCAGCCAAGGCGAAACACGTCATCTATCTCTTTCTGAATGGCGGTCCATCGCAGGTAGACACGTTTGACCCGAAGCCGCAGCTTACTAAGTTCCACGGCACGCTCGCGCCGGCGGGCAACCTCAAGACGGAGCGTAAAACGGGAACGCTCCTCAAGTCGCCTTTTGAGTTCAAACGATGCGGCAAGAGCGGCCTGGAGTTAAGCGAGATCTTCCCGAAGCTGGGCGAATCGGCGGACGAGTTGTGCGTCATCCGCAGTATGTATACCGAGCGGCCTAATCACGAGCCGTCGTTACTCATGCTCAACGCCGGCCACGTTCTGCCGGGTCATCCTTCGATGGGCTCTTGGCTCACGTATGGCCTGGGGACCATCAATCAGAACCTGCCGGGTTTTGTTGTGATGTGCCCCGGCTTGCCTGTGATCGGACCGCAACTCTGGACCTCAGCTTACCTGCCGAGCATTCACCAGGGCGTTCACCTGCCGAATAACGAGAAAGAGCCGGAGAAGCTCATCCAGCATCTGCGGAATCAAAAAATGACGCCGGCCGGTCAACGCCGGCAACTCGACTTGCTCGCCAAGTTAAACCAGATCCACTTACAACGCGAAGGAACCGACCCGCAACTGGAAGGGCGCATCGACAGCATGGAGATCGCCTACCGCATGCAGAGTGAAGCGATGGAGGCCTTCGATCTTGCGAAAGAGCCGGAAGCGGTGCGCGCTCGTTATGGCGAAGGCGATTTCAACCGGGGTTGTCTGATTGCCCGCCGTCTGGTGGAGCGCGGCGTCCGGATGGTGCAGGTCTACTACGGCAACTCGCAGCCCTGGGATACGCATGACGACATCATGGACCTGCGCAAGCTCGCCCGCTCGTCCGATTCAGGCATGGGTGCGCTCCTGCACGATCTCAAGGCGTCCGGCTTGCTGAAAGAAACCATCGTCATCATCGGAGGCGAATTCGGACGCACGCCGTCTGTCGAAGTCAGCGGCTTGGTCCGCCTGCAGAATGGACGCGACCACAACAATCACGGCTTCAGTCTGGCCCTGGCTGGCGGCGGCATCAAGGGCGGCATCTCCTACGGCGCGACGGACGACTTCGGCTTCAAAGCCGTGGAAAATCGCACCCACCCGCACGACGTGCATGCCACGATTCTGCATCAGATGGGGCTGGATCACACCAAGCTGACCTACCGTTACAGCGGACGCGATTTCCGCCTGACCGATGTCGCGGGCACGGTGGCGAAGGAAATTCTCGCCTAAACCGGGACGCGTGTGCGATCATAAGCGAACTGCCGCCGGTATTGGGTGCCGATCGTTTGAAGACCGCCAGTTTGACCATATTCTTTCCCGCATATAACGACGCTTTGTCGGCGCCGGACTTGGCCGCCAAGGCGATGACCGTCTTGACTCAATACGTCGAGGACTTCGAGATCATAGCCGTCAACGATGGCAGCCAGGACAATACAGGGGCGGTGCTCGAACGTCTCCGTCAGCAATACGCTCCATATTTTCGAGTGATTACTCATGAGGAGAATCGCGGCTATGGCGGCGCGTTGCGGAGCGGCTTTGCGGCAGCCACCAAGGAACTCGTCTTCTATACCGATGGTGACGGACAGTACGACGTCAGCGAGTTGCCGAAACTTCTCGCTTTGACGACACCCAAAGTTGGCCTCGTGAATGGCTTCAAGCTGGAACGGAACGACCCTTGGCATCGCGTCTGGATTGGCCGCTTATACAATGCCGTCGCGCGCTTCCTCTTCCGGATCCGCATTCGCGACGTGGACTGCGACTTTCGTCTCATCCGGCGCGACATTCTGCAGCGGGCGCAACTGACGTCCACCAGCGGCACCATTTGCGTTGAGCTTGTACGCAAACTGGAATTGAGCGGCTGCGAAGTGCGTGAGGTGGGCGTACACCACTATCCGCGCCTCCACGGGCAGAGCCAATTTTTCCGCGTGCGTTCGCTGCTTCAAACACTTCAGCAGTTGATCTGGCTGTGGGTGCATGTCGTACTGTTCAAACGGTGGCGCGGATGATCGTTCCCCCGGTTAATTTCACTCCGATCCTGCGCGAGACCGAAGCCGTATGGAGGACTCACCTCAGTGAGCTATTCAGCCGTCCGCACTTCATTCTCGGGCCCCAACTCGCGGCCTTCGAACGTGAGTGGGCGGCATATCTGCGGACCGGTTTCTCCGCCGGCGTGGCCAATGGCACCGACGCGATTGAATTGAGTTTACGCGACGCCGGCATCACCTCGCCGCGCCAGGAAGTTCTTACGTCGGCTCTCACCGCGCCGTTCACCGGCATCGGAATCGTGTCAGCCGGCTGCGCGATCCGCTTTGCCGACATCGACGAAGAGACTCTGTTGATGAATCCAGCCGATGCCGCCGCGCGAGTTACCCGCCGTACCGCTGCCATCGTGCCCGTCCATCTGTACGGACAGCCGTGCGATCTCCGGGCCTTCCGCGCGCTCGCCCGTAAGTCTGGCGCGGTGTTAGTGCAGGACGCCTGCCAGGCGCATGGGGCCCAACATCGCGGCCAACCACTGGCCGCCTACGGTCCCTACACCACTTACTCGTTCTACCCAACCAAAAATCTCGGCGCTCTCGGCGATGGCGGATCGATCGTCACCAATAGCCCAGCCATTAATCGCCGCCTGCGGCAGTGGCGCGATGGCGGCCGCCGCGGCGGCGGACAGGTTTCGTATTTCAAGGGACTAAACTCTCGTCTGGACGACTTACAGTGTTGTTATCTGCGTGCGTTTCTAACTAAGCTAGACGAATGGAACACAGACCGGCGCGGTTTGGCCGCACTCTACGACCAGGCTTTGGCTGAATGCGACGCGGTTCGCCCCGTTAAAACCAGCGCCGAAAGCGTCCGCCACCTATATGTGATTCGCACCAGGCGCCGTGACGCGCTCCGCGCTCATCTGACCGCCCAGGGAATCTCAACAGGCATCCACTACCCAAAACCCATGCATCTGATGCCGGCCTTCGCCGAAGCGGGACTGCGGCGCGGCGATCTACCTCACGCCGAACGCGCTTGCCGCGAAATTGTGAGCCTCCCCCTCTGGCCGCGCATGCCCGACGCGATGGTGCTTCGAACCGCTGAAGCTGTGACGAAGTTTTTCGCGTAGCCTTTCGGCAACCCCCTTCTTGACTTTCCCTCCGCGAACATATTAAGGTGACTCTTCGACCTTGAATCGTTCCGGGGCAGCCCGGTGACGTTGGGCGAACGCGGCGGCGATATGCCGGAAATCGACAGCGGCGATAGCCTGCAGGCAGATTTGGTGCTCGATTCCAACCTCGCTTCGGTGGATCGCGGCGAAGTCGTGGCGATGGAGGCGGCCCGGAAGTTGGGCTACGACAGCGACACCCAGCAGGACATCGGCATTGCTGTGCGCGAGTCGCTCGTGAACGCTGTCGCCCATGGCAATCGCTATAATTCGCGGAAAAAGGTCCGCTTCCGGGTTTTGATCGGTCCAGGCGGCTTGATCGTCGAAGTTGAAGATCAAGGGAGAGGTTTCGAGCCCGAAGCAGTTCCCGATCCCCTGAACGGCGAGAACATGATGCTGCATTCCGGGCGAGGGATCCTGATGATCCGTGCTTATATGGATGAAATCGAGTACGGCAAGGTTGAACCCGAAGGTACCCGGATCCGGATGGTAAAGTACCCGCCGAAGCCCGGAGGGTGAACGGCCGCAGCGATTTTATGCAACAATCGGGACCCAGTGTCCCGTTTCGATTTTCTAGGAGGCTATCTGAAGTGAGCGCAAAACTGACAACCCGGCAAGTTGGAGACGTGACCGTCATCGACGCCAGCGGCCGCATTACCCTCGGAGAGGGATCGACCACGTTCCGCGAGAAGATCAAGGAGTTGGCCGCGGCCGGCTCTAAGAAGGTCTTGATCAATATGGGCGAAATCTCCTATATCGACAGCTCTGGCATCGGTGAGCTGGTTTCGGGCTACACCACAATTACCAATACCGGCGGCGCCTTGAAGCTGTTGAACCTGGGTAAGCGCGTGCAGGACCTGTTACAGATCACCAAGCTCTATACGGTCTTCGAGACCTTCGAAGACGAAGCCACCGCCATCCGCAGCTTTTCTTAAGCAACGGCCAAGTTGGGGAGGGCTGGATCTGCATCGCCTGTCGATTCTTGAAAATCAACGTGCGACAAAGCCCTCCCTGACGGCACTGTATCTAAGAGGAGACTGCTGGACATTCTAGCGACTACCCTAATGACCAGCATTATGATCGCCGAGCCGGAGGAGTTGTTGCGCGAAGCTCTCGGCGCGCTTTGCGAGGTGCGAGGCAAGTACCGTACCGCCGCTCTGGTATCCGATGGAGAAAGCGCCTTGGAAGCCGCCGGTGCGTTTCAGCCCGGCTTGGCGTTGCTAAACCTCGACTTGGGCGGTTTGCATGCCCTGGAGGTCGTTTCCAGATGCTTCACCGCCGGGCTGCCCACGCGTTTTGTCATCCTCGCCAACCGCTATGATCGCAAGACTGTGCTTGAGTCGTTGCGAGCCGGTGTCAAGGGCTTCGTGATGCGCTCGGGTTCGGCGGACGTCTTGTTCGATGCGCTTGACCAGGTGCGGTTGGGCGGCGTCTATTTGGCTCCTCAGGTGGGCGCCGGGCGGCTCTTTTTGCAGCCTTCCGATGAACCCTCGACCCACGATCCGATCGGCCACCTCAGCAGCCGCGAATATCAGGTTTTCACGATGCTCGTCGATGGCGTCCGGGCCAAAGAGATTGCAGCCCGTCTCGACCTCAGCCCCAAAACGGTGGACACCTACCGCGCCAGTCTGATGCGTAAACTGGATATCCACGACGTCGCCGGGCTAGTGAAATTCGCGTTGCGCAGCAATCTGGCGACCTCGGCCCAACACGCCTGATCGCCGGAATAAAGTGAGCGGGTCGCGCCATGTGCTATCCAGGTAGCATATGGCGGATCGTTCCTTTGGGCTTTGGGCGTGGGCGCTCGCTCTTCCGTTGGCCGCTCAGGAATGTGCGACCGTACCCACGCACTCGCCCTGTGACCTCGTCTACGAAATGACCGCGGCCGAAGCGGCGCAACATCCCAACCCCTATCTGTCGGTGCAACTCCACGCCGAGTTTCGCTCGCCTCGTTTTCGCACCATCATGATGCCGGGCTTTTGGGATGGCGGCCGCCGCTTGGTAATCCGGATTACGCCGATCGATCCCGGCGAGTGGACGTACCGCGTCACCGCCAATGTCGCCTCAATCGACGGCAAGGAGGGCAAAATAGCGGCGACCGGCTCGGGCCACCCCGGTTTCATCCGCGTCGACAACCGGCGCGCCTGGTCCACGACTGAAACGCGCGTCGGCCATTTGTGGATGGGCGATACTTCCTACCGCTTTGCCTGGATGGATGAGGCGCTGTTCGATCAAATGACCACTCTCCGCGCCGGACAGAAGTTCAACCACATTCGCGGCCTGGTGATGCATGACGACGAGCGGCTCCGCAAAGCATACCTCGCGCCAGACCGGCCGAACGTCGAGCACTTCCAACAACTAGACCGCCGCATTCGCACGATGAACACCAAGGGGCTGTTTGCCGATCTCATCCTCGCCGGCGCCCGCAACCACCTGACGCACGTTTTTCCGGAGCGCGACCAGCGCGAACGCTACGTGAAATACGTCGTTTCGCGTTACGCGCCGATGATGATCACCTGGCAAGGCATCCAGGAATTCGAAGAATATGACAACGGCCGCGCCTTGCTCATTCAGATGAACGACGTGATCATGAAGTTCGATCCCTACAAACATCCGCGTTCGACTGACACAATCGCCACGTCCGCCCCGCTCTTAGAGGATAAGTGGATGACGCACGTGATGTACAAATCATCGGCTGATGCGCTCGGCGCCATCGAACGCCAGATTTATTTTGTGCCGATGGTCAATGCCGGTTTCGCCGTGGAAGATTCAGGCGCCGGCAAGTCGGACACCATTCACGTCGACTCAGATACCTTCGGTAAGCGCCTCTGGAATGCGGCGATGAACGGCCAATATCCCACCTACGGCAATACGGGAGTTTACGGCGGCGGCAAGTTCGCCCCCGACGCAAAGTATCTGGAAACGCCCGGGACCAAGGCGATGACCGCGTGGAACGATCTATTCTCAAAAACCCGCTTTTGGGAGCTGGAGCCGTTCTTCGAAATCACCGCCGGCCGTGCATTGTCGCTCGGCGGTATTGAGTACATCGTCTATCTCGAACAGCCCGGCCCGGTCGAAGTGGTCACCGAAAAGAAGAAATACGAAGTCTACTGGATGCGCCCGTCGACCGGCGAAATCGTACAGGAAAAGAAGGAGTACAAGGGCGAGAAATTCACCGGCCAGCCCCCCGACAACAACTCCGATTGGGTGCTCCACCTTTCGCGCGACGGGAGAAAAGAGGGCATGGCGAAGAGTTGGAAGTTTGAGTCGCGGCCCATTTTCCAGCAGGAAGTCGAGCGTATCCCCGCTCGGGTGCCGTTTGAGTTGGAAGCTCCGTTAGGCGACTCGCTCCCCGTCGGCAAGCCGGTGCAATTCTCGGTCAAGCTCACCAAAGATACCCGCGCCGCCAAGGCCATGATGTATTTGTGGACCGTCGAAGCCACCAACGACAAACAGGGCTACCGCGTGTTGGGCGCCAGCCAAAAGGGTGAGTTCACGATTCCGCGCTCGCTCGCACGCACGTATCCGGCCGTGTTGAATTTGCGCGTCTACGGGATCAACGGAAATGGCAAAGTCTACGCATTGGACCGCGTGCTCAAGGCCACTGAGTGACCGTTCTCGCTATCGATACCAGCGCTGAGTGCGCCAGTCTGGTGCTGTTGGAGTCTGACGGCAGGTTGACCGAAGCCGCCATCGACTCGCCCGATGGCCACTCGTATCGCCTCTTCGGGGAGTTGCAGTCGTTGCTCCGCCGCGCCAACATTCGCCTGGAACAGATCGATTGTTTTGCCGCCAGCGCCGGGCCCGGTTCATTCACGGGCGTCCGCGTGGCGCTCTCGGCGGTCAAAGGGCTGGCGACTGCACTGAATAAACCGATGGCGGCGGTTTCGACGCTCCAGGCGCTCGCTTGGTTCGGCGAAACCCCGCTTCGCGCCG
>JAYUSQ010000283.1:0-3506 GCA_043755595.1 Acidobacteriota bacterium | reverse complement strand
CGCATAAAAATTCTCGGAAACACCGATTGCTCGCATAATTCTCGCAAATGCGCGGCGTTTGCCGGATTCGGCGGTCGGCTCAAAGGACAGGGTGGCTTGACCGTTCATCGAGGAAACGAACTCTCGCATGTATCGCACGCTCTCGTCCGCCGTCGTTACCCAGCGATGGCGATCTCCATCGTCGTTCCCATGGGAAGACAGTTTGTATTTCTCGCCAAGCGAGCCTTTCAGAAGGAATTGCCAGCGATAAAACGCAAAGGCCATGTTCGGAAGTGCTACGATCAGTTTTTTGTCGGTCACCCTCCACAGTTCGGTCATCACCTGACTCATCTTGTCGACGTGCTCGACGACGTCCAATGCTACCACGCAGCTGAACGCGCGATCGGGCTCAGGAATTCCTTCTTCGACAGACTGAACGTAGGTGACGGAATCTTTGTCGTTCTGGAAAATATCCAATCCGCTATAGGTCCATCCTTCAGGAACGAATTGCTCAAAAATACAATCGCGGCATCCGACATCCAACACACTATTGTCATGTTGTGGAAAAACGGCTTTAAGTTTTTGATTCGCAATTTCAAATTTGTTCATCTTAGATATTCCTGAAAAATCCATGCACCTTCAAAAGGACGGTTTAAAGTTAGACCGCAAGGCTAGCCTCATTGTACGAGAGTACGTGAATCTCACGATTGCGTAAAATTTATTTCCATTTTTATTTCTTTCCAAGAATCAAGGTACAAGAGGGCATTTCCAGCCAGCGTGCGTCTTTATGCCCCATCGCTGAGCTCGGGCAGAAAGTAACTGCGTGATTCAGCTCATCTTCAAGGCGCAGCCAAGTTTCGTGGAACGCCTCGACCGAGTTTGCTTCGATCATTTTTGCTAGGCGCTTCATCGAAACCAAATTGGCGAATCGCTTACTAACGATCCGAAGGTCGGCTCGCCGAACAAGCTTATCTATTATGGCCTCCGTCACCCGTGCTTGATAGAAGCGAACGAGCCAAGCACGCGCAGCGACTGGTCTGATCAAATTCGAGATCACTTCTCTCCCTTGCATCAGGTTCTGGAGAATAGGAACTCCCTGATTGATAGCAAAATTAAAACGGAAGTGACCGTCGTCGTAATTAAGAAATATCCGACCATCTCCCGCTAAGACGCGACTGCACTCGGCAAGGTAACCCACGCGATCGAAGACATGTTCAAAAACGGAAAAACTCACAATGTAGTCTATTCCGATCGGGCAATCGCTCATTCTATTGAGAACTATCGCATTTGTACCTTGCATCCGCCGTCGTAAAATACCCGCCGAGCGCGCGCTTGGCTCAAAAAAATAAAACTGAACATCAGGTCTTTTAGCCATAAAAAAAGGCCAATCAGAGCCATTTCCAGCTCCGAAATCGAGAATTTTTGCATTACTAGCGCACGCCAGCAATTCTCGTGAAATTCGGTACTTTTCTATATTTCCGTAGAACATTTGCCCATAACTCTATCTATTTTTATGTCGTAAGATTTGACTTCGGCTCGGCGAGCGATTTACAGAAGATTCCGCTAAGGGTTTGCATCGCCACGCCATCTAACTATGATAGCTTTCCTTCGGATTCAGATTTACGGCCCTCATGCACATTTTTCACGTGATTACCACCCTTAGCAAGGGTGGGGCCGAGACCCATCTGGTCGAGCTATGCCATGGGCTGCGGAGCCGCGGGATCGAGCTGACCGTGGCATTTCTTAAAGGCGATGGCTACTGGGCGGACGCCTTAACCGCGATGGGGGTCCATACTGTCGACCTTCGCGCCGCGCGGTACGCCGATCCGCTCGCAGTTGGACGTTTGAGGCGGGAGATTTGGAAGGCGCGACCCGACATCTTGCATGCCCACATGCCGCCGGCGGAACTTTACGCATACATTGCGCTCCGCTTTGGTGCCACGATGCCGCTCGTGATCAGCAAACACATCGACCAGTTTCGCTTTTACGATGGCCCAGGCGAAGCCATGGTCGAACGCGTTTGCGCGGGTCCGGCCAGGACTGTCATCTGCATTTCTCAGGCGGTGAAGGAATATTTCGCGAGTCGCTGGCCAGCTCATCTGCGATCCAAGCTAACGGTTGTGCGATATGGGCTCAGGCCCACTGCGGATTGCTCCGGCACAATCGTAGATGCTAGCGCCTTGCGCGCCGAATGGGGCGTCAGCGACGCCGAGGTTCTCTTCGGTATCGCCGCCCGCCTGGTCGAGCAGAAGTCGATCGACACGCTGTTGCGCGCCTTTGCCCGGCTCCGCGCCAAGTCAGAAGTTCCGATAAAGCTGGCGATCGTCGGACTCGGACCTCTCGAGGCCGGGTTGCGCAGCCTTGCCGTGGAACTCGGAATCGCCGATCGTGTGATCTGGGCTGGCTTCCGGACGGACATTCCTGTCGTGATGCGCGCCTTCGACGTGTTCACGCTCAGCTCGATCTATGAAGGGTTCGGGCTGGTCCTGCTCGAAGCGATGGAAGCCTCGACCCCGATCGTGGCGTCGGGGATCAGCGCGATCCCCGAAATCGTCATCGATGGCCACACGGGTCTGCTGGTTCCGCCGCGCGACCCCGAAGCCCTTTGCGATGCGATGGCGAGGATGCTTGACCGCGACCGGCGCGCGGCGATGGGTGCGGCTGGCCGCAAGCGCTTGATCGACGCCTTCAGCGTCGAGCGGATGACGGATGAAACGATGGCTGTGTACGATCGGGTCCTGCGGCGATGATCCGCGCCGGTGCGCCCTATCGCCTGTTCGGGCAGCTCCTTCGCGAGGCGGTCGAAGGGGCTAACAACGTGCTCGACATCGGGACTTCCCAGCGCTTTGCCAAGGAACTCGCGCCCTTTCGCCGGCTCCTTGTCGGACATAATTACCGCGCGGCGGGATATGACCCGGCCGACTTTGGTGCCGACACTTGCGATCTGGACCTGGATATCCAGGCCATCGACCTCCCCGACGACAGCCAGGATTGCGTGATTTGCCTCGAAGTGCTCGAGCACGTGCCCGACCCGTTCCGCGCGGCGCGCGAACTCGTCCGTATCCTCGCGCCCGGCGGACGCCTGCTCCTTACCGTCCCGTTCATGACCGGCTATCATGGCAAGGGCGACACCGCCGATCACTCTGGCTACCCCGATTTTTGGCGTTTCACCCACCAAGGGCTGGCGGCGCTGTTTGGCGATCTCGACGAGCTGACGATCAGGGCGGTTGCGGGGCCAATGGAGACGCGGTTGCGATTCCTGCAGCTGGACCGGATGGTCGATGCTGCGCCGTTGCGCTCGATCCTCGACAGGTTCGATTGCCCGCGCCTCGGTCGGCTGACAGACCGGCACATCGTCACCGGCCGCAAACCGCAGCGAAGTGACAGCGGCACCGCTCCATAACGCCTTGCCCGCTTGCCAACCAGCGGAGATCGCCGCAATGATGGAACGCGCAGGGCTTGGCGACATTCGGTTCTCGCCGCGCGAGCCTTTTTGGTGCGCGGTCGGGGTCCGATCCCGCTAGACG
>JAYUSQ010000282.1:0-10971 GCA_043755595.1 Acidobacteriota bacterium | reverse complement strand
ATTGAAGCAGCGGATTCGACGTGGGATCGCTGAGATCAATGCCGCGCCGATGGTGCATCGCTGGAGAAAATTTGGCGCTCTTGATGAGATTACTTTTTAGTGAAACGATATACTAGAGGGAATCGACGAATTCCCGCGCTGGGTTGATCTATCTGAACACCGGTTCGACCACGCATTTGCCCTTTTTCGGCGCGTCTTGCCATTCCATTCGTGGCGCGCACCTATGGTTGTTTTGCTCCGCTCAACTGCTGGTGCAGCCACGCCTTCGCCACTACCCAATCGCGCCTGACGGTGCTTTGCGAAACCTGCATCACCTCCGCGGCTTCTTCCAGGCTGAGCCCGCCAAAAAATCGCAACTTCACGATACGCGCGTGCCGCGGATCGAGTAGTTCCAGCTTCACCAGCGCATCGTCCAACTCCAGCAGATCGGGATCCTGCCGCGCCTCGATCCCGGCCGCCTCCGACAGCGACACCTGAATCCCGTTTCCGCCGCGCTTAGCGGTTTGCCGCTCTCGTGCGAATTGCACCAGGATTCGCCGCATGAGTGTGGCTGAGACGCCGAAGAAATGAGCCCGGTTCTGCCATCCGTCCGGTTGCCAATCCAGCAGACGGACGAAAGCCTCGTTGACGAGGGCCGTCGGCTGGAGCACGTGCCCCGACCGCTCTGCCGAAAGATAACCCCTCGCCAGCCGGTGGAGCTCGCCATAGACCAGCGGCGTCAATTGCGCCAGGGCATCCTCGTCGCCGTCCTTCCAGGCCGTTAGCAATTGCGTGATGTTCGGCGAAGCGGAATCCATTGCACCCAGAAAGAATTATGACAAAGTGTTCGAGCCATGAACACTTTCTTCCGCGGATTGCCCCTTACAAGACAAGAAGGAGAGACAGAACATGCCCCAATTCCTGCTGGCCGGCGTCATCCTCTGCGGCGTAGCGGCCCACGCGCAATCGCTGAACGCGAATCCGCCCAAAGTGACGTTCCACCATTCTGCAAAACCGCTGCCAGGGCTGCCATCGGCCTGGCGAGGTTGGTCCCATGCCGCTGCAGACGTTCGCGCAGACGCGGCCGTTCGCCAAGGCGATCCGAGATTCCGTGCTGACGCGAAAGATGCCTCCGTGGTCCGCGGCTCCCGAGGTCGGGAAATGGAGAAACGATCCGTCGCTTACGGCGGCTGAAATAGAGACGCTGAAAAGCTGGGCGGAAACGGGCGCCGCAGAAGGCAATCCCAAGGACGCGCCCGCGCTGCGGCAATTTGTCGAAGGCTGGCAGATCGGCAAGCCGGATGTGGTGTTTGAGATGCCGATCAGTTATCGGATCCCTGCGTCAGGCGTCATCGAGTACACCTATATGATCATTCCCACCAATTTCAACGAAGATCGCTGGGTCAAGGCTGCGGAGATCCGCCCGGGGAACCGCGCCGTCGTGCATCACATCGTCGCTTTTGCGCGGGAGCCCGGCTCGAAATGGCTGCGGGAATACCCGATCGGCGAACCCTTCGTCCCCGCGCCCCGGAACGGTAAGACGAAACGATCGAGTGACGGCGACCGGTTGGAAGAAGGTTCGTTGAATGACGAGCGCGTCGCGGGCTACGTGCCCGGGGCGCTGGCGGACCAGCTACAACCTGGGCAGGCCCGGCTACTGAAGAAGGGATCCGACCTGATCTTGTCGCTGCACTACACCACCAACGGCAAGGCCGCCGAGGACCGGTCGAAGGTCGGACTGATCTTCGCCGCCGAGCCGCCCCGGCAGCGCGTCTATACCCTGGGAGCGGCGAAAGGCGACTTCGTGATTCCACCGGGCGCGGCGAATCATCGCGTGGAGGCTGCCGTCACGTTGAAGTCCGATGTCGAAGTGGTCTATCTGGCGCCGCACATGCACGTCCGCGGCAAGGGGGCGGAGATGCGGGCCGTCTACCCGGCCGGCGAGACCGAGGCGTTGCTCAGCGTGCCCCGATACGATTTCAACTGGCAGCATAATTACAAGCCGGCTTCGACTAAGATTCTGCCCAAGGGCACCAGGGTGGAAGCGACGCTGTGGTTCGATAACTCCGCCAATAATCCATCCAACCCGGATCCTAAGTCCGAGGTCCGGTGGGGCGACCAGAGTTGGGAGGAAATGGCGATCGGCTTCGTCGTGGTCGCCTTCGATCCCAAGATCGACTTGAAGGACTTATTAGAGGCGCCGAAGAAGGTGGCTACCGCCCGGGAACCGGCGCGTGTAACTGAGCCGCAACCATAAGGGAGCGGAAGAATATCGAGAATTTGGCCGGTAATTTGAAAGGAAGAACGACAATGATTCGAGTTTTTGGTAAAGCTACGCTGGCTGGAGCGGTCACAATGATTTCCTGCCTGGCATGGCCCGTATTCGGGCAGTCCACGCCAAGCATTCGCTCCACCACCACCTACACTGTCAAGCCGGACCGCGTGGGCGATTTCACTGGCGCTGTCAAAGAATACAACGCCCTTCTAAAGAAGGCCGGGTATGACAAGGGTTACAGCATGTGGGTAAGAGCCACCGGGCCGGTGGAGTATCTGGCGGTGAGCTACAGCTCCAAGTGGGCCGAGTTCGATGTCACGCGCAACAATGACCCGAAGCTCAAGGATGTTCAGGTCGAACTGACGGCAATCGGACGCCGGATCCTGTCTTGTGTCGAGAAGTACGATCGGGTAATCATGCAGGTGAACACGGCACTGAGCCTGCCGCGCCAAGCCGAGCCTTCGAAAATGATTCAGAGCGTCAAGGTCCACGTTCACCCGGACAAGGTAAGCGATTATCTTGCGCTGCTAAAGAGCGACCTGTTCCCGGCCGTTCAGAAGTCGGAGATCAAGGTGTTCGCCGTAGCGCAGGCAAGATTCGGAGCGCCGTCTTATGAACTGCGGATCACGGTCGGCGTGGACAAGTGGGCCGATGTTGACGGAACGCCGCCAATCGTGACGGCCATGGGAGGACAGGACCACTACAACGCGTACCTCAAGAAAGCGCGTCCTATGACTTCATTCGCCCAGTTCGACATCTCCCGGTATGTGCCGGAATTGAGCTACCGGCCCTAAGGGAAAAGGGGCAGTTCGGCCGGCTGCCCCTTTCAGTATCCTAGTTAAGCGAGGAACCGCCCTTATGTACCGCAACGCGACTGAACTTGCCCCCGGCACGATAGTGAAGGACTTTGACATCTGCATCGCCGGCGCCGGCGCGGCTGGCATCATCATGGCGTATCGGCTAATCGATTCGTCCAAAAAGGTCCTGTTGCTCGCCAACGGATCGTTCGACGATACGGGAGCCACGCCGGGCGAAGCGCTGCAGAGCATTTACCGCGGCACGCTCGGGCCTTTCCTGAGCGGCGTGGACCCAATCTTTCTCACGCGCTCCCGGCTCAATATGTACGGCGGGACGACCAACCACTTCCAGTACAATGCGCGCCCATTGGATGAGGCCGACTTGGCGCCGCGCCCCGGCTATCGCACCGCTGGCTGGCCGTTGACGATGGAAGCGCTCAATGAGTATTACCAGGCGGCGAACTTACTCGGCAACTTTGGCTCTTTCAATTACAGCGACTTGGCTTTTTGGGCCGGGAAATTGGGTAGCCAACCGTTTCCGGTGCTGGCCGGCGATTCGATGCAAAGCGTTGTTTTCCATGCGAACCAGGACAAGGCCTATTTTCCTTTCCAGACGCACTTCAACGATGCACTGAATGCTGCGTCGAACGTGACGGTCTTATTCAATGCGCAAGTACTGACCATCGCCACCACGCCGGGCCAAGCGAGCGTGACGGAGTTGTGCTGCGCGGCGATTGAAGACGGCAAGCAGGGAAGAAGCTTCCAGGTACAGGCTGGAGCCTTTGTACTCGCCCTGGGCGGTATTGAACCAGTTCGGCTGTTGAAGCTCTCCGGCAACCTGGGCGACAACTGCAAAGGGCATTTGGGGCGCGGCTTCATGCTACATCCGGGCCTGGGCAACGCCGCGACGGTGACATTTTCCGATCCGTCTCCCTATGCGCCGTTTTACTCCGGCAAGACGGTCACGCTGGACGGGCCACTCGCGTTCGAGGCGTGGGGATCGTTAGCGCCAACGCCCGAGGCTATGGTGCGGGAAGAGATCGGCGCCTTCCACGCGAATCTCTTTTTCAATGGCCCGTCGGCCAGGATTTCGATAAATTTGGAATCCGTTCCCAACGAAGAGAGCACCATCACCTTGGACCCGGTTCAACTGGATCCGGTGTTTGGCCAACCCGCGCTGCATCTCGACTGGCAGTTACTCCCACAAGACAAGCGCACGGCAATCCGAGGGCTGGAATTGGTGAAGGATTACCTGCTGGCGCAGCATGGCGTTTCGGATTTCCAAATCAACGTCGACTTGAGTGGTGGTCCGGAGCAATGGCCGCTGAAGCGCGACGTGGGGGAGGACAAGGGGCTGGACACGGGCGATCATCACATGGGCGCGTTGCGCATGTCTGCGGCGCCGGACGAAGGCATCGTGGATCCGGATTGCAAAGTACATACGGTGAACAATCTATACATTGCCGGATCCGGCGTTTTTCCCACCACGGGGCATGCGAATCCGACGCTGACAATCGTCGCGTTGGCTTTGCGTTTGGCGGATCATCTGAGATAGCGTGCGGACTACCGATCGCTGACGCTCACGGCTCAGGTCCGAGGCGCGACGGTCCCCGAGGCTACCGGAAATTCTCCATCAGCATAATCTCATCGTTCGCATGTTCCAATTGCGCGAACATGAGCCTTCGCCCATCGGGCGATAGCGCCAGGCCCGGCTGCAGCCAGAGCGCTTCGGTGTCGACCGTCAGCAACGGTGTCACCTTTCGCGTAGCGAAGCTGAAAAAGCGAACCGTCTGGTGTAGCCCGCTTTCCTTGCTGATGAAATAGAGACCCTGCCGCACGACACCCCAGGAACGCCAGTACCCGGCCTGGCTGAGCTCAGGCGCCAGCTTCTCTTCGCCGCCGTTCGCGGGAACGGAGTAGATACCGTATTCGCCGCGAGCCTTGGTGTAATAGAAAACGCTCCCGTCGGGAGCTTCAAAGCCCTCCATTCCGCCATGAAACGTGATCTGTTTCGCCGGGCCGCCTGAGGCGGGCATCTTATGAATCTGGTAGTTACCCGTCTGGTTCGACTTGAAATAGATCCACTTCCCATCGCTGGACCAGGCAGGTTGTACCTGGGCGCTCGGCTCGAAGGTTAGGCGGCGCCACGGTCCGCCGGTTGCACTGATGACGTAGATGTCTCCGTTGCCGCCGACATGCGAATCAAACGCGATCCACTGGCCGCCGGGCGACCAGCGCGGCGAGCCCGTCGGGCCGCCCTTCGTCGTCAAGCGTACCGCGTTGCTGCCGTCCGCGTCACTTACCCAGAGTTCCTGCCCACCGGTGCGGCCGGACGCAAAGACCAGCTTATGTCCATCCGGCGAAAATTGCGGGCTGTGGTCCTCATGTATCGAGGAAGAAGCAAGTTTGGCGCCAGCGCCAAGTCGACCTGGGGTGACGCCACCCGCGAAACCGGGGCCCTGATAAAGAAAAATATTGGAATCGCTGGACAATTCGGTCCAGACGAGTTTGTTGCCCTGCCTGGAGATGTTCGGAGAGAGCGGATCCTTCCCGTTAATCGGGACGCGTTGTGGCACGCCGCCGCTGACGGCCGCTCGCCAAACACCGCGGCCGCTGGCGCGATTCCCGGCATAAACTATCTCACGGCTGTCGCTGGTCCAGGTTAGGCCGAGTAAGACGCGGCCCCGGTCGGAGGTCACTTGCTTGGGCGCGCCCCCGCTGGTCGAAACGGCAAAAATGTCGGTCTCCGTTGGACTGTAGTCCCGCGTAAACGCGAGCCACTTTCCATCGGGGGAAAAGCAGGGATAGTTGTCTCGTGTCCCCGTGGGTGGCTGCGTCAACCGGATGCGCTCTCCAGATTCCAACGAAAGCAGGAAAATGCCTACTCCCGCCTCAGTCTTGGAATCTGCAGATCGACTTCCCATGCTCACGGCCAGCGTCTTGCCGTCCGGCGACCACGAAGCCGCGGTGTTGGTTTCGCCCACTTTCTGCTCCGGCCCGCCGTTGGCCGGTACGCGGATCACTTGATTGATGGTGGCCCCATCCCAAGTACGAGCGGACAGGCGCACAAACGTCACGTACTTGCCATCGGGAGTCCAAATCGGGTAAGCCTCATCCTCCGGCGAATCTGTCAGTTTCATCGGCGGCCCATCGGTGCCGATCACTTTGACGTAGATGTCGTGGGGACTCACCTGTGCATTCTTCCCGCCATCCCAGGCGAAAGCAATCCGAGTTTCGTCGGGCGAGAAAACCGCAAAGTCCTTCGTTCCCGGTTCTCCGATCAAAGGGGTGAAGCGGGCTTCGGCGGCCGGGCGGCTCGGAGAAACAGTCCGCCCATTGAACCAGCTATACAGGCCGAAGCCCAAAGCGGCCGTGAGTATTAGTGCCGGCAGGAGCCATTGGAGTCGAAGGGAACGCGGCGGCGGCTGAACCTGTGGATGGACGTCGAGACTCGGAGTCGAGTTGACCTGTTCTAAGTCCGTGAGGAAAGCTCGGATGGTTTCGTAGCGTTCTTCCCGCTTCTTCGCGAGCATCCGGTGGAGTATTTCCTGCAGCGGGGCCGGTGCGCCGGGCGGGAGTGGCGGTCGCTCCTTGCCAAGGAGCGCGGAGAATACTTCGGCAACGGTAGCGCCGGGAAACGCCGGTTCCCCGGTGACCAGCTCATAAAATACGACGCCGAGGCTGAATAAATCCGTGCGGGCATCCACCTTCAGACCGCGCGCCTGCTCGGGCGACATATAGCGCGGTGTTCCCATCACCGTGCCGGGATCGGTCACCAAGAGAGCCTCCGGCGAGCTCGGGCTTCGATCCTCCGAGCTGCCCAATTGACTCACGCTGGCCAGGCCGAAATCCAGAACCTTGACGAGACCGCCGCGGCGGAGCATCACGTTTTCCGGTTTGATGTCGCGGTGGATGATGCCCGCCTGGTGCGCGGTGTCGAGCGCCTCGGCAATCTGCTTGACGATCGCCATCACTTCCGGCAACTCCAGGCGTCCCTCCGCCAATCGCTGGCGCAAAGTGACTCCGTCCACAAATTCCGTGGCGATGAAATAAGCACCTTCCGCGTCCCCGATTTCATGAATCGTGATGATGTTCGGATGGTTGAGCGCGGAGGCCGCCCGGGCCTCACGCGTGAAGCGCTGCAATCGTTCCGGGCTGCGCGTAAACCGGGCGTGGAGCAGCTTGAGCGCTACCTGCCGCTCGAGAATGGTATCGCGCGCCAGCCAGACTTCACCCATCCCGCCGCTGCCGAGCCGCGCTTGAATCTGGTAGTGCTTGATCATGCGGCCCACGGGCGCCGTGAATTGCGTTTGGGTCAGCAGGCCGGCGGCCATCTCCATCGCCGGACGTTGGAGGAAGGCTTCGTCGTGATGCGCCAGCAGTTGCTCGACTTCGGCGCGAAGCTCGGGATCTTCGCCGTTTTGGGATCTGCCCAATTGGTCGAGGAATGCTGCGCGCTCGCCCGGCGGATGCTTGAGCACTTCGTCGAAGAGTTGGCCGATTCGCCGATAGCGCTCCGGGGTCATGCGGTTGCGCCGGGCGGTAACAGGGAGTGGTCCAGGCGAGGGGGACGCGAAAAGAAGATGGTCAGCATGATGGGGCGGCCGGGATCTCTTTGGAAAGTATACGCCAGCTGTGGGAAGTCGTGCTGGGGTTCGCGGGAGCTTGTAGGTGCGACATCAGAGCGGACTTGGGCGGGTCTCATTTCTTGGCGTTGAATTCCTAGCTCGACCGGCTCTTATACTAGTCGGGTAGTGCGCACCTATTGTTGGCCGGCGGCGTTGTTGGCGGCTGCCCTGGCGGCCGGCTGCGGCGGCGTTAGCCCGACCCTAAAGACAGTGCCAGTGTCGGCTTATGCGGACCCAAAAGTCTGCGCCAACTGCCACGCGGAGATTGCCAAGACCTATCGGCTTACCGGAATGGGGCGATCGATCGGATACCCCACGCCCGGCAGGCTTGGCGCGTTCAACCATCGCGCTTCCGAAAGCACTTACACCGTGTTTGCGCGCAATGGCGAGGTCTACCAACGCCGTCTACGCGACACCCACCTCGCCGAACGCCGCGTCGATTTCACGATCGGTTCAGGCAATCACGCCCAATCGTTTCTCTCCCGGAATCGCGAAGGGAAATTTGTCGAGTTGCCGCTGACCTGGTATGCGGCGAAGGGAGGCTATTGGGAGATGAGTCCGGGCTATGACCGCGCCGATCACGAAGACTTCCGCCGCGTCTTACGCGGCGAGTGCCTGTTCTGTCATAGCTCGTATTCGCAGCCTCTGCAATCGATCGACTGCCAGCGATGCCACGGGCCCGGCCGCGCACACGCCGAGTCGAGCGGACGCACCGCGATCTTGAATCCGAAGAAGGTGAACCGTGATCGTCAGGTCGAGGTCTGCATGCAGTGCCACCTCGAGACCACCAGCAGCCCTCTACCGAATGCGATTCGCCGCTTTGATCGCGATGTATTCTCGTACCGCCCAGGAGAACCTCTCGCGGATTTCGCTCTCCACTTCGATCATGCGCCAGGAACCGGCCACGAAGATAAATTCGAGATCGCCGGGGCCGCCTACCGCCTGCGCAAATCGGTCTGTTTTCAGAAGAGCGCGATGACATGCAGTACTTGCCATGACTCGCACTCCGTGCGCCGGGAAGCTCAAGCCGCCGTGTGCAGGCAGTGCCACGCTTCCGCTCACAAGCCCAACACCACGTGTATCGACTGTCATATGCCGAAGCGCCGGACCGAGGACGCCGTGCATGTGACGATGACCGACCACTATATTCAACGGCGCCTTGTTGAGCGCCCTGGTTCAACAAAGCCCGCTCCCTATCGCGGAGATGTCGCGCTTTACTATCCGGCGAGTCTCCCTGCGACGCCGGAAAACGAAGCCTATCTCGCCACCGCGCAAGTGCAGCATGGCGCGAATCTTCCAACGGGCATCCCGCGCTTGGAAGCCGCGATTGCGAAACTTGCGCCATCCGGTCCCGAGTTCTACTTCGAACTCGCCAAAGCGTATTCGAAGAAGGGCGATGAACCAACAGCCGTGCGTTGGTTTGAACAGGCGCTCGGCAAGCAGGGGGATTTCCGTCTCGCCGTCAAAGGCCTCGCTGCCTCGTTGCTGGCTCTCCGCCGGTTTGATCGCGCGGTTGAACTACTAGCCGCAGCAAAGGACCCGGACGCACGCATGCTGACGAATCACGGCCAGGCGCTGCTCGAATTAGGGAGGGGGGATGAAGCGGCGGAGGTGCTGACTCGCGCGCTGGCCGCCAATCCGGACCTGCCGGAACCGCACGATCTGCTGGGTCTGGTTTGGCGCCGGAGAGGCGACGACAAACAAGCGGAGCGCAAGTTTCGGGAGGCTCTAGCCGTGCAACCCGATCTTGCCACCGCGCATGCAAACTTGGCCAGTCTTCTTGCCGCTCGCCAAGATCTACGGCAATCGCAGGATCACTTCATCAAAGCGCTTGCGTTTGATCCAGGCGCGGCGGAGACACATCGCAACTATGGCTTCCTGCTGATCCTCAAGCAAGACTACGGCAAGGCGCGCGTCGAATTCGAAACCGCCGCCCGTCTTGATCCATCCCGTCCGCACGCCCGGGTGGATCTGGCCGAACTGGAGCTTGCCGCTGGCCGCATGGAAGCCGCCGCCGCGCAATATCGTCTGGCTCTGCAGCAGGCCCCAACCTTTGCTGAAGCGCACTTGGGGCTGGGAATCCTGCTGCTGGAAAGCGGCAAGGTTGCTGACGCGCGTCCGCATCTGGCGAGCGCCTCCGAGAGCGCCGATCCCGCTGTGCGAGAGGCTGCTATCAAGGCGCTGTCGTCCCTGCCGAGGCGCTTACCTCGGTAGCGCAGCCTGCCAGTTCAGAATCACCGTGAGTTCGTTGCGGCTACGCCCATTGGCGGGCGTCATCATCAGCAGCCGGTCGCCGCGTGCTGTCACGTCATAGCCTCGGCCCGGTATCGGGTTGGCGAATAGCTGCCGGGGAGAAGACCATTCAAATTGACGCGCGCCCGGTCGAGCCTGCAAGACCATGATCTGCCCGGCCGCCGATTCGAAGAAGATCTCGCCGTTGGCGGCCCATCGCGGCATCGATCCGCCGCTGGTTGAAATCTGCCATTTTCCTTCGGCGTTGGGAAAACTGGTGACATAGACTTCATTGCGGCCCGATTCATCGGACACATAAACGACCCAATGGCCATCCGGCGAAAATTGCGGCCAATCCTCGTTGAATCCAGTCTTAAGGAAGGGCCGAGGCGTGCGATCTCCCGTGGCCGGCGCCACCCAAAGATCGAGCTTCGTCTGCGGATTCACTTCGCAAAAAATCAGGTGCCGGCCATCGCGCGACCAGTCATACAGATAGTCGTCATGACCGGCCCCCGCTAACTTAGACTCCGGACGCCCACCCTTGGCGCTGCGGCTGTAAATGCCCAACTTGCTGTCGCGCTCGCCGCTATAGGCGATGTCGGATCCATCGGGCGACCAGACCGGCCAGCCGCTCCATTCCTTCTCAAACGTGGCGCGCGTCAATACGCCGCTGTCGAAATCGAGAATCCAAACCGCTCTTGGAATGCCACGTTCGATCAGCGCCTTCCGCCCGTCCGGGGAAAGCCTCACCGCGCGCAGCCAATCCTGTTCGCCCACAAACTGCGCCACAGAGCCATCGCGCCGTATCGAAGCCAAACGGCTCTGCACCGTGTTGCCCGGTCCATACACCAACACGCCGTTTGACGAAACCGAGAGATCCACCATTCGAGACCGGTCGGTGAATCCCACGCCTTCCGCGACGGCCGCCGGATCTCCTGACAACTTTCCCGACGCCGGATCGAACGCCTGCGCCATGAGGGTTGCCCCTTTGAGCCAGAGCAATTGGCCAGGATGGCCATTGTACGGCGGCGCGTAGATTGCACTGGTATCGGACTCGAAT
>JAYUSQ010000281.1:0-34775 GCA_043755595.1 Acidobacteriota bacterium | reverse complement strand
GTGTCGAAGCAAATCAAGCTGACTGAAAGCGTCCATTTAGATTTCCGCAGCGAATTGTTTAACCTGTTCAACCGCGCTCAATTTGGCAATCCCGTGGCGAACATTTCAACCCCGACCTTCGGGCGGATCCTGACAACGGCGAACGATGGCGCAACCGGGACTGGCACGTCGCGGCAAGTGCAATTCATGTTACGTTTGAACTTTTGATGAACTCTCGCATTCTTGTTTGCCTATCGATCCTCACCATAACCGGTTGTTCTTCGACGCCTTCTCAACCTCAGCCGCGGGTGAGTGACATTCAGCCCGCCGTGCGAACGGCCCAAGTAACCGGCGATCCAGACGACCCGGCCATTTGGCTGCATCCCTCGGATCCCGAACGCAGCTTGATCCTGGGCACGAACAAAGTGCTGGCCCCGAAAGGCGCGCTGGTTGTTTTCGGGTTAGACGGCGCAATTCGCCAAACGGTGACCGGACTCGATCGCCCGAACAACGTCGATATCGAATACGGGCTCGACTTAGGTGGCGGCTCGAAGATCGACATCGCGGTTGTGACCGAACGGCTGAAACATCAGTTACGGATTTTCCAGATCGCCAACGATGGCTCCGGAGTAACGGACGTCACGGCGGAAGGGAAAACTTGGGTGATGGCGGATCGAAAAAGGGAACAGGCCGCGCCGATGGGCGTGTCGCTGTACCGGCGTCCGCGCGATGGCGCGATCTTCGCAATCGTGGCCCCAAAGAACGGGCCGCGCGACGCTTACCTGGCGCAGTATCGATTGGAAGCGGACGGCGCGACTGGCCGTGTGCGAGCGAACTTCGTGCGGTACTTCGGGCGCTTCAGTGGAACCGCCGAGATCGAAGCCGTCGCGGTGGACGATGAGTTGGGCTACGTTTACTACGCCGACGAGGGCGACGGCATTCACAAATATCTGGCGGACCCCGATCAACCCGACGCCTCGCGCGAGTTAGCGCACTTCGGGCAGACCGGCTTCCGCGCCGATCGCGAAGGGATCGCGATTTACGCAAGGCAAGATGGCACGGGTTACCTCGTGTGTACCGACCAGATTGCGGGCAACAGCGAATATCACATCTTCCGCCGCGAAGGCGAACCCGGGCGGCCGCACGACCATGGCAAGCCATTGAAGATCGTACGCGGCGGCGCCGACTCAACCGATGGCTTGGAGATAACTTCGCGGCCTGCAGGCGCCAAGTTCCCAACGGGGTTGATGGTGGCGATGAATAGCTCCGCGCGCAATTTCCTGGTCTTTCGCTGGGAAGATGTAGCGGCTTCGGGTATGGTGAAGTTGCTACTCGGCCGCTGATTGGTCCACAATTTTCCGCGAATATGGATCTCTTGAATTTAGACTGATGCGGCGCCGTGCGGGGATAACCCAACGGCGATGCCTAAGTCAGGAAGAACTGCGCCTCCGCAACGCCGTCAGAGAACGCAGCGCTTGGTTTGTGATCGACGTGCTCGACGGGAAACAGACAACACCGGAAAACTATCGGTCCTAGCGCGTTGGCCACCCAATGGTTTGGGATACCCTAACGGTAGAGCGATGGATCCCGCGCAAGCATGAGAATCGACAGGCTAGAAATCGAGAACTTCAAAAAGTACTCCCAACAGACATTCGATCTCCATCCCCATTTCACACTGTTCGCCGGCGCGAATGGAGCGGGCAAGACAACGGTGCTCGATGCGCTGGCCGTCGCAGCCGCAGTCTGGCTTGTTGATCCACCGGACACTACGCTTGCGAATAGCCGCCGCGAGATCTACCAATCAGATGTGCGCGTCGTCGCCGAGCAGCAAGGCGATCGCATTCAGTTCCGTGAAGTGCGGCCGGTCAAGGTTACCGCGACCGGGCGAATCGGCGATACCGAACCGATCTCCTGGACCCGGCAAATTAGAGCCAACGGGAGCCGGACGTCGAATGCCGACGCCAAAGTCGCGGTCGGTTGCATCCGGGATTGGTACGCTCGCGATGCCGCCGGGGAAGACGTGCTCTGTCCCGTGCTTGCCTACTATGGCGCGGGCCGGGCATGGCTGCCATCACACTCGCGCGCCGAAAAAATCAAGGAAGGTCCCGCGCGCAGGTGGGCAGCGTTCTACGATTGCTTCAACGAACGGATCCGGTTTGGCGGCTTGCGAAGCTGGTTCAAAAAGGAAGCGATCGAGCGTGGCAACCGCAGCGGTCAATGGAGGGAAGGCTTCGAAGCGGTCAGACAAGCTATCGTGGGTTGTGTTCCGGGAGCCAGCGATGTTTGGTTCGACACAGATCGCGATCAGATCGTTTTGCCGGTCGATGGCATGGCTCAACCTTTCGACAATTTAAGTGCGGGACAACGGATGCTGACGGCCATGATCGCGGATCTAGCCATCAAGGCCGTGACGCAAAACGCGTTCCTTCCTCCTGGTGAGGTTCTCAAGCAGACCCCGGGCTTGGTGTTGATCGACGAGCTCGACGTGCATCTCCATCCCACGTGGCAACGCCGCGTCGCCCGAGACTTGAAAGACACTTTTCCCGCCATCCAGTTTGTTTGCACCTCGCATTCGCCACAGGTCATCGGAGAATTGCTACCTGAGGAGCTTCGCTACCTCGACGGGGACGAAGTCACGACGCCGGTTCGGTCCTTTGGTATTGACTCCAGCCGGATCCTCGAGGAGTTGATGGGAGCGAAACCGCGTAACGAAACCGTCGAGGCTTTGCTGACTCGCCTATCCGATTTGATCGGTGACGACGATCTCAACGGCGCCAAACAGCTACTTCCGCAACTCGAAGGAATCCTTGGGCCGGATGACCCGGAAGTTACTCGGGTGCGAGCCCTGCTCACCTTTCTGGAACCCGTCGAATGAGGGCAATCTGCAAGAGACCTGAACCCCTGAATTTGAAGCAGTATCGCGGCGCTGGATTCAACGGCTTCAACACCTACGACGATTACCCAGAAAAGCCGGAGCTACAGAATGCGCTACTTCGCGAACAACGCGGCATATGCTGCTACTGCACGTCTCGCATACCGGGTCCGTACGGCATGAAAATCGAGCACTGGCATTCCCAATCGGAACCCGAATTCAAACACGAGCAATTGGATTACTCCAATATGCTCGGCGCTTGCAAGGGGAACGAAGGCCAACGCCTCAAAGACACACACTGCGACACCCACAAGGGCAACAAGCCGCTATCTCGGAATCTCGCAAATCCAGCCCACGTTATCGAAGCGCTGATCCAATATCTTCCTGACGGCCGGATCAAATCCGCCGAGCAAGCCGTGGACACCGAACTCAATGAAGTCCTGAATCTAAACCTGGGGTTCCTCAAGAACAACCGCAAATCTACGCTGGATGCGTTCAAGGAAGCACTGGGCAAAAGGGCTGTGACAAACTCAGACTTCGAAAAACACTTGCGAAAATGGAACGGAGAATCGCACGCCGGAGACCTTGCGCCATACTGCCAAGTAGTAGTCTACTGGCTCAAGAAGAAACTCCGCCGCCTCGCCTAATTCGACCAGAGCTTGTAAAGATCGATGAGCTTCTGAATCTCCGCAATCTCTTCCGGCTTCACGTCCACCAACGGCGGGCGCGCCGGACCGCCGGGCTTGCCCATCATCTCCATCATCTTCTTCATCACCGTCACTTCGTAACCCTTCGTCCGATCGCGAAGCGTGTAGAGCGGGTGAACGTATTTCTTGACCAGCGCGTTGAGCTTATCCACTTCGCGCTTCATGCCAAATTCGGCGATCGCGAGCGACATCTTCGGGGCGATGTTTGAAATGCTCGAAGTATAGGCCTGCACGCCAATCCCGAAATAACCCGGCGCGCAATCGTCGCCGATGCCGCCGATCCAGGCCAGCCGGTCGCCCACCGCGCCCATGATGCGCTGAAACTTGCGCATGTCGCCTTGGCCGTCTTTCCAGAACGACAGATTCGGAATCCGGTCGGCCAAACGCGACACCATGTCCGGCGTGAACACGGCCCAGTCGCGGCTATAAAGCGACACCGGAATGCTCACCGATCCCGCGATCGTCTCGTAGTATTTGAACAGCCCTTCCGTCGGGGCGTTGGTGTAATAAGGCGGCATGATCAGCAGCGCCGCAGCGCCAGCCTTCTCCATGCCCTTCGCCATCTCGACGCCAATCGGAACGCTGTAACCCACACCGGCAACGACAGGCATGCGATTCGCCGTCGCATCCACCGACACGCGCACGGCTTCGATCGCCTCCGCCGCGGTCAGCGAATAAAGCTCGCCCGTGCCGCCCACGGTGACCTGCGCGCAAAACGGATATTGCGTCATCCAGTCCACCAGCTTGCCCAGGCCGTCGTAATCGACCGAGAGATCGGGCTTCATCGGCGTGATGGGAAATCCAAATACGCCAGTCAGTTTGCGGGCAAATTCACGATGAGCGCTCATGCTAAATATGTTCCTGTTCGTTACCAGCGCGGAAGAATTCGTTTCCAGTTCGGATCGACATGTTGCCGCATCTCGGCTTCGTCGTCCCGTTTGCGGTACGTCAATTTTGCGTAGCGTTCGCGGCCGCGCGCCAGTTGATCGTAGTCCAGTTCGACGCCCAACCCCGGCTTATCCGGAATCTCGACGCAGCCGTTCACGATCGGCACGCGGCCGCCCAAAACAACTTCGTCGATTTCCGTTTGCCACGGATAATGCGTATCGCAGGCATAGGTCAGATGCGGGCACGCGGCGGAAGCATGCGCCATGATCATCATGCTGACGCCCAAGTGATTATTGGAGTGCATCGACATGCCGAGTCCCAGCACTTCACAGAATTTCGAAAGGTGTTGTTGATTGCGAATCCCGCCCCAATAATGCGGATCCGACAAAACGATCTGCACCGCGTCCAATCGCTTGGCGACAGGCAGATGCTCAAACGCCGTCGTTGCCACGTTGCTGGCAAGCGGAGTATCGTTGCCTTCGGCCAGCAACAGCCGGCGCACTTCCGCCATGCCTTCCATCGTCGCCGTGGGATCTTCCAGATATCCACCGTCCGAAAGTTCTTCTTTCAGCTCACGCCCCACGCGCACACTGGTTTCAACCGACCATGCGCAATTGGGATCGATGCGCAGCGGAAACTTCGGCCCAAACTCGGCGCGCAGTTGTTTGATCGTCTCAATCTCCGCGTCCGGATCCAACACACCGCCCTTGAGTTTGATTTCCTTGAAACCGTACTTGGCGATGAATTCTTTGCACTGGCGCACCATCGACGCGGGGTCAAGGCATTCGCCGTATTCATCCTCGCGCGCATCGGCGCCCAGTCCGCCACCGCCGCCATGCTTGTAAAAAAGATACGCGGAAAAAGGCGGCGAACTGCGCGCGCGCCCGCCTACTAGATCGCAGATCGGTTTGCCAACAGCCTTGCCGATGATATCGAGGCAAGCCACTTCCACCGCCGCGAAAGTGCGCGCATGCACGTCCATCGGATTCTCGCCGGGCACAAGGTAGGTCTGGCTGCGGTCGCCGGTGCGATCGCGCTCAGCCTGCTGGCCCAGCTTCATCCATAGATCGGTGAGTTGAAACGGATCGCGCCCCATGACCAAAGGCCGGGCCGCTTCCAGCGCCGCCAGCGGACCATCGCCGCCGTAGGTTTCGCTGATGCCCTTCAGCCCATCGGTCGTCTTGATCTCAATGATCGTCCGCAACGCATAAGGGGCATGCCGGCCGTACGAGCTACGCAACGGCCCATCGGCAACCGCGATCGGGTGCAGATTGAATTCGGAAATTTTCATGCGACGCCGGCGCCGGAACTAACGGCGGGCGCCGCGTTGCGGATTCTTCACCCTGGTCTGCCGTTTTTTCGCTTCTTTGCGCTTCGGCTTGCTGATCGTGAACGTACCGCTGCCGTGGTACTCAGCCTTATAAAGCTTGTCTTCGGTCGGTGCTGCTGCCAAGGGATGTCTCCAGGAAAAGGGGATCGTGCAGGAAATGCTGCTCATGCCATTGTAGCGCACAGGGCGCGGCGGACTATAGCTCGGCGAAGACGTCGTCGAGCGCCAACTCAATCGGTGTGCCTGGAACGCCGATCGTGCCCGTGACTTCCGCCGACGTGGAGCCGGTTCGCAGGAACGCCTTGCGGCGGATCGGGTCGAAGATCCAAACACACGGCACGCCCATCTTGAAATAGTCGGTGATGCGTTCTTCCATTTCGCTCATGCGATCCTCGGGCGACAGGATCTCGACGCACAATATCGGCGGGTGAGTGATGATCTCCTCACGCGGCAAACTGCGGTCGATCACGACAACGTCGGGAACTCGGTAGCGGCCGGGCCGGACGTTTACTCGCAATTCAATCCGAGCCCGAACGTCCCACTCGGCACCGCGGATATTGAACCGATTCCAAACATTGGTCTGAACGGTCGAATGGCTATATTCGCCCAAGTTCCGCTCCAGGATCACTCCGTCGAGGTAATCGCAATCCGGACGGTAACTGGTCCGCAGGTACTCCGCGACGGGAACGAGCGTCGAGACAGCCATAGCTCCAGTATATTCCCGGGCGGCAATGGCCCGAGAATCTCAGCTATAGCTCGGCGAAGACGTCGTCGAGCGCCAACTCGATCGAGGTACCGGGAACGCGGATTGTCCCCGTGACTTCGGTCGATGTAGACCCGGTGCGCAGAAACGCCTTGCGGCCGATGGGGTCGAAGATCCAGACGCAGGGCACGCCCATCTTGAAATAGTCCGTGATGCGCTCTTCCATTTCGCCCATGCGGTCTTCGGGAGACAGCACCTCGACGCACAATATCGGGGCGTGGGTAATGATCTCCTCACGCGGCAGGCTGCGGTCGATCACGATCACGTCGGGCACGCGATAACGGCCGGGCCGGACATTGACCCGCAACTCTACACGAGCGCGGACGCCCCAATGGAGGCCCTGTGCATTGACCAAAGTGGAAACATTGGTCTGAACCGTCGAATGGCTATATTCACCCAAGTTCCGCTCCAGTATCACTCCGTCAAGGTAGTCGCAATCCGGACGATAACTGGTCCGCAGGTACTCCGCGACGGGAACGAGCGTCGAGACAGCCATGACTCCAGTATATTCCCAGGCGGCGATGGCCCGAGAAGTGCTCCTAACGAAATTGAATGTTCCCCGTTGGAGCCGCACTACTCCCGCTTCTTCTGGCTGCTTACCAGTCAGCCTCAGCCGCAGACCCGTTCTTCTTCTACGCCGAAAACGCGGGCCAGGAAGCGGCCGGGGTTAAGTACCGTTTGAACGGCGTTTCCCAGCGCGCGTATCTAGGCGTGAACGCAATCCACCTCCGCGAAAGCTTCGGACAAATGGCCCTTCGGTTCGCCGCCGGTGCGCCCGCCGTCTATCAATCGCTCGAACGGTGGCCCGGCATTTTCAATCGCTTCGAAGGAAATCCGCAGAATTGGCGCCGGGGAATTCCGGCCCACCGGCGTGTCCAATACACATCGATCGCACCCAACGTCGACGCACTTTTCGGGTCGTCCGCCGAAGGCCTGCCAACCTTGACGTTCGTTGTCCGTCCTGGCGGAGACGTGAATTCGCTGTTTCTGGAAACCGATCGAGACCGCACAACATTGGACGACGTGGCGGGGACATGGACCATCACGGGAATTCCTCAGTGGCACGTGAAGAAGCCGCGCGCGTGGCAGGAGCTTCGCGGCGCGGCGGCTTCAGTCGATTCCCGCTTTCGTACCACTTCCCCGGTACGCGTTGCCTTCACGATTGGAGTCTTCGACCGCTCGCAGCCTCTCTATGTGGAAGTAGGATTTCCGATCAATTCGATCACCGCTACGCCGATCAAGGGCTTTCCTGGCGCTGGCGGTAATAGTTATGCGCCCGTGGGCACATCGTCCGACCGTGTGTGCACCGTAAACCCGGCGGGCGGGCAGAACCTTTGTCCGGACGCAGGCATGTCGGGTCTGCGGCCGAATGGAGAACCAATTTTCTTGACCATCCTTTCTGGTGCTTTCGACGACTTTTCGTTTTCTCCACTCTTTCGCGATCGCGATGGCAATGTCGTGCTCTTAGGCAGGACGGGCTCGGCCGACTTTCCTGTCACCGCCGATGCCCATCAACTGGTAAATGCCGGTCCAATTGGGCCTTTCCCTCGGCTACTGGCCAGGGGCGGAGATCTCTTCATTTCGATCTTGAATCCAACCACCGGCGATTTGCTCTACTCGACGTTCCTTGGCGGCCCGAATCATGAGGACATCTCGCAGTCGACTACAGGCTCCGATTCCCAAGTGGCCATTCTGATTGGCAGCACAGGCAGCACAGGGTTCCCGGTGACTGCCGGAGCTTGGCGAATCGAAGGCCAGGTTGCCGTGGCCCTATTCGATTCTTCTTTGAGAAAGCTCCGCTTTGCTACGTTCGTTCCCGTCGGCTTCTCTGTCCACGCCATGAAAATCGCTTCCGATCCCACCACCGAAAACGCGCTCCAACCCGTATATGGAGGCGGAGATCGCGACGGCTATCTGGTTCGTCTTGCTCCCGACGGCTCACGTCCGCTCTTTGCCACCTACTTTGGCGGGACTGGAGCCGAACAGTTAGGGCCACTGGACCAGGACTCAGCCGGTAACTTGTGGATCTCCGCGAGCCGCCTCGGATCGGGAGAAGGAGAGCAGGAGAACTACTTGGTGCATCTGAGCGGCGATGGCTCGCGTTTGGCCGGACCACGCATTCCAATTCCCATTCAAGCGGTTATTGGCGTCAGGATCGCATCCGGGGGTGACCTCGTTATGCTAGGCGGGACCGCTGCGGCGGCAGCCGTCACCACACCCGGCGCTCCACTCCACGGAACCTGCAACTTGTTCGGGTTTTCCAGTTATTTCCAAGTTTTCCGCCCTGACGGTACACTGCGGTTCGCAAGCTACCTTGCGCCCAATGACGCCCGCGGCGTTGACGAACTCTACGCGGAGTATCTGCGGAGCGTTGGCCAGCCGGCGATCAACGGTGGGCCGAAGCTGGTATGCGTAACCAGCGCCGCCAGCCGTCGGAACAGCGGCAGTGTTTCGCCCGGCCAAATTGTCACGCTACTCGGCGCTGGGCTCGGCCCTATGGTCGGCGTGAGTGGGGCGCCTGGACAAGACCGCCGGTATCCAACCACGCTTGCGGGCGTGCGTGTGTTCGCCGGCGACGTTCCCGTGCCGTTGCTTTATGCCGAATCCGGGCAGATCAATGCCATCATGCCGTACTCGATCCAGGCTGGCAAGCCCGTGACGGTCACCGTCGAGTATGACGGCAGGCGGGCATCGGCCGCCTTAAACGTCATCCCTGCCGCTCTCCAGCTTTTCTCGCTCGATGCGTCGGGAGGCGGACCGGCGGTTGCACTCAATCAGGATGGTAGTTTGAACTCGCGGTTGAACCCGGCGCAACGCGGATCGATCGTTGTAGTGTATGGAACGGGCGCGGGATTGACCCTTCCGGCGGGGGCGAATGGGGCTCTGGCGCCGCTCGGGCCTATCGATGCGTTGCCGAAACCGCTAGGCAAGGTGGTGTTGCGATTGAATGGATACAGCGTGCCCGCGTCCGGCGAAATACTCTACGCTGGGGCCGCGCCGGGGCTGGTGAACGGTCTGATACAAATTAATTTTCGCCTGCCGGATTTGATTCCCTCTCTTACGTTTTTGGGGCATCTTTCCAGCGTTCTCGATTGACGGCGGCGACCCTATCAACACAGGCGTGCTGATCTCGGTCAGGCGTGATTAGAGCGTTACCGTTCGCGGCGCCGTGCCGAGCCGCCATGCGCAAGCATGCGGTCTACAAAATTCCAGAAACACCTCTTGACTGCACAGCCGGCCCGCTTAGATTTTCTCGAACCGATGGACGGTCAACTCACTCTCAACTCCGCCCGTATGCAGGATCTGCGCCGGCTCAAAAAGCATAATCTGACATTCTTCGTCGGCCACCGGACGATGCTCAACGCCGCGCGGAACAATCAGGAAGTCGCCCGGGCCAAGCGTGATGGGCGGACGATCCCGCAGCTCCATCCGGAACGAACCGCCTAACACGAGAAACATTTCGTCCTCTTCCGCATGGGCATGCCAGACGAACTCGCCCATGATCTTGGCAAGCTTCACTTGCTGGCCGTTAAGTTCGCCAACCACGCGCGGGTTCCAATGATCCGCGAACAGCGCGAGCTTCTCCTGCAAATTGACTTTTTCCAAGTCAGTTACTCCTTAAGCTTCAGCCGCTGCCCGGACTTGATATTCTCCAGCTTCCTCACCTTACCGGTAGGGCAGCGAACCTCGATCAATCGTGCGGACGCTTCGGCCCCCAGGCCGATCAGCAAGCGTGGATCGCTGGCTGACTGGTAGCCCACCGCCGTTTGCGACTCAAAATATTGCTCACGCCCGCCGGCTGAGATTACCTTCACCCGGCAGCCAATCTCAAGCCCATCCATCACAATCCAACTTTGCCGATTGCCGCCATCGTTTCGCAGAATGTAGGCCTGCTGGTTCACATTCGCCACCACGATATCGATATCGCCATCGTTATCGAGGTCGCCGAACGCGGCGGCGCGGCCAGCCCAAGCCTTATCGAAAGCGGCGCCCGGTTTCACACGCGCGAAGCGTCCGCCGTTGTTCTTCATCAGCAGTGGCGGCTGCAAGTAACTAAGATTCGGAGACGTGACGGCAATGGTATCCATCACGTGCCCCTGCGCCACAAAAAGGTCCTTCCACCCATCGTTATCGTAATCAAACAGCCGCGTGCTCCAGCCCGAGAAAGGATGAGTGGCGCGTCCTACGCCGCTCTCGTTGGTCGCATCGGCAAAGGTGCCATCGCGATTGTTGTGAAAAAGCACGTAGCGTTCGTCCGAAAGATCGGTGACCACGATATCGGGCCAGCCGTCGTTGTCATAATCCGCAAAATCCGCACCCATCCCGGCAAAGGTCTTCCCGTCTTCGTTGAAGCCCGCGCCCGCCGCAAGCGAAACTTCCTCAAACGTGCCGTCGTGTTTATTGCGATAAAGAAAGCACTGCACCGAATCGTTAGCGGCGTAAATATCGGTCCAGCCGTCGCGATCGTAATCGGCGAACGCCACACCCAGGGTCTTGCCGTTAGGATTGGCGACGCCCGCTTTCACGGAAACATCGGCAAAGGTGCCATCCCCGTTGTTCCGATACAAGATATTAGTCACGCCTTTGAAATTGTCGGGATGGCAATAGGCGCGCGCGCCTGGCTTGACGTTGCCACAGTAGCGATTGTTCTCAAAGGTCCAATCGACGTACCGGCCAACGAAGAGATCGAGCTTCCCGTCGTTGTCGTAATCGAAGAAACCGGCGCTTGAACTCCATCCCGCCGCGCCCGTGCCCGATTTGATCGTAACGTCAACAAACGCCCCGTCACCTCGGTTGCGATAAAGACTATTGCCGCCATAACCTGTGACATACAAATCGACAAATCCGTCGCCATCGATATCGCCGGTGGCGACACCCATTCCGTACCGGTTCTGCGGCAGACCAGTCAGTCCAGCCCGCTCAGTAACGTCTTCAAACGAGCCATCCGGTTTCTGATGATACAAACGGTTCCAATAGCTACGATTTGACTTATCGGGTTTCGCGCCCGGCGGCATCGGGTCGGTCAGCCGCGCGCCATTCGAAAAGAAGATATCCAGACGGCCGTCGTTGTCGTAGTCAAAAAGCGCAACGCCGCCGCCCATGGTTTCGATCAAATATTTCTGCGAGGTCGCCGAAGAGTTATGGAGAAAATCGATCTTCGCCACCGCAGTAATATCTTCAAATACGACTCCGGGCGGCGCCTGCGCCAGCCACAACCAGGGGAGCCAAGACCAACCCGTCACGGCTTCTCCTCGATCACAATGACCCGATCCACAGCGAGGTCCACAAGTGTCTGATTGCCGCCCGACGGCCAACGCACCGAAAGCTTGTCAACCCGCGTCGAGGCGCCAAGCCCAAAGTGCAGCCGTAAATCATTCTGCGAATAGTAACTCGACCCGCTCATCACTTCGTCGATTCGGGTGCGGCCTTCCGCCTCCACCGTAACGCGAGCGCCGATCCCGCTGCGATTGGATTTCGTGCCTGTCAATTTAACGATCAACCAATGATTGGCGCTCTTCGATCCATTACTCAGCAGCGACGGCGGCGAATCGATGTTGTTGACGACAATCTCCAACCGTCCATCGTTATTCAAATCCCCGATCGCGCACCCACGGCCCGCGTGCTCGGCGAGAATACCAGACCCGGAGTCAGTCGAGATATCCGCAAATCGGCCGTTGCCAAGATTCCGGTATAGCGTGCGGCGCTGGCGATAACCGATATGAAGATTGCGCGAAGCCAGTTGCGCATAAACATGGCCGTTGGCAATAAAGATATCCTTCCAACCGTCGTTATCAAAATCGGCAAACCCCACGCCAAACCCCAGATACTTACGATTGACGCCCATGCCCGCGCCAATGCTCGCATCTTGAAAGCTGCCGTCGCCATTGTTGCGATAGACAGTGGTGATCTGATCCGAGAAATTCGTGCGGACGATGTCGAGCCATCCATCGCCATCATAGTCGCCCACGGCCGCCCCCATCCCCGACAACGCCGTGCCGTTTTCATCGAAAGCGCATCCGGCGGGAACGGCGATCTCACGAAATGTGCCGTCGTGATTATTGCGATAAAGCAGACTGGGCGCGGTGTCGCAGGCCACGTAAATATCTGGCCAACCGTCATTGTCAAAATCCGCCGACACTGCGCCCATGCCAAACGAACCTGTGGGCCGCCAATCCTTGTCGCGAAAAGTAGCCGCCGCCGCGCCGCGTGGATTCACAATGCCCGAGCGTTCGGAAACATCCTCGAATGTGCTATTGCCGCGGTTCCGATATAGCCTGTTGGTGCCCCCGGCGAAACCCTGCGGCCCGCAAGGCACCGGAATTTCGTTGTACCGGCAAATAGCGGATTGTCCAGGCTTGGGCGCGTTCGCAAGATCGAAGTTGACGTAACTGGCGACGAAAAGATCGAGATGCCCATCGCGATCGAAATCGAGGAAGCAGCAACCCGCCCCCCAAACTCCTTTCGCACCTGCGACTCCGGCGCGCACAGAAACATCCGTAAAAGTACCGTCGCCGTTATTGCGGTACAACACACCACCACCCCAATAACTCACGTATAAGTCATCGAAGCCGTCGTTATTGTAATCCCCTACGCAACACCCCTGCCCCCAGCCCGTCCGAGTCAGACCCGCGCGCTGAGTGACATCGCGGAAAGTCCCATCGCGATTGTTATGAAACAAGTAACTCGTGGGCGCCCTGCCGGGCCCGAGAATTGTCCCATTCACAAGGAAGATATCGAGCCAACCGTCGCCGTCATAATCGATCAGCGCCACGCCGGCGCCCATTTCTTCCAGCAGTGTGGTCTTGTTAATCGGCGCTCCCGAAGTGTTCTTCGCCGTAGCAAGCCCCGCCTGCCGAGCCGTATCGACGAATTGCAGTAAGCCGCCCGACATCTGCAACAACGCCGCGCGCCGAGTGGAGTTATTGCCGGAGGAACTCACGGCGCTTCTCCTCCATCTCATTGGTCTCGCGCGTCAACTTACTGAACATCTCCATCGCCTCGCGGCTCTCCTGCGGCTTCGCCAGCTTTCGGTAGACGGTCGCGAGCACATAGTAATAAGACGATACTCGAGGATTGATTTGAATCGCGCGCGCCAGAGCGTCGACCGCCGCGTCCAAGTTACCGGCCCGCTCCTGCGCTCGGCCCAACTGCGACCAGGCACGATCGGCTTTATCGTTCACCGCCACCGCCTGCCGCGCCAATTCCAGCGCGGCTGCGACCGTGCCTTCGCGCAACCGGAGCGCGCTCAGATTTACATAAGGAGAAGAGAACGTGCCGCTGCGTTCCTGATTCAACGCGATCGCCTTCAGATAATGGGGAACCGCCGCCGCATCGTCGCCCAGCGCTTCCGTCGCAAACCCGAGGCCATCATACGCTTCCATATAGTTCGGGTCGATCTGCAACGCGCGTTCAAAACCGCGCCGCGCCTCGGCCCACATGTCTTGAATCGAATACAGCCGTCCGAGATTGAACGGCATCTCAGCCGACTTGGAGTCGAGCTTTTCCCCCATCTCAAATTCTCGCTGCGCCACGTCGAACCGGCCAATCAACATCAAATTACGTCCCAGCACTTTGTGCGCCTCGGCGTTGTTGACGTCGAGCGAAAGCGACTTCGCCAGCGCCGTGATTGAATCGGTAATCTTTCGCTGCGCAAAACACGCGTACCCAAGCGTGTACCAGCCCCACGACGATTCTGGGCGCTCGGCGACATAAGCGCGCACCAGCGGCTCCAGTTCCGCAAAGCGGCCGGCCCGGATGAAAGCTTCAAAGCTCTGCATCTGGCGCGGGTCGTCGATCGGCACGGCCTCAACACTTGCCATCTGCTCCGTCGCGCCCGCATGAGCGGGATCAAGTGCAAGCGCGCGAGTGAACGCCGCCCGCGCCCCGTCTCGGTCGCCCTTCCCCGTCAACGCCAGCCCCAATTGATAATGCGATTCAGCCCACTCCGGCTTATCCTGTGCGAGTTGTCGAAACTTAACTACGGCCTGTTCAAACTGACCGCCGGCCAGCGCCGTTTTCCCTTCGTTGATATCGAGCAACGCCGTCTGTTCCCGCTGCGCCGCCGCAATCGACTCGCGTCCCTGTTGCAGCCGCTTCGCGCCCTCTTCCTTCCGCCCGGCGCGCGACAATGCCAATCCCAATTGATACTGCGCTTCCCCAAATTGCGGTTCCCGCAGCGCCGCGCGTTCAAGATGCGTCACCGCTTCCGGCACCAAGCCTTTGCGAAGCAGCGCCTTGCCCAGCGCGAAATCCGCGCGAGGATAATCGGGCTCTTGCGCGAGCAATTTGCGGAACGACGCGATCTCGCGATCAGCTCCATGCTGTGGGCTGGACCCATACGCAATCGCCAGATTGTACTGCGCCTTCAGCAGCCCGGGCCGCAACACGACCGCGCGCTCCAGTTCACGCACCGCTTCCGCCGCATCTGTCGCCGTCAGCACGGCCCCGAGATTCGAGTGGGCATCGGCATAGTCTGGCCGCAACCGGATCGCCTCGCGAAACGCGCGAATCGCTTTTGCATCGTCGTTTGCCTGCGTATGGACCAAACCCAAAAAGTTAAACGCCTCGGCATGGCCCGGCTGTAGTTTTATCGCCGCCTCAAACTCTGCCGCCACCGCGCCCGCATCGGCGCCGGCAGCCCCCAGCAACCGGCCCAAAGTCACGTGCGCCGCGGCATCGGCGCGATCCGCAATCGCCGCGCGCAACTCGCGCACGGCCAAATCGATATCGGGGGCCGGAGCCGCTGCGGCGACCGGCAAATTTAGTCCCGCTTCAAACTGCCCCAGCGCCTCAGGCAGCTTTTTCATTCTCAAAAAAACTAACCCCAGGTCGAGATATCCCGACTGCGCCTTGGTATCGAGCGCTATCGCGCGTTGAAACCATCGGCGGGCCGAATCCAAATCGCCGGCTTCCCGCGCGGCGACGGCGCGAAGACTGGCAGCCGGCGGGAATGCGGGATTAAGTCGCAAAGACTCATCCAACGCCTGCGTGGCCCGCTCACGGTCGCCCTTGTACCAAAGCGCCGCCCCAAGATGGAAATGCATTTCGGCCACCGAAGGATCCTGCGCAACCGCCTCGCCTAGCGCCGCCACCGCTCCATTCAAATCGCCGCTCTTCGCACGCGCCAGGCCGAAAGCTTTCTTCTCCTCCGCCCTCGCCGCGCCGGGGCGATTTTTTCCAGCCCCTAATTGCCGCAGCGTTTGGCCGAGCGCGTAGTAGCCTTCCTGAAACTCCGGATTCAGACCGAGCGCGGCTTCGAACTCGCCCACCGCCGCATCCGCTTTCCCGGTTTCGCGGAGCGCCTGGCCGTATTGATAATGCACTTCCGGATGGCCGGGGTTGCGCGCCAGTACGAATTTGAACTCGCCGATCGCGCCTTCGCCATCGCCCTTGGTGCGTAGCGCACTACCCAGGTTGAGGTGCAGCGCGAGATCTTGCGGTGCGTAAGCAAGGCCGGCGCGGAACGCTTCGATGCCTTCATCGAGGCTGCCCATAAGCGCCAGCGTGGAGCCGAGATTATTGTAGGCCCGCACGAAATCCGGCTCGAGCTGAATCGCCCGCCGCAGTTCAACCACCGCTTGCCCAAGCTGGTTCTTCTGCATGTGGGCCACGCCGAGCCAGTTATGCGCCTCCGCCGATTTCGGATTGCGCCGGATGACCGTTCGATACTCGGCCATGGCGGCGGCGGCATCGCCGCCTTGCTGGAGCGCGAGTCCCAACGCCAATCGCGCCTCGTCGTATCCGGGCCTTAGTTTCAGAGCGGCTCGAAACGAAGCGACGGCGCGGGCGAGCTCACCGGAGTCGCGCAAAGCCAGCGCCGCCTTGTAGTGCGCCTCAGCCGGCGCCGGGACGGCCTGGAAGGCGGCGAGCGGCGTCAGCAAGCTCCACAGGAGCAAGACCCTTATGGATGGCACTTCCTCAGTATATAAACTTAAGGCTCAAATTCAGCGAGCGCGGCTGGTTGCATTGCAGCGCCGTCTGGCCGAAGTTGCCAGCGCTCCAATTGGTAGCGGGGTCGCAGAACATTACGCGGTTGGTAACGTTGCCGGCTGAGATGTCGAAGCGAAGACTGAATCGCTCGTTAATCTGCGTCGCCTTGAACATACTCACGTCTTCGGTGATGTTCTTGAATCCGCGGGCGTTTACGTTGCGGCTCGGCTCGGTGCCGAATTGTAGCGGGCCAGGATCGACCCAGGCTCCGCGGTTCAAGTACCTGTCGGCGTTAGGATCGAAATGCCGCCCCGAAATTTCGGTGATCGGCGCGGTCCCGGAAACGGGATTCGGGCGCTTCGTCGTATTAAACAACAACCCCGCCAGATCGTTGTTCATGCTGATCGCGAGCGGACGTCCGGAGTCGTGCCGGATGATGCCGTTCACCGTCCAGCCCTTCAGCAACTTCGCCATCCCACCGGTTGAGTTCTTCGCGAGTGGCAACTCATAAGTGCCGCTGAAATTGAACGCATGCGGAACATGGTCCAAACTGTGCGACCATTCGCCCGCCTGAGTATTGATTGGGTTTTGCACCCCAATCCCACCGCCGCCGCGTTGGCCGCCCTCGGCGCGATTGTTTAACAAGCGTGCCCGCACGTAGAAGGTGCGGAATTGCAGCCCGTTGGCGAATTTCTTGTCGAGCTTGATCTGGAACGAATCGTAGCGGCTCCGGCCGACCGGCGTGTCGCGCCACTCAATGGCCTGGTATTGCGGGAAGGGACGCAACGCCTGCGCGACGATGCCAGTGAACCCCGGATACGGCGACGCGATGCCGGCATTGCGCGCCGTGACGGAGTTGATGTCGGACTGCAACACCGGAGTGCCCAGGCGGATAACCGACGGGTCGTTCATGTTGTAGCCCGCGCCCAGGAACTGCGGATTGTGCGGCAGGCGCGTGCCCTTGTTGCCAATGTAGGAAGCTTCCACGAACATCGATTCGCCGATCTGGTGCTGCACGGTCGTCGACCAGTTCTGATAGCGAGGCTGTATCAGGCCGTCGCCCGGGTAGCCGACGGGCGCGGTGCCGTTGGAAAACGTCGGATCCACGAAGGGAGGAATACGGATCAGATTGCGCGGGAAACCGTCGTCGAGCCTAAACGCGGGCGTCAATCCGTTGGTAAGATTCGCCGCGGTTGGATTGGATTCGTAGCCCACCGTCGGCCGCGAGCCCTGGCCGAAAGCCACACCCGCATAGTAAATGCCATAGCCGCCGCGCAGCACCGTGCGTTCGTTCATCTTGTAAGCAAAGCCGAAGCGCGGACCCAATGCGTCGACCGGAGTGTTGTCGAACGTACGAGACCCCGTTTTACCCGCGCCTTGTCCAGCGAAGAGCAACGCACCCAGCCGCCCGCCCGCGCCGGGATTGGGCGTCGTCGGCGAGAAAGTCGACATGCGATCAAACCGTTCCACCCAGGGGAATTGATAATCGATGCGCATGCCAAACGTCAGATTCAACTTGCTGTTTACCTTGAACTCGTCGTTCAGATAGGCAGCCATGAAATTACCGTTGAAAGTGGTGAAGGCGGGAATCAGGAAGTTGGACTGGTGGACCTGCCCCAGCAGGAACGAGGCGAACGGATCGCCCGTCGCCTGGATACTGTTGCCGTTGGTGTCGTAGCCGCCCGTGCCAACGCGGTTGAAATTAAATACGCCGCCGGTGTTTGCCGCCCAGCCGGAAAAATTGAATTGGTGATGGCGGAATTCATAACCAAGCTTCAAGCTATGGCGACCGCGAATGTAGGTGAGGTCGTTCGAAAACTGCCAGCGGTTGATCGCTTCAAAGCCTGCGCCGGTCCACCCAACGCCGAGCGTCGTATAAGGGATGTTGCCGGTGAAGGTCATCTGCGGAGCGCCCGCCGTCTTGTCCAGCAATCCATTGCCTTGCGGTCCCCAAAGTTTTTCGCCCCAGCCTACGCCGGCCGAAAGCGGCGTGCCGCCCATGTACCAACGGTCCCAGGAAACGGTGGCGTGATAGAGGAGGTTGTTCTTGATGATGTAGTCGAACTGCTGGGTGGCATGGTGCGTGGCGATGCGCTGAACGAAGCCGATGCCGAAGTACTGGTCGTTCTTATTCGATGAGGTGCGCGGATCGAACTGCGTATTGCAGCCCTGCACTTCGCCGCAATTGCGGATCGAGGGGCGATGCGGCCAGAAGAAGCTGGTCGTGCCCTTGAACTTGTCGTTGAAGTTGTGATCCAACCGGAACATGATCGTGCGGAAGTCGCCGATCCAGGTCTGATCGCCCGCCGGGTTGCCCGCCACATTCAGCGTCTGGCCCGCGCGATCGGGACTCACCATCAACGGCACGATCTTGCTGGCGACGCCGCTGAAACTGCTGAGCGGAATCCGATTGCCCGGGAAGGGACTGCGCTGGGGGACGCCGCTCGCCGTGTTGGTCGAAGCGGGATCGAAAATCGCCGCACCGGCGCTGAAGTCGCCGCGCTTGAAAGCGTCCACCGGAGTTGTATTGCCAAAGCCCGGCAGCACGCCCGCGCGGAATCGGAGCCAATCCCAGTTGGTGAAGAAAAATGTCTTGTTGCGCCCGTCGTAGAGTTTCGGAATCACCACCGGGCCGCCCACGGTCCAGCCGAACGCGTTACTGCGCTGCTTGGAAGTTTTGTCGGGGAAGAACCCGCGCGCGTTGAGCTTGTCGTTGGCGAAGTACTCGTAGAAACTGCCGTGCAAATCCTTGGTGCCGCCCTTAGAAGAATATTCCACCGTGCCGCCACTGGAGTGCCCGTACTGTGCCGAGAAGCTCGACGTGATCACCTTCATTTCGCCGACGCTCTCAATCGGCGGCGCGCTCTCGTGGCTCTGATTGTGGCCCGCGGCATAGCCGAACGCCACGCCGTCGAAGAAGTTTTCCATCGCCGAGTGCTGTCCGCCGTTGAGCCGCGATTGGAATTGGCTGCCGCGGAACATCGGATCGCCGTTCGGCTTCATCGGGTTGTAGCCGGGCTGCAATTGCAATAGCGCCTCGGCCAAACGAATGTCGGCCCCCATCACCACCGGCAGATTTTGGTAGAACGTCTTGTCCACCGTATGCGTCACGTCTGCGTTGGCGGTATTGAGGACTTCAGCCGAGGCCGCGACAGTCACTTGTTCGGTGACCGACCCCAGCTCCATCGTGATGTCCTGCCGGGTCGACTGTCCACCGGCCAGCGCGATGCCCGTGCGCGACGCCTTCTTGAATCCGGGAACCTCGACCGTCACCGAATACGTTCCCAGGACGAGCGACGGCGACGAATACGCGCCCGCGTCGTTGGTTTGCAGGGCGTTCTCAACCCCCGTATTTACGTTCAAGACCTTCACCGTCGCATTGGCGACTGCATTGCCAGACGGGTCTGTGACCACGCCGCTAAGCGTTGCGCGATCCGCGCGCTGAGCCAGCAGTCCCGAGGAAAAGATCAAAACGGTAACGGCAACGGAGAGGATTCGCGACAGCGCTTTCATATAACTTGTGTTTCCGATCAACGCAAACGATATCAATCCCTGCGCGCCGTGTCAAGTGCCAAGGATTTCCGTCTGAATACAGCCGTTGCCCCACACTGTGTGCCGTCCGACTCCGGTATACTGAGCGGCGCGCAAGAAGGGCAGGAAGGCATCGAGTTTGCCAACGTATTCGGCGTCGCCCACCATGCCTCCGATCGTGTGAGTCTGCCCGGTTCGAGTGGAAGTTCGAGCAACATCCTGCACGTCGACATCGGCGCGCAACATTCGCACTTCATCGGCGGTTTTTCCGAACAGCTGAAAGTCCATTGCAGGTTCACCCGAACCATAAAGACTCATCAAGGTCGAAACCCGATCCCTCACGCGCCGAATCAGTACCGGAAAATCAGGTTGCGACATGACTCGACCTTGATGCTTGAGTTCGGTTGGGGTTAAAAACGTGACCTTGATGTGCGAGGCTGTTTCGGTGGCTAGGATCGGCAGATCGATGCGCTCATCGGCGACTGCCGTCAGTCTGGCTTTCCCTCGACCGACGCCCGCGCCTTTTTCAAAAAGATGCTCCAGAGCTATCGTAATCGTGTCGGCGACTTCGGTGGGGCCGAAAACGTGAACGTCAAAGGAAAAGTCATCGTGTTTGGCTATTCGCTGGCCATCCAGGTGCTTGGCGCGAAACAGGAAGGGCCTAGGAGGATCGGCCAACCCGCTCGGACCCGGTCCTTCTTGTTTGGGCTCGAAGATCTGTTCGTAAATGGCAGGCGTGGCGGTGGCTCGCAACGATTGGCCAAACCCGCCGCGCAGTACATTCGCCGCTTTTGCATCGGGGAAACGTACTTCATCGAGAGCATCGAACCACACTCGACGGACCAGCACCTGCAATACCATCGGATTCCGAGTGTATCGCAGGAGCGAGGCTTACCAGGAATCGTTTACGGCGTCATCTTCTTGAGCGTTATCCAAGGTACCGTCGGCTTGGACCCGGTCCTGACAGACGACACAATATTTCGCCCAGGGAATCGCCTTGAGCCGCTTCTCTGAAATCGGTTCGTCACAAGCCGCACAAACACCATAGTCGCCCGTGTTGACGCGTTCGATAGCGGCATTGACTTGGCGCAGTGCGCCATAGTCCATGCTGTTTCGCTGCAGCGAAATAAATTCCTCGTGCGACATCTGGGCTTGATCGTCCTCAGCCACCCGGCCCATTTTGGAGAGCGTGTCGAACTTGGTTGCCTCAAGATTGCCGGTCAGTTCCCTCCGGCGGGCCAACAGGGCGCCCAGAAAGGGATGATCTGAATGGGCGGCAGGGACTAGCGCTACTGGCTCCGACGTAGGTTTGGCCTTCGGCGGAGCAGCCGGACGCACGAAGGCGATAGGTGGAGCCTGCCTGGTTTCCGGCTTAGCGGCCGGACGCGTGGCAGCTACCCGGCGAACCGGCGCGCCCGCCGCCATACGCACGGACGCCGCCGCTCGGACCGTTTGTTTTGAGGAGACCGTGCTACGCGCCGTAGCCGCTCCGCCAACTGCTTTCCTCATCTTCCTCTCCTCCCGTTGACTTGACCGCAAATCTGAATTTCAGTTCCAGACTCTGCCAGAACCTATCGGCGGTTTGCTCCGCCTACTTAAAGTTAAAGTGCGTTTCGGACAGAAAAATCTCTAACTTTCTTGGGAGATGTTGCCTAGGCGACATTTCATCCGAGTCTGGCGGCAACCAAAACGCTTGACAACCGGTCTATACTAAAGGGAGCGCACACTCGAAGCCAGACGAGTGGAGCCCTACAGGTAAGCGTACTTGCTGACGATATCTCTAGGGTAGGGGCCTGAAGGTCTCGTGCACTGACGCGCAGCCGCCGCTCAAGGGAGCGACGGTCTCATCAGTTGCGAGAACTCTGGCTTTCTCCGCACGGGGGATCATGACGCGAAGCTTTATTGCGATATTCGCTTTGGTATTCCTATTTGTCGCGCCGCTTGCCGCGACTCCATCTAGACACAAGGACTCAAGCAGCGGAGGGCGGGTTGTGCCGCGCGCATCCGCTGCGACAGCGCTCGTGCGAAAGCCAGCGGCTTCCAATCGGCGCCCAGTTCCTCGCCCTGCGCCCGGTCGCGCCAAGGCCGCGCCTGCGGTCCGGCCGCAGCAGCTTAAGACAACCCACGGCAAACTGGTCCGCAAGCCAGTGCGGCGAAGGGTCTACTTTAGCCCTTGGAAAGAGCCCACCTACGCCGACTCAAGCGAGGGAGACCTAACGGCGGGGGACGATCCGATTGTTCGCCAAGCCGCCACTGAAGCTTTAGGGCCTCTCAACGGTAGCGTGGTTGTGGCTGATCCACAAACCGGCAGGATCCTGACCGTTGTCAATCAACAGGTTGCGTTCCGCGAGAGCTATACGCCCTGTTCGACGATCAAGATCTTTGTCGGGCTGGCGGGTTTAAGTGAAGGTGTAGTCGAGCGGACGACCGATGTGAAGATCGGCCGCAGAAATTCCCTGAATCTGACTGAGGCGCTCGCACGATCGGATAATCCATACTTCGCTTCGGTCGGCCAGCAGCTTGGGTTTGACCGCGTCAATTACTACGCGCGCCTATTCGGCTTAGGCGAGCGGGCCACCACATCGCGCCGCGAGATTCCAGGCGAAATCGAAGGCTCCGCGCCCGATGGCGTAGGCATGATGTCTTCGTTCGGCCACGGCGTTAAACTCACTCCCCTCCAGTTGGCGGCGGCACTAGCAGCTATAGCCAACGGCGGCACGCTCTACCATCTGCAGTATCCGGCTTCGCAGACCGAAGCCACGCGTCTGACGCCTCGGATCAAGCGGCATATTGAGATCGAACGATTCCTGCCGGAAATCAAGCCCGGCATGGCAGCGGCCGTAGAAGTCGGAACCGCCCGCCGCGCCGGTTTTGACCCCGAAGAGCCAATCTACGGTAAGACCGGAACCTGCACGGATCGATTGACGCCCACTCACCTAGGTTGGTTCGGTTCCTACAATGAGGTAGCCGGACGGAAGCTGGTGGTGGTCGTCCTACTGACAGGCGGCGCGCCGATTAATGGGCCGGTTGCGTCGGGCGTTGCCGGTCGGGTGTACCGGAAATTGTCCGATCAAGGCTACTACGACAAGACCCGGCAGATCTCGTCGGCCGCTTTGGTTGACTCGCTGGCCACCGGATTCGGCCAGCCATAACCCCAAGCCCGTAAAATCCTAGTGGGCCGGCGACAACGTCAGCGTGCCGCCGGTTTCCACTTTGTCAAACTGCATCGGCAAGCTCTCACCGATCCAATGCGTCTTCCATTGATCTGTCCGGTGGCTCGACAAAGCTTGGCCTGACTGACCTGTATTGATGTTCATTAGCGAATTGTCCCAATCGGCCAGATCGGCGACAAAGCGCATCGAAGCTCCCACGCGCGCCGTAGTCTGCTTCACGGTCGTCGTGCTCCCACTCATCGCTATCGTGCCAAACGAGAACCGGCTGCCCAAATAAGGGATTGAGCTCAAAATCGGCGGATCAAGCTTCATCTGGTTGTACAGCCCGTAGTTCCATTTCGCGATATCGTCACCCTGCATCCGGCGCCCCTCTTCGACGGCGTCCAGCAGCACCCGCACCAGCACTTGGTCGAAGTCTGGAAACCAACCGGCAGGCCGATCGCGTAGAAGCCGCTCAAGCACGGCCGGAGCCATACCGGATTGGTAAATCGCGCTGTGTCCGGGCGAGGCTCGCTCGGCAACCGTCTTTCTCAGATGTTGAAAAGCCAACGCCACCAGCAGCGCCTCCGGGGAGTTCACCGTCATCTGGCCGTCCCACTTGCTCAAGCGCTCCACCGCGCCAGTCAACGCCGGATTCGTCGCACCGCGCGTCTTAAAAGCGGCCGCCATCTGCCGGGCCAGAAAGTGCGAAAAACCGGAGTACACGTCGCGTTGGATCCGCAGCATCCCCTCCGGCTCCCAGGCTTTTCCGCGCAAAAGCATCGCCTCGATTTGGCTCGCTCGATAATGTGGCGCAAAGCCGCCGTTCACCGGATATCGGTAATCCTTGGGGAAAGGATTCTGATTCGCCGTAATCACCATGCCCGAAGGAGGATTGTAGTAGGAAGGCAGCTCCGCAAACGGAATGAAGCCTGCCCACTCATCGGCCGCCGCGCCCGGAGGCTGCGGAAGATCGCCCGCTGTTTTCCTGACCGGCAGCCGCCCCGCTACCTGCAACCCAATATTCCCCGCCCGATCGGCAAAAACAAAATTGAAGGCCGGTCCGGGATACCGTTCCAGCGCGCGCCGGAATTCAGCCCAATTCGCCGCGCGATTCAGTTCTGCAAAGGGATACGTCAACGCGCCCGGCTCAGCGCCTGCCCAGCGTACGGCAAACGCCGCTCCGCCCTCGTTCAACATCACCGGCCCGTGCGCGGTGACAAAATAACCCAATTCCGCCTTGCCGCCACCGGCAACTTTCACCACCTCGCGCTCTTGACGCACCTGCGCAGTTGGAGCTTCCTGATACAGATCCTGCACATCGAAGCCAAGATTAGTCATGCCCCACGCGATTTCGCGATTGTGTCCAATGCCCACGCCGGGAAGACCCGGCAATTGTACACCTGCCACGTCGAGCCCTGGCGCCTTCAGGTGAACCTGGTACCACACACTCGGGGCCGAATGCCCCAAGTGAGGATCGTTGGCAAGCAGCGGTTTGCCCGACTTGGTCAACCGCCCCGCGATTGCCCAGGCATTAGACCCAAGCAACGGCTCCGCTCCGGTTCGCATCGGCAGCAGCTTTTCGATCATCGCCGGGTCGGCCCCGCCCGATAGCAAACTCCGCTTAGCAATCTCATCCGGATATGAGTTGGTCATACTGCGGTACATCTGCATCCCGATCAGGATTGAATCGGCCACCGTCCAAGGAGCGGGATCTGCGTTTAACAACCGAAACTCAACCGGCAAAGCATCGCGATGCGTTTCGATAAAGTGATTGATCCCTCGGGCCAGCGCCGCAATTGGCGCTCGATCGGCCGCCGGCAGCGAGGCCGCGTGCATGGCCGCCAACCGTCTCATCCGCAGCCGTCGAGTCAGGATGTCGCTCTCCACCGCAGTCTGCCCCACCAACTCCGCCAGTTCCCCGGCGGCCAACCGGCGCCCAAGTTCCAGTTGCACGAGTCGGTCTTGCGCCAGCACATAGCCTTGCGCGAAGAACGCATCGTCCTGCGACTTCGCCTCTATATGTGGCACACCTTGCGCGTCACGCCGGATCGTCACCGGTGCATCGACGGGAGCGGGGGCGGAGCCGCTCGTCTGCGGCAGCACCCGGTAGCCAAACCAATAAACCGAAGCCAGCAGTGCCAGCGCTCCGGCGGCGATAAGATAGTTAAAGTATTTGAGGAACCGGTTGAGGAACATTCACCCTCGGCCCGTATGGACCTACAACTAGGATATCGATTCTTGCTGGTCGCGCTCATAGTCGCGATCAACGCCTTCTTCTCCGGCGCGGAAGTGGCCCTGCTATCGGTGCGTCCGTCGCGCCTCAAACAAATGGCTGACGACGGAGTCTCCGGGGCCCAAGCGGCGCTCCAACTGCTCGCCAACCCTGAGCGGTTTCTGTCGGTGGTGCAGGTGGGCGTCACGCTGGCGAGCCTGGGGCTGGGCTGGGCCGGCGAGGAGTCCGTTCAGGCGGGGCTCACCACCGTCATGGCTCCATGGGCCACCGCATCGACTGCGTGGTGGATCGACCACGTCAGCCTGGTGACTGCCTTCCTGATCATCACCTATCTGCACGTAGTGGTCGGCGAAGTCCTTCCGAAGAATCTCTCGATCGAAAAGGCGGATGGCGTGGCGGTGCTGGTTGCCCCGCCGCTGCTGGTGTTCTACCGTGCCGCCGGTCCCTTCGTCAGCGTAATCGAGCGTTCGGCGGCCTGGCTATCGAAAGCGATCGGCCTCAAGGGCGACGGGGGCGCGGCCACGCACACCCCAGAAGAAATCAAGTTCATCGTCACCGCCGCGCGCCGTCACGGGCAGATCGAACAGTTTGAAGAAGATTCAGTCCGCCGGTTGCTTGAACTACGCGACCTGAGCGCGCGAGAGATCATGACGCCGCGCAACGCGATCAGTTGCGCCGAGATTGGTTCGACCCTGGACGACCTCCTGCAGATCTTCCACGAGAATAAATACTCGCGCATTCCGGTCTACGAAAAGAGTCCGGAGCATATGGCCGGCATGGTCTACGCTAAGGATCTATTAGACGTTTGGCAGCAACGCCGCCGCGCCAATGAAATGCGACGGCCCTCACCGAAATTCGAAACCCGCCTCCTGCTCCGCCAGCCTCCCGTGGTGCCAGAGACAAAACTGGTTTCCCAGTTGATCGACACCTTCCGGCACAACTCGATGCATATGGCGTTTGTGGTCGACGAGTTCGGCTCGGTGACGGGCTTGGTCACGCTCGAAGACGTTCTCGAACAGGTGTTCGGAGAGATCGAAGATGAGCACGACGTCAAGCTGGCGCCCCTTCCGCTCGAATGGGAAACCCTGGAGTTGGATGGAGCCACCAGCCTGCGCGATCTGCAAACCCACTACCAGATCGAAGTGCCCACTAACGAAGGCTTTGAAACGCTCGCCGGCTTCCTGCTGTTCCGTCTCGGCGTGATCCCCAAGGAAAGCGCCACGGTGGAAGAGGGAACCCTCCGTTTCACCATCGCCGAGATGGAGCGCAAGCGAATCGTGAAGGTGCGCGTGGAAAAACAGCGCCTGGAGAAACTGTCCGAACCCGGCGGCGATTCCAGCGGCGTTTTTCCTGCCTACACACCCGCACCGGCCGCGCGAAAATAGACGCTCACACGATGCCGCTGGGCGGGCCTGTTGTAACTACTCCGGTCCCGTCGGAGTACGTCCAAAGGGTCGCATTCGACCCCTTCGCGGAGTACACCTCCAATCGTCTTGGTCTTGATGTCCACGATTTTTTTCACCGCCCGGGTTGTACGGATTCGCTTTCGGATTCGCGCTCAGTGGCACATGCGAAGGTAAGTTCGCATAGGCGCCTGGGTTGACTATTTTCAGTTGCCGGTTCATGTCGAGAATCGTGTAGTAGGTCTTGGAGACCGACGAAACCTCGCCGCCCCAGGGCGCGGTCGATCCTGGCATCCACCAGCACGTTTACGCCCCGCGCCTTGGCGTCCTTCTGATAACGCTCGATCCACGAGACGGTGACCGGTCCGATATAGCCATCCACCGCCACCCCGGCCGCCTGAGCGCCGTAGATATCCCGGATCAGATACTGCACCAGTTTGACGTCGCTGCCTGCATTCACTGCCCCCTTGCCCACCGGCTGTTCCACGTTGTAGACGCTGCAACCGTTCGGGCCCGGCCCCTTGTGTGTGTAAGCCATGATTTCCACCTCCACCCGAACAAGCGGAAACAGGACGACTTTTTGCGCGCCACACCTGCCGAAAATAAGCGAACCAAAATAAAAAAAGGGCGGCGCCCCATTTTCGATATGGAACGCGCGCCCTCAGCCTGAGTAAGCTTGACCTAACTACTGCTTCTTCCCGCCGCCCTTGCCGCCCATGCGGCCTTCGCTCGAAGGAGGCACGACAGACTTCAACCGCAGATGCACGGCCATCTGAGCATACTCATGCTCCAAGTGAATCGTGTTGCCATACAACACGCCCAGACGCGAACGCTGCCCGCCGCGGCTGGCGATCATTTCCGTCGCCTTCGCATCGGTGAGCGAACCATAGGCGGTATCGCACTCGGCCAGACCGGTCTTCAGCGCTTCAATCAATTCGGCCTTGGTCGTCTTGTCGGCGGCCCCCAGCTTCTTCGCCTCGCCGTTGTAGGCGGAGCAAGTACCCATGGCGGAGTCCGCCGTATGAGCCACCAACACCTTGAAGCTCTGGCTCTCGGCTGCCGGCTTGAAGTCATAGTTGGCTTCATCCATCTTCTCGGCGGCCCCGATGAGGTTGCCCTTGGTCCGGTTCCAGGCCTGCTTGGCCTCACTGCTCAGAGCATCTTGCGCGAGTAGCGAGGAAGCGCCCAGCACGGCGGCGATCGCGAAATTCTTCATTATTAGGTACTCCTTCGAACGTTAGTCTACTGTAGGTTCAACGAGGCGGCAACTGCGGAATGACTGTTGGACGCGATGGACGGAAGCTTCCGCGCGTCGAACGGCGGCCTGCTTGACGTTGTGAGATGAGGCGCCAAATGTAAAATCCCGTCAGTCCGAGCACGATCAGATCGTCCACCCAGCCAATGCCCACGATCACGTCGGGAATTCCGTCGATCGGACTGAAGGTATAAACTGCACCGATCAACGCCGCCAGGATTCCCCGCGCACCAACGCCAAGCCGCCAAATGCGGAACGCTAAACCAACCAGACGCACGCCGCCGTAAATCAGTCCGGCGCCACACACCACCAGCAGGATCTTACTCAGCATTCCCATCTCGCCTTTATGATGCGGCAAATCGCGGGCGCGAGTGCTACTGTCCGCAGGGTATTTCTCATCACCCCTCAAACCACAAGCGCCCGGCCCGCCGCACGGTCTCACCCGGCGCGCAATCGGGAAACTTCGGATCGGAGTGAATGCACGGGCAACGCGCGTCGCCCCACGCTCGCTGGCAATCCTCCCACTCCGTATGAATCACGCGTTGGCCGTTGAGCGAACGCGCCGAAGCGCGCGGTGACACAAAAGTCTTGTTCGCCGCCGTCTGAGCCGCAAAGCCAGGCGCGCCGCCGAGCAACACACAGACTTGCGATCGCATTGCAGTCAGCGGCTCCGGTGAGCCATTCCGGACCCATAGATTCATCCGCACTTCTCCCGCCTCAAGCCTGACCTCGGCTCCGAAAGAAACCTGGTTGGGCAGCGTCCATTCAGAACTCAGCGCGACATCGGCCCGCCGCGTCCAGTCGCGATTCGTGATGCCGATGTTCTGCCGATCCCACATCGTGGGAATATGCGTGTGGCCCAGGAACATCAGCTTCCCGTTGGCGAAGATCGCTTCCGGCACGTCGATCACGGCGTAACCCGCCTCCTCCCACGGCAGAAACAGCGACGCCTTCGTGCCGCGCATCGGCGCAATGCCGCCTTCGCGAAACCCGAGCCGCACGTGCCGCCCACCGGGATACGGCGCCAACTTGGGGCCCTGCACCGGCGTCCGCGCCGCAGGCTTTTCCCCCTCTCCTGTGACTAACCCAGCTTCAGCCGCCGTGTAACCGTGCTCACGCATGTTACTCCGCCAATAACTCAAATCCAGGCGCGACGCTTCCACTTCCGGAGCCAATGCGAGCTTCCCATCCTTCGGAGCGCGATAGCGCGTCCCCAACAAAGCATCGGAGGGCGGATGCGCGAGATCGACAAACGGCTGAAGTTCACGCAGCGCGAGCGTGTTGAAGCCTTCTTTCTTCAAATGATCCAGGTAGCGGCGAAATGCCACGGGCGGCGTATGAACCCAAGGATGCGCCACGTCGGGCACGCCGTGAAACTGCAAGACGACCGCTCGTCCTTCGCGAGCTTCGGCGATCACTTTGAGGAAATGTTCGAAAGTCCAATCCGGGTAGCCGTCCCCGGTTGTCGGAATCAGCAGCGGGTGATGCCGGGCGGGATCGAAGGCGGGCCCCACTATCAACTTGCCATACTCCACCTCCGGCGCGCCGCCTCGCCGAGCCATCGTGATACCCCGTTCCCGCAGCACGTCCATCGCCTCCGGGCCGAACGTATTGCCACACCACGCAAAGCTGGCCGGCTTGGGAACCTTCACGCGATTCAGCTCATACTCCACCAACGCAAGCTCAGATTCCAGGCGCGCCGCCCCACGAGGCGTGGAAGCGTCCGCATGCGTCCATGAGTGATTACCGATCTCAAACCCCATGGCGTGCAGTTCGCCAATCTCCGCCCAGGTCATGAAATTGGCTTCGTCCGGCATCCAACGATGAGTTACGAAAAACGTGGCGTTGAAACCCAGCTCTTTCAGCAGCGGGCCCACAAAAGTGCGGTGGGATTTCACGGCATCGTCAAAGGTAAGCACCACCGTCTTGGCGGGTATTGGCCGAGGCGTCGCAGCGGCGGCCAGCAAGGAGCCCGGAAGGATTGAGCCAAAGTCTCTGCGTTTCATCGCCGCTATTTCCTCAGATACCTGGCAAGCCACGCCTGCAACTCGGTGAAGAAATAGCGATTGTTCTCGCCCTTCAGGATCCAGTGATTCTCATCGGGAAACACCAGCAGGCGCGAAGGCACCTGTTGTCGCTGTAACACGCTCCAATTCTCGATCGTCTGATTCAGCGGCACGCGAAAATCGTTCTCGCCCACCGACAGCAGCATCGGCGTCTTGAAGTTCGCCGCTAGCCGGATCGGATTCTGCGTGCGCCACACCGGCCCCTGCTCCCACACAGGCCCGCCGCTGTTCAACTCGCGGTGATAAATGGTGTCGCTGGTGCCCCATTGCGACTCAAGGTTAATCAACCCGGCGTGACTAAACAGGCACTTATAGCGAGTCGTCGTGGCTTCCAGCCAGTTACTCAAGTGCCCGCCATAGCTGGCGCCCCCGGCCGCGACCCGTGAACCGTCGATAAAAGCGAACCGTTTGATGGCCTCATCCACCGCTTCATTCAATTCCTCGCCCGGCCCCTTGAGTGGATCCAGTTGAATGGTTTGTGCAAATGCCTCTCCAAAGCCGCTCGATCCAGTGTAATTGGTGGTCAGCACCACGTAGCCGGGCGCGGTCAGCAGATGATAATTCCACCGGGTGTGGAATTGATCGCGAGCCATGATATGCGGTCCGCCGTGAATGAAGTTGATCAGCGGATACTTCTTCGTCTCGTCAAAGCTGGGCGGCAACACGATCATGTTGTGAATCTTGCGCCCATTCTTCGCCGTGAACCAGAAGTGCCGCATCGGCTGCCAATCGATCTCGACCACGCGCGAGGCGTTGAAATTCGTCAGGTTCTTATGGCCCTTGCCGGCTGGATCGATCAGCACGGCTTCGAACGGATTCACCGCGCTCTCCCAGTTGGCCACCAGTATCGGCCGGGGCGCCGCCTCAGGAATGCGCAGGTTTGTATAGGCACCCAGGGTCATTTCGAAGGCGAGCGAAGCCGCGCCACCGCCATCGGCCGGCATTTGAAATAGCTTCTCGTGTCCGTACTCCTCGGCCAGCGCATACAGCGTGCGGTTGTCAGGTGTGACGGCGAACTTGCCGACCGCGCGATCCAGCCCTGCTGAAACGATCTTCATGGCGCCCGCGCCCGATGATGACCACGGCCACATCGCCACACGCGTCAGATTGTAGGGCTTGCCCGAATCCCTTTCGATCAGCGCGTAGAGTCCTTTTCCATCCGGCCGAAAATATGGCGCGACAAAGGTATCCTTCCCCGAAGTCAGGGCCTTCGGCTCTCCACCGCCGGCCGGAGCCAAGTACAGATGCGTAGTCACATTCGCGTGCGCAGCTATGTGTTCGTTGATTGTGGCGGTGAAAACCACAGCCGCTCCATCCGGCGTCCAGATCGCCTGCAGATCCGCGCCCGAGTTCCCCTGCACCCCATCGAAACCTTTTTCGTCCGCCAGCGCCGACCCAACCAGCAGGTCCTTCGCTTTCGCACCCGGCTCAAGCGCCTGGACAAACAAATGAGGGCGTTTTTCATCCAGCCAGTGGTCCCATTGCCGGATCGGAAATGTCTCAAAGACACGCACGTTATACTTGCGTTGCTTGCGCGATGCAGCCAGCGGATCGAAGAGGCCCTGATACAGAAGCCGGGCGCCGTCCGGGCTGATCACTGGCGCCGAGGCGCCGTCAACCTGTTGCGTCAGCCGCTGCGCCTCGCCCCCGGCGATGTCCAACAGATAGATTTGCGCCTCCTCATCCCCTTCGCGCTTCGCTGCAAAGACTATCCGGCGCGAGTCGCGCGACCAAGCGACATCGCTCTCACTGCTCTTTGTGCTGGTCAATCGGCGCGGCCCGGCGCTCCCGTCGATCGGTGAAATCCATAGGTCCGAAACCTGCTCCTTCGGATCATAGGCAGGCTCCAACACCGGCATCACCACCCACTTTCCGTCCGGGCTTGGGATAGGCGCGCCAACGCGTTTCATCGCCCACATGGTTTCGTGGGTGATCGGCTGCTTGGCGCCGAAGAGCGGAGCCATGGTCAGGAAGCCAAGAAGAATGATTGCGACGGTCATACGAGGAAGGATACCAGCCCTGACCTTCCAACACTGGGACAAATGTGAGGCCGCGATTTCTGACCGCAAACGTTGTAACATCCTCCCGCGATACTCGCCGCCGTTACCAATAGTCTGCGACGCGGGTGGCTGGCACGAATGGCAGGAAGTATTGCATCTTCTGGCCCTGGAAGACGAGTCTTCGTTTCGCGAAGTAATCGGGCAGAGGTATGTCGGGATCGGTTTGAAGCGCCTTGGCCGTATACTGAGGCATCGGCAATCCCCAAGCTGCGATCGCCGGGAGAGCGGAACTCGGGCCTAGATTCATTACAGCCAGGCGGTCGCAGGCGCCGAAGTCAAAACTGATGGCAAGGCGGTCCCGTAGCCAGGAAATCGTCGTGCCGCGGTCGCCGTTCGCTTCCTGGCGGGCCTGCTGCAGAAGGCTGGCGGCAAACCACCACGGCCCGATGCGATTTTGGTCTTTGTTCGACCAAAGACGATATAAAGCGAGAGGACCGTTTAGCACAATGGCCTTGGCGCGCCGCTGGCGGAGGGAGTCTTAGACTCCAGATCCATTCGCAGTAGTTGTGCGCATAAACGCGCCGAAGCGCTCAACCGCTCCAGGACGTGAACCGGCGCGCGCGATAGATCCGTTGGCAGGTTGCCTGTGAATCCCGCTCTTCGAAAAATCTCGACGTAAGCCGGATCCCCCGATAACGTTGGGAACACCTGCGTTCCGAGCAGGTTCGCTAAATCGTTTCCACTGAACTCCACATGACTAAGCACCTCCCACATCGGATGGCCGCTCCGCTCATCGTAGCAATCGCATCGGTTGCCAGTGGGCCTTGTCAACCCGCACCGTTGCAGGTATATTATCCGGCTATGTGGCCGCCTAACTTCGAGCGATTTTTGAAACTACTCGCCCTCTTGGGCGCGATTGGAAGCTTCCTTTGGGGTGTCTTCATCTGGAGCGACAAATCGCAGAAGGACCTTCGCGCCGTTTCGATGGAGCGGGAACGCGTGGCGGGCACCCGCCGGATCGAGGCGACCAAGCCGTTCCTGGAGCTTCAACTCAAGTTGTACACAGAAGCGACTCAGGTGGCCGCCGTCATGGCAACATCGGAAGATCGCGAGGAGCGCAGGAGAGCCACCGCGCGCTTCTGGCGTCTGTATTGGGGCGAGCTTCCCCTAGTGGAAGACACCAAGGTTGAAAGCGCGATGAAGGATCTGGGCGACGGACTCAGAGCGTCGGCCGTCAAGGAACAATTGGAGAAACTCTCGTTGCGCCTCGCTCACGCGTGCCGAGTCTCACTGGACCGCTCGTGGGGAATCAAGGCCTGGACCGCCGGATCCACTCAACGGTAATTAGTTACTCGAGTCCACCTTCCGCGCCACGACCAGAGTAATATCATCCACCGCCGGAGCCGTTCCCATGAACTGCTCCACGCTCTCACCAATCGCCTGCGAGATCGCCGCCGCCGGTCGCCGCCAAATCGGCTCAAGCGCGGCCAACAGCCGTTCTTCCCCGTACTCCTCGCCGGTCGGCGACTGCGCTTCAGTAATGCCATCACTAAACATCACCAATACGTCGCCTGTCTCCATCCGCAGCCCAGCCGAGTGATATTTCGCCATCTGGAGAATCCCGAGCACCGGCCCGCCCACGGTTAACTGCTCAATGGCGCCGGTCGCAGCACGCACCAGATAAGGCGGGTTGTGGCCCGCATTCGTGTAAGAAAGCTCACCGGTCGACGGATCCAATACGCACAAGAAAAACGTCACAAACCGATTCCCTGGACAGGTGCGGGACACGCTCGCATTGAGCCGCGTGATCAGCGTCGCCACGTCGGCTGGCTCTTCGGTGAGCACTTGCACGCGAGCCTGCAAACTGGACATCAACAGCGCGGCGGCCATGCCCTTACCTGCCACATCACCCACAATAATTCCAAGCTTGCCGCCCGGCATTTCAAGATAGTCGAAGTAATCGCCACCTACCGAACGGCAAGGGTAACTGAAGGCCGCCAACTGCAACCCCTGCAGCGGCGGGGCTGAGCGCGGCAGCAGATTTCGTTGAATCTCGGCAGCCTGCTCCAGCTCTTTCTTCATGAGAATGTCGGCCTGCTCGACTTCCGCCAACCGTTCATTCTCGATCCGAATCGCCGCAATATTGGCCATCACAGTGAGCAACGTCAAGTCCTCTTCGGTGAACTGGCGCAGCAGGTTGTGAGAGTCCAGGTAGATCAACCCGATCGCCTTGTCCTGCGTCTGCAACGGGACCGCGATAAAACTCAGGATTCCTTGCTGAACGATCGTGTGACTCTCGCGCAATTCCGCATGGAGGCGCGTGTCGGCCACCAGCAAAGACTCCTTGTCTCGCATCACCCTATCGCGGACAGCCGTGCTGATACGAAAACCCGCCCCCGCAGCAGCGCGAGCGGTCAACACTCCATTCTCCTCAAGCATCAACACGCCTCGGCGGGCGCCAACCGAATTCGTGGCCAGATCCAGGATCACACGGAACAATTCCTTAAGCGGCCGATGCCCTGCTAATTCGCGGCCGGCGTCAAGCAGCGCTTGGACACGCGGCGTGCCCGCAAGCGCCGGACTTCGCAGCGCCGCCTCCAAGCCACCAGCCCCCCGCCCGACTACCCGCTCCAAACTGGTGCTAATGCGCGAGGGGGCGACCA
>JAYUSQ010000280.1:0-3558 GCA_043755595.1 Acidobacteriota bacterium | reverse complement strand
ACTGCGACGGAATCACGGTTCGGAAGCGGCGCGCGCAACTCTCCTGCGGATTGGGCGCGTCGAAAGCATCGAACATCGGATAGACCATGATGCGCTTTCCGAAAATGTACACGCTGCGCCGGTTCGCCTCCGCCGGATCCTCCTCCGCTTTCCACCCTCCGTACTTAGCGGGCACAGTGCCCGGTGGCAGCGGGGGATGCACGCCAGGCCCGCCCATCTTGCCGTTAAGCCGCCCGCTCGCCAGCAGCATCGAATCTCGTATTGCTTCTCCCTCCAGCCGGTGCCGGTCGTAGCGCCACCACAGTTTGTTGTCCGGATCGACTTTCGAAGATTCGGCGCGCCCGTCCGACGAGCGCTGGTAGGCGTCCGACAGCATGATCAGACGGTGCATTTTCTTGACGCTCCATCCGTTTTCCTGGAACGTGGCGGCCAGATAGTCCAGCAGCGGTAGGTTTGATGGGCGGTCACCCATCATCCCCAGGTCGCTGGGAGAGCCGGCAATGCCGCGGCCAAAGTGATAGTGCCAAATCCGGTTGACCATTACGCGCGCCGGGAGGGGGTTTTGGGGATCCGCCAGCCAATTCGCCAACACTGTCCGGCGTCCGGTGGAGTTGATTGCAGGAAGCGGTAAAATCTTCGGGTTCCCTGGATTCAAAATCGATAGAAACCCCGGCTGGACTTCTTCACGGGGCGCCTCCCAAGCGCCCGCTACCAGTACGTGCGTTTTCGGGGCGTCGCTGCTTTGATCTGTGATCGTTTGCGCTTCCGGGGGCACCGGCGGTTTAAGAGAATCGAACTTCTTCAATTCGGCCTCCAGCTCGGCGTATTTCTTCTTCTGCTCTCCCTTCAATTCCCGGGCCAATGCCCGCTCCTGATACGTGATCTGAGGCATGGCCTTGATGGCCAACAGTTGCTGAAGGGGAGTGCGGCGCGCCGGATCGGTGGCCAGTGCCACTTTCGTCCCTTCGGAAAAGCGGATTTTGTAGAAATCGGATTTCGCTTTGGCCACAGGCGCTACCAGCGCCTGCATCCCGGTGCGGATTTCCTTGGTCTTCTCCTCCCATTCGGCGCGTTGCCGCAGGGATGTCTTCAGTTCCTCGCCAGTCAGGAGCGTCAAATGATCATCCTCGCGAATGTTGGCGAAGAATGCCTGCAATCGATAGTAGTCCTTATGCAGAATAGGATCGAATTTGTGATCGTGGCAGCGGGCGCAGCCAAACGTCAATCCGAGGAACACCGAGCCCACAGTGTCCGTAATATCGTTGAGGATTTCCTGCCTGCGCAACTCGATAACCGGCTGATTGGTTTCTTCGGTGAAGTGACGGTTGAAAGCCACGGCGATACGGGCGTTCTTGTCGTTCGGATACAATTCGTCGCCGGCGATTTGCTCTCGGATAAACTGGTCATACGGTTTGTCGCTATTAAATGCGTTGATCACGTAATCGCGATAGCGCCAGATGTTGGGGCGCGGCTCGTCGGACTTGAACCCGTTGGAATCCGCATACCGCGCCAAGTCGAGCCAGTGCCGCCCCCATCGTTCGCCGTAGCGCGGCGACTCGAGCAGTCGGTCCACCACCTTCTCGAACGCGTTGGCGGCGCGATCACTAACAAAATCTTGGACTTCCTCCGGGGTGGGCGGCAGCCCGGTGAGGTCTAGCGACGCTCGGCGGAGCAGCGTGATGCGGTCGGCGGGAGAGTTTGCCTGAATCTTCTTTTCGGCAAGTTTGGCTTGCAGGAAAGCATCCACGGGATTGCGATGCGGCTTTGCACCGGCGGGAACGGTTGCCTTGGCGACGGGTTGAAAGGCCCAATACTTCTTTTGCCGCTCGGTAAATACGGCGTTCGCAGACTCGGATTTCGTCTCCAAAATACCATCCCAAGCGGCGCCGCTATCGATCCATTTCTTAACCAGCGCAATTTCAGAATCGGCGAGCCGGCCGCCGAACGGCATTTGCGGTTGTTCCTGCCCGGTAAGCCTGCGGTATAGGTGACTGCCTGCGGCGTCGCCTGGGACGATTGAGGGTCCGTGCTGCCCGCCTTTGATCGCGCTCTCCCGGGTGCGAAGGTCGAGCCCCGCCATCACCGGAGAGTTCGCGTGACATCCCGTACACTTGGAAGCCAGCAACGGTGCAATCTCTTTCGTGAAAGAGACTGGCGTCTGCGCACTGGCCAGCGCACACCCAAGTCCCAAAAGTAAAATTCGCATTCGGCCTCCGCGTTGAGTTTATCTCAAACGGGACCGGTTGGGGAATAGCTGTGATAGGATGACTTCGCTCTTATGCGCACCCAAATAGTCGTCCTTACAATACTGCTCATTGCCGGCTGGTCTTCGCTACCGGCCCAGGAAGCCCGCAGCATAATATTAGGTCGCGTTATAGACAATTCCGGTGGCGCCGTAGCCGGGGCCGCCCTCGAAGCCGCCAACACCGAAACCGGTGTGCGAATCTCCGCGCAGACCAACTCCAGCGGCGACTATCTCCTCCCTTATCTCGTCCCTGGCCCGTACACCGTTACTTTGCAGGCTGCCGGGTTCAAGAGAACAGAGCGGTACGGCATCCAGACTCGCGTCAACGACAGGGTCACTCTGGATTTCACGCTTGAAATCGGCGCGGTCACGGAGAGTGTGCAAGTACGCGCCGATACGCCGTTGCTCGATACCTCCACGACGTCGATGGGTCAGGTGATCGACAGCAAGGCGGTGCTCGAACTTCCCTTGCTCGCCGGTAATGTAACGCCGATGGCCGCCTTGTCACCCGGTGTGCTGTTCATGCCCAGTTTTCCCAAAGACGTGCGCCCGTTCGATACCGGGTCCGGCTCCGCCATTGCCGGAGACGGCACCCGAGTCGGCACCGCGCAGTTCATGTTGGATGGCGCCATGAACAATGCCAACCAGGGATTCGCCTACTCACCGCCCCCCGGCGTCGTGCAGGAAGTCAAAGTGCAAACGGCTTCTTTCGACGCCAGCTACGGCTATATGACCGGCGTCGCCGTTAATATGAGCTTGAAGTCAGGCGGAAATCAGCTTCACGGTCAGACTTACTACTTCAATCAAAACCCTCTGTTCTACGCCAATCGATTCTTTCTGAATCGAGTCGGCACGCCCAAAATCGCCTATAAGTCACACCGCTGGGGCGGCACTGCGAGCGGTCCCATCGTTCTACCGAAACTTTATGATGGACGCAACAAGACCTTCTTTATGTTTGGCTACGAAGGCATGTGGACGTTTGATCCGGTCTCGATCGGGTTTGAGGCTGTGCCTACGCCCGCACAGCGTACCGGCGATTTCTCTAGTCTACTGGCGTCAGGCGCGCGCTACCAGATTTACGATCCCCACACGATCGCGCCGGCCGCCAACGGTTTGTTCAGCCGCCAACCCCTTGCCGGCAATCGAATCCCAGCCAGTCAAATCAATCCGCTGGGTTCGAAGATTGCTAATCTCTTCGACTTACCCAATCTTCCCGGCAACGCCGACGGTGTGAATAACTACACCAACGGGCGAAACTCATACGACACTTTCTACAACCACATTGTCCGCATCGATCACAATGTCTCCGACAA
>JAYUSQ010000279.1:0-76237 GCA_043755595.1 Acidobacteriota bacterium | reverse complement strand
AGCGCCTTAGTTGCGGGCCTGGCGAAGACAAGCGTGATCCCACAAAACAATTCTACATCAAATTGTTTTTTTATAACACAGTAGTACTAGGTTGGCGGTCTCGGTCACGCGAACTCTGGTCTGAGCGGCGAGCGTCAACGCCGCGAGTCCAATCAAAAGCGCTTTCATGCCGCCGCCAATTCCCGCCGGATGCGAAGGCCGATCATCGGATCGATCATCGGCGCGGTGGCCAGATGAACATGACTCGCGCCGGCTGCGAGTCTGTCTCGAACATCTTGCGCGGTCATCACGCCTCCTACTCCAATCAGTTCCAGCGGCGAGCCGCTTTCCTGCACGATCCGCGCGAGCATAGCGAGTTCGGCCTGACAGCGGGCCGTGGTGGCTGCGCCTCCCACTCCTCGACGCAAGCCGCCAAAGCGCCCGCGCACGACGGCCGTAATAGAGTTCGTGGAACTGACGGCTTGCGCGAACGGGCTCACCGCTTGCAACACCGCAGCCGCTTGTTCTTCGTCGTGAAACAGTCCGATCTTCAGAGCCAGCGGCACGGCGCGCGGCAAGCGGGCGCGCACCGTGGAGGCAATCTCACCGGCAGCATCAGATGAGAGATACAAGTCCGCTTCGCTAGTACAGACGTTGGGGCAGGACAAGTTCGCCTCGACCACGTGCGCTCCTGAGTCTGCGGCCCAAACCGCGCACTCTGCGAAGTCATCGGCAAGCTGCCGCATTGTCCAGCCGGGCTGAGGCGAAGCTACTACTGAAACCGACAATACCTGATTGGCCCCGAGTCCTTGGCGCGATTTTTCTACATCGGCACGCCACTCTGCCGGATCGCGCGACGGCATGCCAAAAGAGATCGCCCAACTCGCGATAGCCGCGCCAGATGGCGCTTCGGTTAGCTCCGAGCCTTCGCCACTAAGCACTGCCGCAGCATCGACGGGCAGGAGGTTGGGCGGGTCGTACGACGCTCTAAAGCGCGACCGTACGGTCTTGTATGTGAGCACGTCGAAACCAAGCGCAGCATAGTAGTGAATCCATCGGCTGTTCAGCAAGGGCCCGGCCGGAATGCCGAGCGGCGAGGCGACGGGAAGCCCGCAGAAGGTCCACTGGCCGGGGACTGCGGGAACTTTCGCGCAGGGCAGGATTGCATCCGGCGCGTGCCGATAGTTCCACTCATAGGACTCGCCAATGTCGTAGCGGTCAGTCGTCGAAACCGACATACTGCACTTCCTCTTCGAGCCAGAAGGCAAATCGCTCGAACACGCGCTGCTTCAGTTCGGCGATGACGGCTCGCACGTCGGCGGCAGTGGCGTTCGGACCGTCATTGTATATGAGGTTGGCGTGGTAGTCAGCCACCTGAATATCTCCGCGCCGGATTCCCTTGGCGGCAACCTGTTCGAGAAACCAGGCGGACGGTATCTTGCCATCGCGAACGAGTTTCGGCGGCACTTCCGCGGCGGCGGCCTGGGGCAGTTCTCGAAACAAGCAGTTCTTGAAGATGCTGCCAGCGCACTTCATCGTGGGCGGATACTTGGCGTCGCGCGCAGCTTGAATCTCGTTCGCTTCGACGCGCATGACGGCGGGGTCCGCTTCGCGCATCCGCATTTCGGCTGACAGAATGATCCAATCCTTGCGGCGCTTGAAGACGCTTTCGCGATACGCGAACTGGCACTCGGCATTGGAAAACCAGCGCTCGCCGACGCCATCATGGAAGCGCACGCGATGGACGGATTCCATGATCGAGTGGCCGTACGCACCGGCGTTGCCATAGAGGGCCGCGCCCACCCAACCGGGAATACGGGTCATCGTATGAAGGCCCGAGCGGCCCTCTTCGATCGTGAAGTCGACCAGCGACTGCAATTCGGCGCCGGACTCAACGGTGACATCGCCGCCCGCCATGCCGAGACGCGAACCGCGATACCGCACCACGGTTCCGTTGTAGCCCCGGTCGGACACCAACAAATTGGAACCGCCTCCGAGGACGACATAAGGCAGACCACTTGAGCGCGTGTGCGAGAGCGCTTCGAGAAATGCATCCGGTTCCCACGCATCGATCAGAAATCGAGCGGGTCCGCCCAGTCCAAAACGCGTGTAGGCCGAGAGTGGCGCGTGCTCTTCGACATGAAGGCCGGGTCGATACAATGAGGAAACCGTCAAGACCATTTTAGTGTAGCGAGGAGTCGCGATGCCAGGCTTTCCAGGATTTCCGAAAGAAGCGTTGACCTTCTTTCGAGACTTACAGAAGAACAACGACAGGGATTGGTTTGAAGCGCACCGTGAGCTATTTGAAGCGAAGGTCAAGACGCCGATGATAGCGTTGACTTCCGAACTCAACGCCGAGCTCAGCAAGGTGGCGCCTGACTATGTCGCGGATCCGAAGAAGGCGATCTACCGCATCTATCGCGACACGCGGTTCAGCAAGGACAAGACGCCTTACAAGACCCATATCGCGGCGAACTTCAACCATCGCCTGCTGGACAAACATGCCGGCGCGGGATTCTACTGCGCGGTGTCGCATGAGTCTGTCGACTTCGGCGGCGGTATTTACATGCCGGGCGCAGAGGAGATTCTGGCGCTCCGTACGCTGTTCGCCGATCGACACGAGGAGTTCGACCGGATCGCCGGGGCGAAGTCGTTTCGCACTTTGTTAGGCGAGGTGAAAGGCGATCAGTTAACACGCGCGCCCAAGGGCTTTCCGGCGGATCATCCGGCGGACTCGCTGCTGCGGCGCAAGCAGTGGTATTGGTTTGTTGAGTTGGACGCGGAGCTGGCGGTGACGCCGAAGTTACTGCCGGAGTTGAAGAAGCGAATCCACGCGCTGTTACCGGCGGTTGAATTCTTGAATGCGCCCTTGCTGGCGCGACAAAAGAAGGAAGCGCGGGCGGCGAAGTTTGCAGGGTGAGACAGACTGGGCGATGCGAGTGTACCAAAATATCGAGATATGGAAACGTTACGGGGGCGGGCTGATTTGCTATCAGGTCTTCACAACATAGAGACGGGGAAATACAGCGTCCAAAGTGCGAATGAGTTTCATTTGCCAGCTTCGGACAAATGGAAGACGCAGATGGATCAGCAGTTCGTGGAACTTCTGTGCGAAGAGGCGCCGGAGGAAGCGGATAGGGGCATCGTTCGATAGATCATCGAAGCAATACCATGACCTCAGGTTTCACGATGCCGACGCCGATTCGGCGGGACCGTGACAGTAGGTTAGGAGCGAGTTTCGGCGAAGATCTACCTTTCATGATACGGTTGATGATAGGTAGAATTCATGCCGATCAGCATCAAGAACGACCAAACCGAAACGCTCGCCCGCAAGCTGGCAGAACTGACTGGAGAGACGCTGACGGAGGCTGTTCGCGCCTCTGTCGCGGAACGGTATGAGCGGCTTTGCCAGGCGCGTTCGGGGCGTTCCTTGGCCGATGATCTCAACGCGATCGGGTTGCGTTGCGCGAATCGGCCCATCCTCTCGAAACTTACCGACGACGAAATCCTCGGTTACAACGAATTCGGAGCGCCAACTCGGCGACATTGGACACGTCCGCCGTTCTGGCGATCCTGCAGAACGAGGCGGAGAGGGCGGAGTTCGCCAGCCGGATCGAAGAGGCTCCGCGCCGTCTGATTTCGGCGGTTTCAGTACTCGAAGCCGCAATGGTATTGGAAGGGCGCAGAGGAGAAGACGCCGCCGCCGACCTTGATCTGTTCCTGCGCAGGGCTTCGATTGAGATCGTCGCTTTCGACGGCGAACAACTCGCTTTCGCACGCACGGCTTTCCGGCGCTTTGGCAAGGGCCGCCATAAGGCGAGGCTCAATTTTGGAGATTGCGCGTCGTACGCCTTGGCCCAGTGGTCCGGCGAACCGCTGCTTTTCAAAGGGAACGATTTCAATGCGACGGATGTCGCTGCGGTGAGGGGACCGGGCCGAAGGCGCTAGGCCCAATACCGTTCACTTAAGGCTGAAGGACTACTGCTGGTCCAGCCATCGACCGGCCAGGAGGCCGGTCCCACTTATCGGCGCTAGGCCTTGTCGCGAACCTTCTTCTTCTTGGCGACCGATTCATCGACGCGCAAATTATTCTTGACCGAAAACACACCCGAGACGCCGTTGGCCTGGATGCCCGCGATGATCTTGTCCTGTTCGAGTCCGACAAATCCTTCGAGCGTAACGTTGCCGTTCTTGACGATGATGTGAATCGGTGAATTCGGTCCTCGAATCGCGTAGCGGGTCATCGCAGGTTGGCTCATGATCGCCTGATAGGTGCGCAGGCGGATCTGGTCGTCATTGGAACCAACGGGCAAGACCTCGACATTGTTGACAACCTTGTCCACGCCTTCGATCTTCTTGACCACGCGTTCGGAATCCGTCTTGATGGTGGGCCGCGCCGTGGAGCCGTTCAAGGTTACCGTTGAACCGTCGACGGAAAACGTGAGCCAATCAAACGGGCCGTAGAAGGGGAGCCGCAGGATTTCCTTGCGGACAGACTTGACGATGCGGTCGCGATTGCGATCCACTTGCGAGTCGGAGGCGCTTTGAGCGACAGCCAACAGCGGGGTCAACAGCAGTATGGCTACTTTCATTCCGATATTTTAACACCGGTCCGATCCAGAGGCATAATTCCCAGGATCAGGGCGTCTCCGCGTAACGTTTGGATGGTTGGGGAAAGGGTGTCACGCGGAGACGTTCTCCCTTTCTATCTCATACGAACGTGGTGGACAATTGTTTCGTTCCCAACAAAATAAAAAATCGCGATGCAGGTGTTCAGTTTGTCCGAATCCGAACAGTGAGCGGCTACGCTAGGCGTCCCTCGGCCGCAAATAAAAGTCCAGTGCCTCTTCATTGGCGCCGTTGGGCTCCTGACTTGCTTCCGGATGGGTTAGCCGAAAGCGAGTGAGCAATCGATCTTCCAGAGTGCGAACGGTCGCGGGGTTCTTCGCCGCGACATCGGTGAATTCGCCGGGGTCCTTGACTAGATCGTATAAGCGGCGGTATCGCCCGGGCGTGGGCCGCTCGGTTTTGTAGCCGTCGGTTCGTTCGCGGCGCCCGCTGCAATAGATGTATTTCCAGCGCTTGGTGCGAACGAAGGCTTCCTCGTTTTCCAGGTACTGGCTGACAATGTGATCGCGCGGGCGGCTGGGGCGTTTGCCTTCGAGGTATGGCAGCAGCGATTGGCCGTGCATGCCTGGCAGCGGATCGATGCCCAGCAAGCCACAGATGGTTGGCGTAACGTCGATGTGCTCGGTGAGGTCTTCGACGCGATGGCCCGCGCGCACGCGGCCGGGCCGCCGGACGATGAGCGGCACGTGCAATGCGGGATCGTAGCCGCAATGCTTTTCAAAGCGCCCGTGTTGGCCCAAGCAATAACCGTGATCGGCCATGTAGACGACGACGGTGTTCTCATCGAGGTGCAGGTCGCGCAGTTTGGTGAGCACCCGTCCAATATTGCGGTCCAGAAAACGCGCCGACGTATAGTAAGCCGCCGCGATGCCTTGCTTTTGCTCCGGCGTGAGATTGCGGAAGATGAGCGGGATTTGCCACGCGTCTTCCGGTCCTACGCGAGGCACGCTGAACGAGCGCGGGTCAAAACGCGATGTGTCTTCGATGGGAAAATCGTAGGGCGAGTGCGGCTCTTGAAAACTGACCCAGAGGGCAAAAGGCTTCTCGCGATTTTGTTCCAGGAACTCAGCCGCCTCACGCACCATGTGAGTGCTCTTCATGTCCGCTTCGTATCGGCCGAAGGGGAGCTTGTCCGCATTCAGCCAGACTTCGGCAGGATCGCGGAACGGCTGCCAGCGTGGCTTCAGACGGACCTCGGCGGCTGGGGGAGTGTGCGGACGGCTCGCCCAAAGCTTGTTCACTGCGTCTTCGCAATGAGCGTAATCAAAGCCATGCAACCCAGGCCGCGATGGCGTGTTGAAATGCATTTTGCCGATCACCCCGGTCGTGTACCCGGCGGCCTGGCAATGTTTGGCGAGCGTGTGTTTTTGTTCGGAGAGCGGAGTCGCCAACACGGTGACGCCCGCGGCCGATGGCATTAGGCCGGTGAAGAACGACTGGCGCGAGGGAGTGCAGACCGGAGAGTTGCAGAAGTGCTGGCGGAAGTGCGTGCCTTCGGCGGCCAGCCTGTCGAGGTTAGGCGTTTCCGCCTGTTTGTCGCCCGCGGCCCCGAGGACATAACCGGCATGGTCATCGGCCAGAATGAATAAGAAATTTGGGCGCGGAGAGGGCGCGGCGGCGCCGAGCGAAGCGGCGAGCCCGGAGACGACCGTGCGGCGCGTGGGGTGCAACGTCTGCATCAGCATATGATGACGCAGAATCTCAGGGGCCGTTCCAATTCGTCCCCTTTTTCGCCGCGAATTTCGCCAGAGTACAATAGGGAGCAGTGCCCGGATGGACACTCCCAAGGCATTCCGAAGAAAATGACCCAGCGTTATCTCCTGAAAGAGATCCTAGGCAGGGGCGGCATGGGCGCCGTCTATAAAGCCTATGACAACGAGACACGGCGTGATGTCACGCTCAAGACCCTGCTCGACGTGCAGGACCGGGCGATGCTGGATCTTTTCTACCGCGAGTGCCAAGTCCTGGCGACGTTGAATCACCCGAACATCGTCGATATTTACGACGTCGGCGAAATGGAATTCGACGGCAGCAAGCGGCCCTACTTTGTGATGCCGCTGCTGGCGGGGCAGACGCTCGACAAACTGATCGCCTCGGCCAGCCATCGCCTGACACCCGACGCGGTGGTTGACATGTTGAGCCAGGCGGCGCGCGGGTTGCATGCGGCGCATGAGCGGGGGTTGGTGCATCGCGACATCAAGCCCAGCAATATTTTCGTGATGGACGACGATTCGGTGAAGATCATCGATTTCGGCGTAGCGCATCTGGCCGACGGGCGCACTTCGACGACGCTGAAGGGCACGCTGCATTACATGGCCCCCGAGCAGTTGCACATGCAGAAGCCGACGGCGCTATCGGATCTGTTTTCGTTAGCCGTGGTTTCCTATCAGGCTTTCTCGCGGCGCAGGCCATTTGAGGGCGCAACCGCCGACGAGACCATTCAGGCGATCTTGAATCGGGTTCCGCCGCCGGTATCGGAACTCAACCAAGCGGTCAGCCGGGCCATCAGCCAGGTAGTCCATAAAGCGATGGCCAAGCAGCCGTATCACCGCTTCGCCCATGTGCGCGAATATGGCGATTGCCTGCAAAAAGCGCTGCGCGGCGATCCGCTGGACATATTCGACGAAAGCAAAATTCTTCCTCGCTTGGAACGAGCGCGTAAAGCGGTCGAGGCGGACGAATTCGACTTTGCCAATGAAGTCCTGGCGGGTCTGGAAGCGGAAGGTTATCTGCATCCGGACATTGCCGGGTTGCGCCGGCGGGTCGACGACGCCGTGCGCGGGCGGGCTATTCAGCAGCGGCTTGGCACCGCCAAACGGTTCCTCCAAGAGGACGAATTCCAACTGGCATTGAGCAAGGTGCAGGAACTACTGCAGATCGATCCCGGTAACCCCGACGCTTATACGTTGAAGACCGAGATCGAAACGCGCCGCAGCTCCGAGCAGGTGAGCCGGTGGCTGAAGTTGGCCGAGCAACACGCGGGCAATCACGCCTACAGCCATGCGCGCCAGGCTCTGGAAAACGTCCTGCACTTGCGCCCCGACGACACCGCTGCGCGCAAGATGCTTTCGTCGGTAATGGAGCGCGAGCAGGACTATCTGCGGCTGCGCAAGGAGAAGGAGCAGGTCTATCACGCAGCCATGGATTCCTGGCAGCGCGGTGAAGTCAGCGCAGCGTTAAACGACATGGAGCGCGTGCTCGACCTGGACAAGCGGGCTCCCGAAACGGCTTCGCCCGATAAAGGCGCGGTCTACCAGAATTTCTACAATCAGGTCCGGTCCGATCACGACACGTTGACCGCAACTTATGCCGAAGCGCGGCGGTTTTTGAACGAGCGCAACTTTAAAGGCGCGGCGAAGGCTTGTGATGCGATGTTGGCCAAATATCCGCAGCACGCGCTGTTCCAGGCGCTGAAGGTGGATATCGAGCAACAGGCGCGGCAGGATCAATCGGCCTATATCGCCCGGATCGACCGGGAGGTGGAGCAGGAGCGCGATCTCGATCGCCGCATCAGCATCCTGAAGCAGGCCCTGACCGAGCGGCCGGGCGAAGGGCACTTTGAACGAGCGTTGCGAGCGGCCGAGTCCAAGCGCGATCTAGTGAACGGGATCGTGACGAAGGCGCGCGGCCATGAAGAGAATGGCCAACATCCCGAGGCGCTGGCGCAGTGGGAGACGCTACGTTCGATCTATCCGATCTATCCCGGATTGGATTTTGAGATCGAGCGTGTCGCCACGCGGCGCGAACAGCAATCGCGCGGCGACGCCAAACGCGACTGGGTTCGCAAGGTGGATCAATCGATTGGGCGCGGCCACTTCCAGGAAGCGCTCGATCATCTGGCGACGGCGTCGCTTGAGTTTCCCGTCGATCCGGAACTGGAGGCGCTGGAGGCGGTCGCGTTAAAGGGACAGGGGCGATTGGCGCAAGCCGAGAAACTGGTCGAAACGGGCCGGCGATTGTGTGAGGCCGGCCAGATTGAGCGAGGCTTAGCCAGTCTGCGGCAGGCGCGCGAGATGGACGAGAGCAATACCCAGATTCGCTCGGCGTTGGTCGAGACGTTGGTCAAGCACGCACGTGTGCAACTGGATCACGATTGGGCCGCCGCCGACAAACTTGCGCGCGAGGCGGCGAGGCTTGAACCGGCGAACCCGATGGCGCGTAGTCTGCTGGCTTTGCTCGAGGATCGGCGACGAGCTGAATACGTTGAAGGCTGCGTGGTCGAGGCCCGGCAGTTGCAGGCGGTGTCGAACATCGACGATGCGCTGACGGCCGTCACGCGAGGTCTGGCGTCGTATCCAGAGGATCAGCGGCTGCTGCAATTGCACGGGGCGCTTGAGCAGACCCGGACCGCGATGATGAAACCGCCTCCGCCGGATCCGGTAACGATCCGTCCGGCGACTGGCCCGGCGTTGCCGAAGGCTCCTCCGCTGAAGTTCGACGACGCCGAAACGATGCTGGCTCCGGCGCCGCAATCGGTTCGGACCGTGATGCCGCCGCCCGCTCCGATTCCGCAGCCGACAATTACGCCACCACCTGTGGCGCCGCCCAAAGGCGTCAAGCCGGCGCAGCAACAGGAGAAACAGGCGCCTCCGCAAGAGCCGCCAGCGGCGGCGCTGGTGAAGAAGCCCAATATTGCGCTCTATGCCGGAGCGGGTGTGGTCGCGGCCTTGGTGATCGCGCTACTGGCTTACACGTTCTTCGGTGGCCAAGCGGCCCCGCCGGTGACGCCTCCTCCGCCCGTCGTGAGCGAGGTTCCGCCAACGGCGGTTCCCGAAACGCCTCCTGCGGTGGAACAGCCGAAGCCTACGGTGGAGCCCCCACCTGTTGTAACAGCGGCCAAGGGCGCAGTGCTGGTCACCATCACCGAACCGGGATTTACGCTTTTGTTGGATGGCAAACCCGTGACGGGGCTTCGTCCAGCCGGGCCTAACCAATATCTACTGGGCGGCCTCAGTTTGGGCCGCCGGAAACTGGCCGTTCAAAAGGCGGGGTTCCGTGCGGATCCGGAATCGGCTTTTGTTCCGGTACTTGAGAATCAGACGGCGCGCGTGACGCTTAAGTTGGTGGCTGACGGCCCAAGCCGATGGTCACTGCAAGGCGCGCGGCCCGGCACACAGATCTTTCTAGTGGGCGGGCGCTTACTGGCAACCGTGGATGCGCAAGGTAATGCGAGCGGCTCCGATCTGCCTGAGGGCTGGCAGGAGTTCGAACTTCGCTTGAAGGGTTATCACCGGCGCGCCGGTTTCCGCGTCAATATCCGGCCGGGCCAAGCTGGCGTGGTGAGCGGCCCCGATGCTCAACTGGAGCGGATCGAAGTGCTGCTGCAATTGCAGGGTGTCGAGCCGAGCAACGCGAGCATGACGATCGAACATACGCGTTTTGATGTGAAGTACGACGGCCCGGCAGTGATTCGGAGCCTGAGCGGGCAGATCAAGCTGCCGCCCGGAACGTACAATCTGACCTTTGCGGCGGCGGGCTTCGAATCGGAAGCGATCACGGTGGAACTGAAGGATTATCCTTTAGCGCCCAAGGTCAAGCTTCGCAAGAAGTAACCGCGTCTAACGGGAGACACGCGTGTGCCTGGGCGGACACGCGGCTGAAAGGCCCCTCTACACTGTTTTCAAATAGATCCGCGTTGGTCCATCCCTTGCATTCCTTTCTGGCGTGCCGCAACACAAAGTTTCGCCATCGGCCGGCTGGGACGCTATGCCGGGGCGATTGGACGGGTGGGGACTGCCGGAGGGGCAGTCCCTCTCGCTTCGACGCTTCCGCGCTCTCCACTTGCTTTTTGGTGTGTGTCTGCCGGTTGTGTCGATCACGGCCGAATCGATGACAGGGTGGAGCGCCGGCGCTTACGCCAATCCGATTCCCAATGGCTGGTTCCTGGCGCTCGCGTTTAGCGCGCCGCTGGCCAATCTGGCAGGTTGGCTTCGTTTGTGCACTTCGGAGCCGCCAGCCTGGGTTGCCAGGGGCGACGGCGCGATTGACCTCGCGAATCGCTTGGCGCTGGCCGTTTCGGCGGGCTACTCGATCCTATATTTACCGATTCTACCCGCAGCCTTAATTTTGTCGATTTTGGCAGTTGGACTACTACCTATAGCGCCATTATTCTCTTTATGCACCGCCTGGAGTATTAGAAAGGCGATTCGTGCGCAACGTCTGACGAGTCTGATACCCTTTGGGGGCGGTGGTCCAGGGCTGACCTCCGCGAGGAGACGGTTGTGCCACATCGCCGAGTAAGAGCCGCGCTGCAATGGCTAATCGTGTGTCTGGTGGCCGTGATGGTTCCGATTCTGGCCGGCACCTTTGTACCGTCGTCCGAAGCATCGGGGCGATTCTCCGGTTGGGTGGACGCCTGGGACGGCGTTTCGTTGAAGCGAATCGACTTCACATGGCGCGAACGTTCCTTTATAGAGGACTTCCCAGGACAAACGGCGCACTTCAGCGACGGGCGGCGCGAAATCATCATGCGGTATACCGAGCGCGCCACGCGCAAGATGCTGCCAGCGATGCAGTGCTTCCGCGAGGCAGGCTTCCGCATCTCTCCATTGGAAGGCTACACGGACACCAAGGGGCGGACGTGGAGTCTGTTCGAAGCTGAGAAATTCGGCGAGTCGCTCCGCGTGAGCGAACGCGTTACGGACCGGCGTGGCCGGGAGTGGCCACGGGTGAATTCCTGGTATTGGGCAGCCACTTTCGGTTGGTCTCCGGGACCCTGGTGGGCTATCACGATCGTCGAACCGATCGGGAACAGGTAGCGCAACCGGCGCGTGCTAGCATGTAGTCGCCCGATGCGGCGGCTCATCCCATACCTGATCGTTTGGTCTCTCGGTTCGGCGCGCGCCGAGACGTTGGAAGATGCCGTGCGCGTCCTGGGCCGGCGTGTGCTCGACAAGCTTTCCGTCCAGGAACGAGTGGTTTTGCAGACGCGTTTTTTAGCGCCGGTTTTGGCGCGCGAGCGCGATCGGGTAGACCGCAGCTTGCGCGAGGTGCTGAACCGGCAGGCCGGGGCTCCCGCGGCGGCTCAGTTGCGCGTGACGGTTTCCGCCGGCATGGCGCACCGCGTGTTGGTGGCCGAGTTTTCCCGCGGAGAGGAGTTTGCGATTTTGATGGCCGAGTACGATCCGGCGGCAGAAGTTCCGCGGGCCGTGCAACCTCATCCTCGACTGGAACGCGCCCTGCTTTGGGAACAGGACGAGAGGATTCTGGACGCAGCCGCAGGGCCCGGCAGCCGGGGCGAGTTCTGGGTGCTCGACACTGAACGATTGTCACTGCGCGATCGTCAGGGCGAAGTGCTTCGCCAGACTCGCGTGCGCCGGGCCGATTCACCGTGGCCGCGCGATGTGCGAGGGAAGCTTTCGTTTGCCGATGGGGAAGCCCGCGCGCTTTTGCCAGGTGGGCAAAGCGGTTGGCCTATCGCCGCTTCGTTTGAAGCGCAGCCGGCGGGTCCGAATGAGTTTTCGTCGAACGGCGGGAAAGATCGCTTTTTCACGGCGGCGCGGGTGTCGGCCAACGCATTGGTCCTGGCCGGAGCCGATGGCAAGATGCGTTGGAGTGAAGCGGGGGCGGTGCGCGAATTGGAGGGACCATGGGGGAGCGAAGTGACGGCGCTCGCTAATCCATGCGGCAGCGGCCTTCCGTTGGTGCTGATGTCCGGCCGCGATGGCCAGTCCATCGGCATGTTCGAACCGGCGGCACGAGCTTTGCGCGCGTTGGGCGAAGGAATGATTTTGCCGGGAACGCTGTCGGCCTTATGGCCGTCGGAGGGAGATGAATCGGCGACCGCAGTGGTGCGCACGCCGGCCGGACGTTATGCGGCGTATCGCATTTTTGCGGGTTGCGGCCGGTAGTCTCCTCACGCCTGCGCTGTGGCCGGGGCTCTCCGGGCAGCGCCCGCGTTATGGCGGCACGCTCGTGGTGGAAACACGGTCGCGGGCGGCGGGGCTGGAGCCTAATCCCGCTTCGGTGGATTTGCGGCGGCTGGCGGCGGCGGTGTTTGAGGGCTTGGTTGGAAGAAATGAAACCGGCGCGGTCGTTTCGCAGTTGGCGCTGAGTTGGTCCTATGACGCCGCCAAACGGCAGTGGCAATTTGCGCTGCGTCCGAATGTCAGGGCCCACGATGGAACCGTCGTTTCGCCGGGCTCGATCGCCGCGAGTCTTTCGGGACTGCTTTCGCCTCGCGTCGTCTCGGCCGGCTCCGACAGCTTCACTATTCAATGCAGCCAAGCCGAACCGGGTTTGATTGAGGAACTCGCAGAGCCTCGGTTTCGTTTGGCGCGAACGGGACCATTCAAAGTCACAGAATGGTTGCCAGGGTTGCGCGGGTTCCTGGCGGCTCACGAAGCGCACTGGCAGGGGCGGCCTTATTTGAACGCGATTGAGGTGCGTATGAGCCGCGCGCTTCGCGATCAGCTTTTCGATTTCGAAGGCGGACGGGCCGATGTGGTGGAACTGTCGCTGGCCGATAGCCGGCGCCAGGCGGGACAACGAGGGCGCGAGGCGTGGAGTTCCGCTCCACTCGATCTGGTGGCGCTGGTTTTCGTGCGGAGTAAGCCTGGGGTGCAGGAAGAGCGGGTGCGGCGGGGAATCGCGCTTGCAATCGATCGCGGTCCGATCGCGCAAGTGCTGTTGCAAAGGGCCGGCGAGGCGACTGGCAACTTTCTCCCGCAGCGGGTTTCCGGCTATGGATTTCTGTTTGGAGCCGAGCGCGATCTGGAGCGGTCCGCCCAGATGCTGAAGCCCGCGCCGCCCGCGCTGGTATTGGGTTACGACGCCGCCGAGCCATCGTTACGGCTGATCGCCGAACGAATCGCGTTGAATGTGGGCGACGCAGGCGTAACATTGAAGCCAAGTTCAACGGACGATCCAGATTTGATTTTGACACGCGTGCCAGTCACCGCCACCGAGCCGGGTTTGGCATTGACCGAATACGGGCGGGGACTACAAATGCCACTGCCTGCCTTCGGCCGTTCGCGCGAAGAGGTGCTGCAAGCCGAGCGCAAGAGTCTGGTGGGAGGATGGGTGGCGCCATTGTTTCACGTGCCCTCCACTTACGGCGTCCGGACGCGTGTGCGCAATTGGGTGAAACCCGGCGCGGTCTGGTGGCGGCTGGAAGAAGCATGGTTGGAGCCCGACCGATGAGCTTTCGCACGCGGTTGATACTCTTGTTTGGCTTGACAGTGGCGGCGACGACGATCCTGGTGAGTTCGGTCACTTCGGAGATCACGCAGCGGGCCTTTGAGCGCGTGGATCAGGAACGTACACGCGCTATCGTGGCGCAGTTTCAACGTGAATACGCTTCGCGCAGCCGTGAAGTGATTCGCCGCGTGGAGGCGATGGCTGCGTCGGAAGCCGTGGCGCGGCTGGCAAGCGAGATGACACGCCCCGGGGCCGATCCCGCACCATTCCTGGAGCAAGCCGCCACGCTGGCTCGCGAGCAGGCGCTCGAGATCGTCGACATCGTGGGGGCGGATGGCGCGATCATTTCGTCGGCTCATTATCCAGCCCGTTTTGGATACAAAAAGGCCTGGGTGACTGCGGAGGCGAATTGGAAAGCACTGGGCGCATTTGCCGACCAGGAGGAATTTCCCGAGGGCCCGGCTGTGGCGTTGCTGGCTGTCCGGCCGGTGGTTGCCGCCGCTGGCGGCCTGGTCTTTGTCGTAGGGGGGCAACGGCTGGACAAGGATTTCCTGGATGCGCTGGCGACGCCTCGCGGCATGAAGGCGGAACTCTATCGCGGATCGGCGGGGCTCTCGGCCAGCGATCCGGTGACCGGGTTGGTGGGGCGGATCCGGCGAAGCGGGCGAGAAGAAGGCGCGACAATCGCGACCGGCTTTTCGGCGCCAAAGACGGTGCAAGGGATTCCGCTGCTCGGCCGGTCTCGGGAACCGCTCGGGGTTTTGTTGCTGACGCACGTGAGCGAGGAGATGTGGAATCTTACGTGGTTCATACGGCTGGCGGGCTTAGGCGCAGCGGCGGCCGGCATTGCGCTGGGCGTCGGGTTTGCCTGGTGGCTGACCGCGCGACTAACGCGCCCTCTACAAGATCTGGCCGCGGGCGCGCGGGAAGTGGCGGCGGGAAATTGGAGCGCACGGGTGCCCGTGGATTCCGGCGACGAGATTGGCGAACTGGGCGGGGCGTTCAATCAGATGACGCTGCAATTGACCGAGCAACGGCGGCGGCTGGTGCAGGTGGAACGCGTAGCGGCCTGGCGCGAATTGGCGCGGCGGCTGGCGCATGAACTAAAAAACCCGTTGTTCCCGTTGCAACTGACGGTCGAGAATCTGCAACGCGCGCGGCAGACGCATCCCGAACAGTTCGACGAGGTTTTCCGCGAAAGCACGACAACGCTGCTGGCCGAATTGTCGCAACTCAAATCGATCGTCGGCCGATTCAGCGATTTCGCCCGGATGCCTTCGCCGCGCGTCGAACGCGTACGGCTCGACGAATTTCTTCCACCCATCCTGAAACTTTTCGAACCGCAGTGGAACACGCCGGGGCAACCGCCGATCGATGGACGGCTGGAACTTTCCGAAGCCGGGCTGGCCGTCGATGCGGATCCCGATCAGTTGTCGCGCGCGCTGCGCAATCTCATTCTCAATGCGATGGATGCGTTACCGCAGGGAGGAAGCATCACCGTGCGCGGGCGGCGCGCGGGTAGCGAGGTGTCGATCGAAGTGAGCGACACAGGCGCCGGGCTATCGAAGGAAGAATGCGAGCGGCTTTTCACGCCTTACTACACGACCAAGCAACATGGGACGGGGTTGGGGTTGGCGATCGTGCAGTCCGTGGTAAGCGACCATGGAGGGAGAATTTCAGTGGAGAGCGAACCGGGTAAGGGCGCGACGTTTCAGATTGCCCTGCCCGCGGTTGGTTGACGCGCATTATGGCTCACTTACTAATAGTCGATGACGATCAAAACACGCTTGCTTCGTTGGCGCGGGCCTTTCGGCTCTCGGGCCACGAGGCGACGGTCTGCGATAACGCCGGACGCGCGATTGAGTTAGCGCGAGCGGGTTCGTTCGATATGATGCTGTCCGATGTCGTGATGCCCGGGAAGGACGGACTGACCATGCTGGAGGAGTTGCGCGCGATCAACGTTACGCTGCCGGTGGTGATGATCTCCGGGCAAGCAACGGTTGAAATGGCGGTACGGGCGACGCGGCTGGGCGCGATCGATTTTCTTGAGAAGCCGTTATCGACCGAGAAGCTTTTGCTGACGGTGGAGAATGGTCTACGCCTGACGCGGCTGGAGAAAGAGAATCGCGAACTGCGCCAGCGCGTGGGTGGGCAACACGACATCATCTGGTCCAGCGAACCGATGCGGCGGTTGATGCTGCAATTGGAACGTGTGGCGCAGAGTGAGGCTCGCGTCTGCATTTTGGGCGAGACTGGCACGGGCAAGGAACTGATCGCTCGTGCGATTCATGAGCGGAGCGGGCGGGCGAAAGGGCCGTTTGTTACTCTCAATTGCGCCGCGGTGCCGGCCGAGTTGATCGAGTCCGAATTGTTTGGCCATGAGAAAGGGGCGTTCACCGGCGCGGCCTCGCGGCATTCGGGTAAGTTTGAACAGGCCCATCAAGGTACGCTGTTCCTGGATGAGATCGGCGACATGCCGCTAGGGATGCAGGCGAAGCTTCTGCGGGTTTTGCAGGAGGGGGAACTGGAGCGCGTCGGCGGAGACAAACCGGTGCCGGTGAACGTGCGCGTGGTGGTGGCGACGCACCGGAATCTGGATGACCTTGTTACGTCCGGACACTTCCGCCAGGATCTGTATCATCGCGTGTTTGTGTTTCCGTTGCGGCTGCCTGCGCTGCGTGAGCGGCCGGGCGATATCGCTGTGCTGTTGGAACATTTCGCGAGTCAGATTGCCAGTCAAAACGGCTGGAAACCGAAGCCGTTTCTGGCGGCGGCCGTGCGGCTGCTGGAATCGTATCGATGGCCTGGCAATGTACGGGAACTTCGCAATGTGGTGGAGCGTTTGTTGCTGCTGGCGGACGGAGAAGTAGATGACGAGGCGGTGCGGTTAGCGTTGCCTCAAGCGTCATCGGCGGGGGGCGGGTCCGCAAGCGCTGGGGGTGCGGCGGTGGGTACACTCGCCGAACGGGTGGAGGCCTTCGAGCGGGACACTCTGCTGGGCGAATTGAAGCGGTATCAGTTCCGGATGACCGAGGCGGCGCGAGCGCTGGGGCTTGAACGCAGCCATCTATATAAGAAGTGCCAGCAGTTGGGAATCGATCTTCAGTCGCTCAAATCCGAGTCAGGCTCCTAGCGGGCCGGACCGGCCAGGAGGCCGATCCCACTCTAACCTGACGGCTTTGACTTTGAGAAGTTGACCTGTCAATATATCGTGGAGCACTGAAGTTCGTCGAGTGCTTCGGCTAATCCGCCGGTTCAGGACAGGAGTTTGAAAAGTCAAATGAGGTTGTACGTAGGGAACCTTCCCTTCAAAGCGAACGAGTCCGACCTGGAGAGTTTCTTTTCTCAGGCGGGCGTGACTATTAATCAAGTCAGCATCATGCGCGACAAGTTCTCCGGCGAGGCGCGGGGATTCGGGTTCGTGGATGTCGCCGACACAGACAGTGAAACGGTAGTGCGTTCCTGCAGTGGGAAGGAATTCATGGGACGGGCACTGGTCATTAACGAAGCGCGACCGATGACCCCGGGCGGCGGCGCAAGTCGAGGCGGTGGTGGGGGCGGCGGCGAACGGCGAGGCGGGTTCGGCGGCGGGCGGCGCGAGGGCGGTGGTCCTGGTGGTCCCGGTGGCGGTGGGGGCGGCGGACGAGATCGCGGACCTCGTTACTAGAGGATTTCGTTGTAAGTGAGGACCGCTCCCTGGCGGTCGCGGCTCGGTAACGACGGTCAACCAAGAATAGCGACAAGCTTAGTGCGGCTTTTCGATGTTACCAACTCAGCCAGAGTATGCTGATCCAGCGTGGCCAGGAACGCGAGCAGCCCTTCATTCAAGACGCTCTTCAGTCCACAACTGCGGGCAATCGGGCAGGTGTTGGTGGCGGGGTCAAAACACTCGACCAATTTCAGATTGGGCTCGGCATGGCGCACTACTTCGCCTAAACGAATCGCGGCTGGATCGCGAACCAACCGCATGCCACCCGAGCGGCCTGGAATCAGTTCCACGTAACCGTGCTCCGCGAGCGTTTGCACGACGCGGACCAGGTGGTTTTTTGAAATACCGTAGGCATCACTGATGCAGCGGGTTGTGACCACTTCGCCGGGATGGGCGCCGAGGTACAACAAAACCCGGAGAGCATAGTCCGAACGAAGGCTAAGTTGCACTACTTCGCATTACAGCACAGGCGCGGTCAGGAACGCGTCAGCGTGAATATCGTTGAGCCCTGCGCCTGCGAGAAACAATTTCTTCTTGAGTGAGTTGACGACCGACGGGTCTCCGCAGACAAACGCGCGCCAGCCGGTGAGCTTGGGGAAACGCGCGAAGATCGCTTGATCGATCGGATTGCCCGAATCAAGCGTCGTGGCCGTGTAGGTGAAGTGTGAGTGAGCGGCTGCGAGGTGCTTGAGTTGGTCTTGTAAATAGAGCCCCGCCGAGGTGACCGCGCCGTGGAATAAGTGGATCGGTCCGCGATGACCGTGTTCCAGTGCGTCGCGTGCGATGCCGTAGAGCGGGGCGAGGCCAGTGCCGGTGCCAGCGAGGAGGAGCGGTTGATCTTCGCGCCCGGCGAGATAGAAGCAGTCACCCGAGGGACCTTGTATTTGCAGTGCGTCACCAATGCCGGCCGTAGTTGCAAGCCATTGACTCATGCGTCCTCCCGGGAGGAGCCGCACGTGGAGTTCGAGTATGCGCTCAGCCGGTAGACTGGCAACCGAGTAACTGCGGGCTAACCCATCGGACCGGAAGATGGCGATAAATTGTCCGGCCCGATAGTCAAAGGGAGACTCAGTCGAGAGGCGTACGCGCAACACCGAATCACTCAGGTAATCGAGCGAAACGATGGCGGCCGCGAGACGGGCTTCGGCGCCGACCGGGCCCGCAAACAGGTCGGCATCCGGGTGGCACACGCAGGCGAGGAAGTAGCCTTGGGCTTTCCAGGAATCCTTCAGCCCGGCCTGCGAGCGCGTCGTGGGAACGCTTGGAGGGATGGCGCGCATCAGGCACGAGCCACAACTACCCGCCTTACAGGAATGCGGGACGGCCACGCCTGAGCGGAGCAAGCCGTCGAGCACACTTTCGCCGTCCGCCAAATCGCAAGAGGCCCCCTCGTACTCGACGCGAGGCATCAGTTACCGATTGAGAACGTCTTTGCGCGTGGATTCGGCAATAGCAGCCACCTGTTGAATCAGATTGTCAGCCACGCCTAATTCCTTCAGGGTGCCACCGAGCAGTTCGATAATCGCATCGACGTGCGAATCGTTAAGGCCCATCTTGACGAGAGGTGCATGGCCGGTGCGCATGTCCTTGCCCGTGTAATTGTGCGGGCCCCCGAAGGCCATCGTGAGAAATGCCTTCTGCTTGATGCGCTGGCGATCCATGTCAACGCCTTCGAAGAAGCGCGACACGCGGTCATCGCTGAGGACTTTGCGGTAGAAGATGTCTACGGCTGCTTCGACGGCGGGAGCGCCGCCTAGTTGTTCGAAAAGAGAGGGTTCAGTTACGGTTGCCATAAGATGCATTTAGAATGCATCTTTTAACGAGCGTCTGTCAAGGACAATTTTTGTAATCGTTTTGGCGAGCGCCGCGCCGATGCAATATGGGGGGAAGTCCGTCCAGGAAAACGTGGAGCCGAAGACGAGGCGGCCGGGTAGGGTTGCGCGGATGGCGATGACGGCGGGGTGGGTGAGGAGTTGAGACAACTCGACGGCGCAGGTTAGCGCGAGGGCGAGCGCGGCGGTTTTCGTGGCGGTCATTTTGGGGCTCAAGATTCGCAGCAGCACGGCGAGGAGGCAGACATAGAGGATGCCGCCGCCTGCGTCCTGGAACCACGCGGGGAAGATGGGGAGGAAGCGGATCGCTAGGCCGGCGGCGATAATTGCGGCGGCAAGGAGAGCGGTTTTAGGGAAAGCCGGCAAGGAATCAATCTATCAAAGTGGCGCTGGGTAGGTTACTCTGATGGGTTAGTGCCTCTCCTTCGTTTCCTGTTTTGGAACCTGAACCAGAACGCCGAGGCTATGCCGCTGGTTTCGCGCATAGCTGTGTCTCACGGTGTCGACATCGTCATCCTGTCGGAGTTGCCGGTTTCCGTCGACGAGGCGGTTCGGCAGCTCAACGACGGAACGGGCGCACGGTTTCGTCATGCCGCCCCGAGCAACCTCCGTGTCAATATCTTCGGAACGTTCGACGCTGGATCAATTCGGCCAATACACGACGAAGACAAGCTCGCCATTCACGAAATAACGTTGCCGGGCAACAACCCGATTTTGATTGCGGCCGTCCATCTCTCAAGCAAACTTCATTTTCGGGACCAGGACCAAGCCGCCCTTGGATTCGAAGTAGCAACCGAGATCGAACGACGGGAAGGGGAAGCGGGGCATGAGCGTACCCTAGTCGTCGGCGATTTCAACATGAACCCGTTTGAAGCAGGACTCGTGTCATCGCCTGGAGGCTTCAATGCGACAATGACGCGAGGAGTTGCCGGACGGCGGAAACGCAAAGTTCAGGGCGAGGATCGCCGCTTCTTCTACAACCCTATGTGGAATCACTTCGGTGACCAGGGGCGAAATCCACCGGGCACTTACTATCGACAAGGTTCGGCCCCAACTGAGTATTTCTGGAACATGTTCGATCAGGTGTTGGTCCGGCCGTCGCTGATGGCGGCCTTTCCCGAGGACGAACTGAAGATTCTTACCGCTGTCGAAGGGCATTCCCTGGTGGGCAAGAGAGGTCGACCCAACCCTGCAGCCGGATCGGATCATCTGCCCCTATTGTTTGCTCTCAGTATTTGAGAGAGAATCAAGGAAGATGCCCACCACCGCAACCGACTTGTGGCCTGAAAACTTGCTTGAGGCCCGAAACGACTCCCCAGTCGACCTACTAAAAGCGCAGGCGGACCTGTTATACGGCAAGACCAATAATCGGCTTAGGGGGCGCGTCGAAACTGGTGAACTTTCCTTCGGACGAAGCCTGAAGGTCATCTCTCAAGGTCAAGAATCCGAAATTGTACTGACCACGCCCGCATTTGCGCACAGCTTCCAGATCCTTGTGCCTAAGCTCAAGAACTATTCCTACGAGTTGCTCAAGATAAAACACGGTGTGACGCTCTACCCGATCGCAGCGCAAATGGCTGGAGAAGATGGGCCTCCAACGCTAATCAAAGACGAATTCGCCTTTCAACATTGGATCCAGGAATGTCTTGGATCGGCGACTGCGCGGCAGGTCATCTCGACGCTCCTCAGTGTCGGCAAATAGCGTCCACAACGAACTTGCGCTTTCCTTCAGTTGTGCTACACTCATAGTTTCGCGCACCGCTTTCAGCGGAGTCATGGGCGAAAAATCAATTTGGGAGGCGGTTGCCGGGGCTTTGTAAAGAGCTTCCGTGAGTGATCGCCGTTTGGACCAGTCAAAATTCATGTCTCGAAAAGCTGGAAAGAAGTATACCGCCGCCTCTAAGCAAGTGCAGGGTAGTGCCTACACGCTGGAAGTGGCCGTCCCGCTAGTACAGAAGGTCAAGTTCGCCAAGTTCGACGAATCCGTCGAGGTCCACATGCGTCTTGGGGTCGATCCCAAACATGCCGACCAGATGGTTCGCGGCACGGTAGTGCTGCCTCACGGCCTCGGCCGAAGCGTCCGGGTTTTGGCGATTGTCGGAGCCGACAAGATTGCCGATGCCAAGGAAGCTGGCGCCGACTTCGTCGGTGGCGAGGACATGGTCGCCAAGATCCAAACCGAAAACTGGACCGACTACGAAACCATCATCGCCACGCCGGACATGATGCGTTCGCTCGCGCGGCTCGGCAAGATCCTTGGACCCCGCGGGTTGATGCCAAACCCGAAGACGGGCACGGTCACCACCGATGTGGCCAAGGCAATCAGAGAAGCCAAAGCGGGCAAGGTGGAATTCCGCGTGGACAAGACCGGCGTGATTCATGCCCCGGTCGGCAAAGTAAGTTTTCCCACCGATAAGCTGTTTGAAAACGCGGCGATGCTGATCAACGCAGTTGTCCGCGCCAAGCCGGCTGCTGCCAAGGGTAAGTACGTCAAGAGCGTTACCATCTGTTCTACGATGGGGCCCGGCGTCTCGCTCGACACCACTCCGTACAACGGGAAGACGGCGGCATAAGAGAAAGCCATGAAGAAGAAATCTGAAAAGCAGGCCGACGTAGTCGCCCTCAATAAAGTTCTAGCCGAAACGCCTCACGTTTTCGTCACCGCCTTCAGCAAGCTGACCGTCGCACAGGATTTCGCGCTCCGCAAAACCGTGCGTCAGGCAGGCGGGTTGTACAAGGTGGTTAAGAATACGGTGGCGGCGAAAGCGGGCGTCGGCACTCCGGCCGAACCGGTGACGCAGACGTTGTCGGGTATGACGTCGATCGCTTATACGGCGACCGATCCGGTGGCCCTGGCAAAAGCCCTGACGAAGTACGCCAAGGAAAACCCGGCGTTCACGTTCAAGGCTGGCCTGGTCGAAGGCCGCGTCTTCAACGTAAAAGATATCGAAGCTCTGGCCGCGATGCCTTCCAAGGAAGAAATCTACGCCAAGCTGCTCTATTTGATCCAAGCCCCGGCGCAGCGCCTGGTGACGGTGATCAATGGCGTAGGGCGCAATTTGGCGGTGGTCATCGACCAAGGCGTCAAAGAGAATAAGTTTTCCGCTTAGCCGCGGCAAGAGTTTTTGAGAATCAGGAGTTAGAGAACTATGGCGGACATCAACGCAATCGCAGAACAGATCCAAGGTTTGTCGCTGCTGGAAGCATCGCAACTGGTTAAGTTGCTCGAAGAGAAGCTAGGGGTTTCGGCCGCTGCGGCTTCAGTAGCCGTGGCAGCGACGGGTGGGGCTCCGGCCGCCGCCGCCGTCGAAGAGAAGACCGAGTTCACGGTAATTCTCGTTGCGGCCGGCGCCAACAAAATCAACGTCATCAAGGCGGTTCGCGAAGTCACCAGCCTCGGCCTCAAGGAAGCCAAGGATCTGGTGGACGGCGCGCCGAAACCGATCAAGGAAGGCGTCAACAAGGACGAGGCCGAGACCCTCAGGAAGAAGTTCACCGAAGCCGGCGCGACGGTTGAAGTCAAGTAGCGTACCGGCCTAAAAAGTCGAGATTAGTGTCCCCGCGCGCCCTTCGTGGCTGCGCGGGGATGCTGTGTTTGACGTGGCGGGTGGCGTTTGTTACACTTGAGTTGATTTCGGCCGGAGCGATAGTCGGACCTTGCGCACGTGAACCTATGTCTTTAGAACCCAGGGGTAATGTGCTGCCTGCTGGATTATTCGTGTCTGTACCCATTCCAAGATGGAGGGATGTGTTCAGGCCCGTGAAGTCCTCCGAAGTCATCTCCCGACATCCGGCAATCTGTCGGATAAATCGGCCAACGCCCTGCCTTCACTTTATGGCGTCCCGGTCGAAACGCCCGAAATAGCGGGATTTTAGTTGGCGGCGACCCAGCCGTAGCTGCCAGCCCTTTACCTGACGACGAATGGTCGTTGAATTTGCCCGACGCGAACGAGGAGCGAAAGAATGAGTTCAGCCAACGGTTCCAACCGCGAGCGCGTGGATTTTTCCAAGATTAGTACCTCCATTCCGATCCCTAATCTGATCGAGGTTCAGAAGAAGTCCTACGAGCGCTTCCTGCAAATGGACCTGCTGCCGAATGAGCGCGAAGACCTGGGGTTGCAAAGCGTTTTCAACTCAGTTTTCCCAATTACCGATTTCCGCGGTCTGTCGCAGCTGGATTTTGTCGATTATTCGATCGGCAACTGGGAGTGCAAGTGCGGCTCGTTGAAGGGGCTGCATCACCTGCGGTCCACTTGCCGGAGTTGCGGCTGTTCGATTCAAACCGATCCGTTCCACGCGGGCGAAGTGCTTTGCCATAAGTGCGGCACGTTTAACCGAAATATCGTCACGTTCTGCAACCGCTGCGGCGACCCGGTGGGCTTGCAACTGAAGTACGACGTGCCTGAGTGCGAAGAGCGAGGCATGACCTACGCCGCGCCGTTGAAGGTTACGATTCGACTGACAGTTTACGACAAGGACGCCGAAACCGGGACCAAGACTGTCCGCGACATCAAGGAACAGGAAGTCTTCTTCGGGGAAATCCCGCTGATGACCACCAACGGCACGTTCATTATTAATGGCACCGAGCGCGTGATCGTCAGCCAGTTGCACCGTTCGCCGGGCGTGTTCTTCGAACGCGTGGCCGCGCAAGGTTATTTCCTGGGGAAGATCATTCCGTATCGCGGTTCATGGGTTGAGTTCGAGTACGACCTGAAGAGCCTGCTCTACGTGCGCATCGACCGCAAGCGCAAGTTCTACGGCACGGTCTTCCTACGCGCCTTGGGGCTCAAGACCGACACCGACATCCTGCATGGATTCTACAAGTGCAGCGAATTGAAGATTAAGTCCAACAAACTGCTTTGGAAGGTGACCGAAAGCCTGATTGGCATGAAACTGTCGCACGCCATCACTAAGGCGGGCGAAACGGTGGTCACTCAGGGCAAGAAGATCACTAACACGGTCTTCAAGGAACTGACCAAGCAGAAGATCGATCAGGTGGAAGTGGCGGCCAACGATCTCGAAGGCGCCTACATCGCCACCGACGTCGTCGACATGGAAACCGGCGAAGTATTGTGCGAAGCCAATCAGGAGCTGACTCCGGCCATGACCGGCCGCATCATGGAGTCCGGCATCGCGAGCTTTGAGATTTTCTTCCCCGAGCGCGACGATGTGGGCAATGTGATTTCGGTGACGCTGCGCAAGGACTCGGTCAAGAGCCAGGGCGACGCGCTGCTCGAAATCTACCGCAAGCTTCGTCCGGGCGATCCGCCGACGATCGACACCGCCACCCAGTTGTTCCAGGGCATGTTCTTCGATCCGCGCAAGTACGATTTTTCGCGCGTGGGCCGCATGAAGTTCAACATCAAGCTGCACGACAAGGCGGACCATTGTTCGCTCGATAAACGCACGCTCGATCAAGCGGACTTCCTCGACACGATCGGCTACCTGCTGAAATTGCGCCGTTACGCCGGGCAGCCGGATTCTGCCTATCGCGTGGACGACATCGACCACCTTGGCAACCGCCGCGTGCGCGCGGTCGGCGAGCTGCTGGAAAATCAGTTCCGCATCGGCTTGGTCCGCATGGAACGCGCTATCAAGGAAAAGATGTCGGTGTACCAGGAAATGTCGACGGCAATGCCGCACGATCTGGTCAACGCCAAGCCCGTCATGGCCGCGATCCGCGAGTTTTTCGGCTCCAGCCAACTCTCGCAGTTCATGGACCAGACCAACCCGTTGTCTGAGATTACGCACAAGCGCAGGCTTTCCGCCCTTGGACCTGGGGGTTTGTCGCGAGAGCGCGCGGGCTTCGAAGTCCGCGACGTCCATCCGACTCACTATGGCCGCATCTGCCCGATTGAAACGCCGGAAGGCCCGAACATCGGTTTGATCTCTTCGCTCTCCTGCTTTGCCCGCATTAACGAGTACGGCTTTATCGAGAGCCCGTATCGCAAGGTGCTGGAAGGCAGCCTGACCGACGAAGTGCGCGTGCTCAATCCGGGCGACGCCAGTTGCAAGGTTGGCGATGTCATGCCGCGCGGCGAGATGGTGAAGATCAACTCCGATCTCACCGGCAAGAAGAAACACGTCGTGGAGTTTGAAGCCCATTGCGAGTATCTGTCGGCCTGGGAAGAAGACAAATACATCGTCGCCCAGGCGAACGTCAAAGTGGACGAGACCGGCAGGATCATCGCCGATCTGGTCAACGCCCGTCAGGCCGGCAACTTCGTTTTGAAGAACCGCGACGAGGTTGAGTTCATGGACGTCAGTCCGAAACAGCTGGTTTCGGTAGCCGCCTCGTTGATTCCCTTCCTTGAGAACGACGACGCTAACCGCGCGCTCATGGGTTCGAACATGCAACGGCAAGCGGTGCCGCTGCTGCGCGCCGAAGCGCCTTTTGTCGGCACCGGCATGGAAAAGGTCACGGCGCGCGATTCAGGCGCCGTCGTCATGTGCAAGCGCTCGGGCATTGTCGATTCGGTCGACTCCGAACGTATCATCGTGCGCGTGGAAGGCAATGTCCACGAGGGCCAGATGTCGCGCGAAGTGGGCGCGGATATCTATCAGCTGACCAAGTTCAAACGCTCCAATCAGAACACCTGCATCAACCAGAAGCCGATCGTCGCGGTGGGTCAACGCGTGCGGAAGGGCGATGTGCTGGCCGACGGTCCATGCACCGAGTTGGGAGAATTGGCGCTGGGCCGCAACGTGTTGGTGGCCTTCATGCCCTGGCGCGGGTTCAACTTCGAAGACGCGATCGTCGTCAGCGAGAAGCTGGTCAAAGAGGACTACTACACTTCGATCCATATCGAAGAGTTCGAACTCGAAGCGCGCGACACCAAGCTGGGCGGCGAAGAAATCACGCGCGACATTCCGAACATCTCCGAGAGCTTCCTCAAGAATCTCGACGAGAGCGGCATCGTGCGCATCGGCGCCACGGTGAAGCCGGGCGATATTCTGGTCGGCAAGGTGACGCCCAAAGGCGAAACCCAATTGACTCCCGAAGAGAAGCTCCTACGGGCGATCTTTGGCGAGAAGGCCGGCGACGTGAAGGACGCCTCGCTCTACTGCCCGCCTGGCATCGAAGGCACGGTGGTCGATTGCAAGGTATTCTCGCGCAAGGGCGCGGAGCTCGACGACCGTTCGCGTTGGATTCTGGAATTGCAGATTCAGCGGCTGCACCGCAACATGGAGGATGAAAAGCGCATCCTCAACGACGAGCGCGCCAAGCGTTTGATGGTGCTGTTTGAAGGCCAGATCCTATTGGCCGATCTGCACGACGAAAAGACCAACAAGAAGATCCTCTCCAAGGACACCCCGATTGTGCGGGATGTGGTTGAAAAACTCAAAGCCCGCGACCTGAAGCGCATGCGCGTCAAGGACAAGGACGTCCGCCTGAACGAACAGATCGACGAAATCGAAGAGATGACGTCTCGTCAGGTGGCTGTGCTCGAAAAGATCACCGAAGAGAAAATCGCCAAGCTCAAGAAGGGCGACGAACTTCCTCCGGGCGTGATCAAGATGGTCAAAATCTACATCGCCATGAAGCGCAAGCTTTCGGTGGGCGACAAGATGGCCGGACGCCACGGTAACAAGGGCGTCATCGCCCGCATCGTTCCCGAAGAGGACATGCCGTATCTGCCCGATGGAACGCCGGTGGAGATTGTACTCAATCCGCTGGGCGTGCCTTCGCGTATGAACGTCGGACAGATTCTGGAAACGCACTTGGGCTGGGCCGCGCGCGCACTTGGCCTGCACTTCGCCACGCCGGTGTTCGACGGCGCCACCGAAACCGACATCAAGGCGCAATTGACCAAGGCAAACCTGCCGACTTCCGGCAAGATCATGTTGCACGACGGTATGTCGGGCATCATGTTCGAGCAGCCGGTCACGGTGGGCTACATCTATATGCTCAAGCTGTCGCACTTGGTGGACGACAAGATCCACGCACGGTCGATCGGACCGTACTCGCTCATCACCCAGCAACCGTTGGGCGGCAAGGCTCAGTTTGGCGGTCAGCGCTTCGGCGAAATGGAAGTCTGGGCGCTGGAAGCCTACGGCGCCGCGTATGTACTGCAGGAATTGCTCACCGCGAAGTCGGACGACGTGTATGGCCGCGCCAAGATTTACGAGGCCATCGTCAAAGGCGAGGCTGCGGCCGAACCGGGCGTGCCCGAGTCGTTCAACGTGCTGATACGCGAATTGCAATCGCTTTGCCTGGACGTGGAGTTGATGAAGCGCCCGCGCGAGATCATCGACACGGCGATGGCGGCGGACTAATGGGGTCTGTCATGACGGACCAACAGTTGAATCTAACCGCGGGCGCCTTGTACGCGCCCGCACGGCTCCCGGATTGTGAAGCTCTAGCAGGAGGCAGGTAAAAGACATGTATCGTTCTTCTCCGTACGATCGATCGAACCTTATCGCGGATTTCGACTCTATTCGAATCTCTCTTGCCTCTCCGGAAAAGATCCGGAGCTGGTCTCACGGCGAAGTCACCAAGCCGGAGACCATCAACTACCGCACTTTCAAGCCCGAACGCGACGGCCTTTTCTGCGCCCGCATCTTCGGACCGGTAGCCGATTGGGAGTGCCTCTGCGGCAAGTATAAGCGCATGAAGCATCGCGGCGTCATTTGCGACAAGTGCGGTGTTGAAGTCACGCTATCGCGCGTGCGCCGTGAGCGGCTGGGCCACATTGAACTGGCTAGCCCCTGCTCGCACGTCTGGTTTTTCAAGGGACTGCCATCACGGATTGGCTACCTGCTCGACATCACGCTCCGCGATCTTGAGCGTGTGCTTTATTTCGAAGCTTACGTGGTGGTCGACCCAGGCGAAGTGCCGGACCTCACGCTAGGCGAAGTGATGAGCGACGAGCGCAAGCGCGGGCTCGATGAAGAGTACCGCGGCAAGTACACGGCGATGATGGGCGCCGAGGGCATCAAGGAACTGCTGAAGAAGATCGACGTCGAAGCGTTGTCGATCGAAATCCGCGAGCGGATGAAGACCGAACTTTCGCAGCAGAAGAAGCTGAAGTTCGCCAAGCGCCTGCGCGTCACCGAGTCGTTCCGCAAGTCCGGCAACAAGCCGAACTGGATGATTCTCGACGTGCTCCCGGTGATTCCGCCGGAACTGCGTCCGTTGGTGCCGCTGGATGGCGGCCGTTTTGCCACGTCCGATTTAAACGATCTTTATCGCCGCGTGATCAACCGCAACAACCGGTTGAAGAAGCTGATGGAGCTGCACGCGCCCGACGTGATTGTGCGCAACGAAAAGCGCATGTTGCAGGAAGCGGTAGACGCGCTGTTCGATAACGGCCGCCGCGGTCGCGTACTGCGCGGCGCCAACAACCGCCCGCTCAAGTCGCTCTCCGATACGCTCAAGGGCAAACAAGGGCGTTTCCGCCAGAACCTACTGGGCAAGCGCGTCGATTACTCCGGCCGTTCGGTGATCGTGGTGGGCCCGGAGTTGAAGCTTCACCAAGCGGGTCTGCCGAAGAAGATGGCGCTCGAATTGTTCAAGCCCTTCATTTACCATCGGCTCGAACAACGCGGCCATTGCACGACAATCAAGCAGGCCAAGGAATTGGTCGAACAGCAGGACGCGGTGGTCTGGGACATCCTTGAGGAAGTCATTCGCGATCATCCGATCATGCTAAACCGCGCCCCGACGTTGCATCGTCTTGGCATCCAGGCGTTTGAGCCGGTGCTGGTCGAAGGCAAGGCGCTCCGTATCCATCCGCTGGTTTGCACGGCGTTCAACGCCGACTTCGATGGCGATCAGATGGCCGTCCATATTCCGCTGTCGCCAGAAGCGCAGGTGGAATGCTCGACGCTCATGCTGGCTTCGAACAACATCCTGTCGCCCGCGCATGGCGCGCCTATCACGGTGCCGTCGCAGGACATGGTGCTGGGTCTTTACTACCTCACCAAAGCCCGCAAGGGCGCTAAAGGCGAGGGTCGCACCTTCGCTTCAGCCGACGATGTGCTGATCGCGCTTGAGATGGGCGAAGTGGAAACACTGACGCCGATCAAGTTGCGTCACACTGGGCGCGTGATCGACTTGGTTAAGGCTTACGACAACCAGGACATGATCCATGCCGAGCCGATCGAGTACGTCAAGCAGTACATGGATACGACGGTCGGCCGCGTCATCCTGAACGACGTGCTGCCGGCCGACATGCCGTTCATCAACGGCCTGTTGAAGAAGAAGGGCCTGTCACAGCTAGTTCAGTATTGCTACCTGAAATTCGGGTTGCACGTCACTGTGGGAATGCTGGACGAGATCAAGTCGCTTGGGTTCTTGTACGCCACCCGCGCGGGCATATCAATCGGCATCGACGACATGGTGGTGCCTTCCAACAAGAAGGAACTGGTGGGCAAGGCCGAGAAGGACGTCATGGAGGTGCAATCGCAGTACCTCGAAGGCGCCATCACTCACGGCGAACGCTATAACAAGATCATCGAAATCTGGTCCAAGGTGACCGAGCGCGTTTCCGAAGAAATGTTTAAGAAGATGGAGAACGACGACCGCACGGGCGTCTACCTCAATCCGATTTACATCATGGCGGACTCGGGCGCTCGCGGTTCACGGCAACAGATTCGCCAGCTCTCCGGGATGCGCGGCCTGATGGCCAAGCCGTCCGGCGAGATCATCGAGACCCCGATCACGGCCAACTTCCGCGAAGGCCTGAACGTGCTGCAGTACTTCATCTCGACGCACGGCGCGCGTAAGGGCTTGGCCGATACGGCGCTCAAAACGGCCGACTCCGGTTACCTGACGCGGCGGCTGGTCGATGTGGCGCAGGACGTTATTATCAGCGAAATGGATTGCGGCACCGGCGATGGCATCGAAGTCGAAGCCATTACCGAAGCGGGCGAGACCATCGAACGCTTGGGCGACCGTATCATCGGCCGCGTGGTGCTGGAAGACGTGACCGACTACGAGGGCAACGTGCTCGTGGCTACGAATCACGAAGTCACCGAGAAACTGGCGGCTCAAGTGGAAAAGGCCGGTATCGAGCGGGTTAAGATCCGTTCGGTGCTGACTTGCGAATCACGGCGCGGCGTTTGTATTCGTTGCTACGGGCGCAACCTCGCCACCGGACGAATGGTGGAACGAGGTGAAGCGGTGGGCGTCATTGCGGCGCAATCCATTGGCGAGCCCGGCACGCAGCTTACCATGCGCACGTTCCACATCGGCGGCGCGGCGACACGAGCGGCCGAGCAATCGACGCAGGACGCCAAGAGCGCTGGGTTTGCCAAGTACATCGACATCAAGTCGGTGCAGACGGCCAAGGGCGACACCGTGGCGATGAACCGCAACGGCATCCTGGCGTTGGTCGACGACAAGGGCCGCGAAAAGGAACGCTATCAGGTGGTATACGGTGCGCGCATCCTGGTGAAGGATGGCGCTCCGGTCCCGGCCAATCAGATCCTGCTTGAATGGGATCCCTACACGTTCTCGATCCTGACCGAAGTCACCGGCGTCGTGAAGTTCAAGGACATGATCGAGACCGTCACCATGACCGAACAGGTGGACGAAATCTCCGGCCTGTCGCAATGGGTGATCACCGATTCGCCCGACCAGAAGCACTTGCCGCAGATCATCATGGTGCCAGCCGGACATCATTCGAAGTCCGAAGAGAAGCGCTACCTGATGCCGACCCACGCCCACTTGATGGTGAGCGATGGCGAGGAACTACATGCCGGCGACGTGATCGCCAAGATCCCGCGCGCCACGACCAAGACCAAGGACATCACGGGCGGCTTGCCGCGCGTCGTGGAATTGTTTGAAGCCCGCAAGCCGCGCGAAACCGCAGTCATCGCCGAAATTCACGGCACCGTGAAGTACGGCGAAATCAGCAAGGGCTATCGCAAGGTCTACATTACCGCCGACGATGGCGAGCAGCGCGAGTATGCCCTGCCCCGCGGCGTCCATATCCGAGTGCAGGAAGGCGAGAAAGTGACGGCCGGCGAGCCGCTCATGGATGGCCCGCTCAATCCGCACGACATTCTGAGGGTCAAAGGCCAGAAGGAACTGCAGAAGTACCTGGTCAATGAAATTCAGGAAGTCTACCGGTTGCAGGGCGTCAACATCAACGACAAGCACCTGGAAACCATTTCCCGGCAGATGATGCGGTGGATCAAGGTGACCGACATCGGCGACACCGAATTCCTGCCCGAAGAAGTGGTTGACCGCTTCCGCTTCCGCGACGAGAATGAGCGAGCGACCCATGCGGGGATGAAGCCCGCGCAGGGACAGGCGATTCTCCTGGGCATCACCAAGGCTTCGCTCTCGACCGACTCGTTCATCTCGGCCGCCTCGTTCCAAGAGACGACGCGCGTGCTCACTGAAGCCTCGATCAACGGCAAAGTGGACTACCTGCGGGGGCTCAAGGAGAACGTCATCATGGGCCGGCTGATTCCGGCGGGCACCGGGATGGACTACTATCGCGGCATCAAAATCGCCGGCGAAGACGTGGTCGAAGAAGAGCCGATTGCCGAAGAGGCAGCGTTGGGCGACGTGGTTCCAGGCTACGACGAAGAGACGCGCAATCTCTTTGCCGGCGGCTTGGGCGACGAGCCGGCCGAAGAGTTGCCGCCAGTCGAAGTCGAGTAAGTGCGGCCCGCGCTCTTACTTTTATCGTTGTCATTCTCCGGCGTGGTTGCCTCCGTGGCCGCCACGCCGGAGGCGCATAAGGCCGCCGCACGGCGCTTCTACGAAGAGGCGTGGTTCGGCCATAAGTCCGAAGTGGTGGACGAACTTTTCGCCGCCGAATTTATCAATCACGATCCTCGCGACCCCGATGTGAAGGCACGCGCCGAAGGCCGCAAGGCGCCGCGTTCGACGCAGAAGGAGCTGGTGGCCAGCCAGCAGGCGGGATCGCAGGGCCGGATCGACTTCCAGGTGGCCGAAGGCGATAGGGTGGCCACGCGCTGGATCTGGCGCATGCCGCTCACGGGCTCGTGGGAGCGCTTCATTGCGGGCAAAGATCATGTCGAGATCGCCGTCGTGCAGGTGTTCCGTTTCGATGCCGATGGGCGCGTCGCTGAAGTGTGGAATCATCGAGACGACCGCGGGATCGACGAACAGATGCGCCTGAGCGGGCTTAATTATTTTGAAGGCGTGTTCTTCGGCATCCTGTTTGCTCTGGTAGGCGGACGGTTTATCCGCCGCATGACCGCGCCCTCCGGGTCCCAATCAAACACGGCATCGTAGTCTACCGGCTGGCCGCTGCCAGGTCTGCCCGGCTGGCTCACGGCAATTGTCATGTCGTTGTAGACGAGGCGAACCAGGAACATACTATTCCATTCAAATCGCGGGAACGGGTCTCGCACAAACAGCACTTGGGCGCCGGGCGGAAGACACGGCGCCGCCCGGCGCATTTGTGCGGCAGCCGACGCGATCCGGTTGGCTTCGGCCAAATGAATCTCAGGACGACGATCGCGCCGGAGATGGTGGAAGGCGCCCGCAAGCAATAGGGCCGCCAGGACGGCTGGCAGGGGCCGGGTGAGCAGAGCGGACAGCGGCAGGGCCAGGAGAATGACCGCGCCCAGCGACGGCACGTAGACCGCTTCGAGCGCCCGCTGCTCGATGAAGGCCACCGGAAGCACGCCGGCGAACAGTAGCACCAGAGAGACCACCGCCGCTCGGCGATGGTAGATCGAACTCCACCCCGCCGCTACCCCAAGAATGGCCATGGCCCAGACGAGCCGTCCATGCCCGTAAACAGACATATCGAGGAAGACACCGACGCGCGAAACGAAAGTAGCCAGATCGATTTGCGGAGTGTACGGGCCAATCGCGCCCAGCCCTTGGGGAGCCATCAGGCGGCCACTTATGAAAATGGCGGTCAGAAGACCGGCCGAGATCGCCGCGGTAGCCGACCGGCGGCAATCGGCGCCCTGCCAGGCCAGACAAACCAGGGGCAAGCTTACGGCAATTTCTTTGGCATTCAGACCGAGTAAGTACAGCCCAAGGAAAAGCCACAACCGGCCGGAGCCAAAGGCCAGCAGGGCGGCGGTGTAGAAGAAGTAACAGAAGACATCGAAACAGAACCCGGCGTTGAGGTGGAGGCCGGTCCAGTTCCCATGCCAGGCATGAAGTACCGTGGCGATCCAGGCTGCCGAAGTTACTCCGGTGACGGCCCGTACAACCCGGTATGTCAAGTATAAGTTGGCGATCAGCACGGCGTAGAGAGCTACGTGAAATGGCAGCGGATGAAAGCCGAAGGAACGATAGATGGCGCGGTAGAACAAGCTTCCGAACGGCCGGAATTCCGGGCTAGGAAGAAAGATCGTGACGTGGTCGAGCAGTAACTTCCACAACGGCTGTTCCAGGGCCCGGTGGCAATTCATCAGGTCGTCCGGAGTGAAACCGGACAGGATCCACGGGCCGGCGAACCAAAGAAAGTAAGCCAGCACCAAACCGGCTGCCGCCGCATTCTGCATTCACCGCTAAGAGCCGCGCGGGGGCGGAATCAACTACAGCGGGCGGAAACGAGTGGACCATTTCCGGAAGCGCTATCTGCCGTTTGGATCGGGGGCACCCAGGGTTTCCAAGCGGATGTATAAGAGCGACAAGCCGCCGAAAGCGATGAGCAGGTTCAGGCCGGGAATTAAGACGAGCAACTCAGGTCTAAAGGAGCAAAGAATCAAGGCCACGGCGGCCGGAATGCCACCTGCCGCAGTCGCCCGGCTCCACAGCGGAATTAGCGAGGCAGAGCCATTCCCGAGTTTCCGTTGTCTCTGCCATCCAGGTAAAAAAGCTCCAACTGCCAAGAGGATCGACGAAGAGGACAAGAGAATCGGAGCTGTGACTTGATCGATCGATCATTTAACGACAAGTTGCCGAACGAGAAAAACGACGAGCCAGACTTCGAATACCGCCAACGACACACTGTGAAGGCTCTTTATGCGTTTCTGCGCCGCCGGCCGAATGAAAGGAGTTAACCGCGGCGGACGACCAAGGCGGAATTCTTACTGCCGAAGGCGATGCAGTTACAGACGGCGTGTTCGACATCCAACTTACGTGCGCCTTCGCTGATATAGTCGAGGTCGCATTCCGGGTCGGCTTCTTCGAGGTTTCTCGTGCCGTGTATCACGCCATCGCGCATGCCCAGCAGAGTCGCGGCCAAACCGGCTGCGCCGCAAGCGCCTTGCGGATGACCAAGCATGCTCTTGATCGCCGAACCTGGAATTTTTGCGGCGCGCGCACCGAAGGCGATATGCATGGCCTTGGTTTCGATGCGATCGTTCAACTCGGTAGACGTGCCGTGGTAGCTGACGTATTCCACGTCTTCCACGGTGATGCCCGCCTGGCGCATGGCCATATTTATCGCCCGCGCCGGCTCTTCGCCCGATTCCTCCAGCCGCACGCGGTGAAACGCCTCGCAGGTCGAACCATAGCCGCGGATTTCGCCGTAGATGTGGGCGCCGCGCGCTAGCGCCCGTTCGCGCTCTTCCATGACGAAGAACCACGCGCCTTCGGCAATCACAAAGCCATCGCGATCGCGCGAGAATGGCCGCGACGCGCGCTCGGGTTCTTCGTTCCAACGCGTCGACATGATGCGCATCAGCATGAAGCCGCGCTGGATCAGCGGAGCCAAGGGCGCATCCACGCCGCCGGCGACGACAGTGTCCAGCATCCCCGAGCCGATGTGGTGGAAGGCGTAACCGATCGCATCGGTCGAAGACGTGCAACCGGTGGAGACGACGTGCGACAAGCCGCGCAGTCCAAAATGCATCGACACTTCGCTGGCAAGCGTCCCAATCGTGGACGTGGGAATCGTGTAGACGCTGCAATTGCGCCAATCGCCGCCGTACCATTTCCGGTACTGCTCTTCGGTGAATTCCTGGCTACCGCCGCCGGAGCCGACCATGACGCCGATTTCCCGCAGTTCCTCGCGCTTGAGCGCCGCCCAATCGATGCCGGCGTCTGCGAGAGCCTCGGACGCGGCAAAGCGCGCCAACGGCACAACACGCGAGACATGGGGGCGATCTTTCGGCTTGACCCAAGCCAGTTCGTCAAAGCCTTCAATTTCACCGGCGATTTGGGCCGCCATGGTGCTGGTATCAAAGCGGGTGATGCGGCGGACACCGCTCACGCCTTGCTTGGTGGCCGACCAGAATGCCTCTCGGCCGGTTCCATTCGGGCTCACCGCGCCGATCCCGGTTACCACAACCCTTCGCGATTGCCCCATCGTGACAGTATAAACCGCCGGTGGCAAGCCCCGCTTGAAAATCCGGTTAGGCGGCTACGGTGCGTTCGGTGCAATCGACCATGACAGCGCGGCCGGAGGTGAGGGAACGATAGGCCGCGTCGATCGTCGCCGACACCGACATGATGTCGTCTTCGGTCATCCACGGGGCTGAGCGCTGCACCACCTGATCGCGGAATTCGCACATCATACGGCGGTAGGCCGCATCCATGGCGCATTCGTTGAAGATATGCACTGGATCCTCTCCGTTGCGCTGGACAAAGGAGGCTTTCCAGCCCAAAGCCAGCGTTCCTTTGGAACCATGGACGGTCAGGAAAAAATCGCTGGCCGGCCGCATGCTCCAACTGGTAACGATCTGCCCCCGAATCTGCTTGCCTGCGGTCACGAAAATCATGACTTGATCTTCGACCTTGAGCTTTTGCACGGGCCGCAAGCGGCTCGCTTCAATTTGGCGAGCCCCGCCAAAAAGGAAGCGGACCAAATCGAACGCCGGGGTGCCTTGATCGATGAGCACCCCACCACCGGATTGAGCCGGTTGCGATTGCCAACGGTCCGCCATTTCGGCCTGACGCGACAATTCGATCTGGAAGTGCATGACATCGCCGATAGCGCCTTCGTCCACCAGATCTTTGGCCAAACGCACTTCGCCAAGATTGCGAAATTGGGAAGCCAGTTGAAAACGCGCACCGGTTGGGTGAGCGGACCGGATCATCTCCTCGGTCAAGCGGCCGTTGGGCGTAGCGGGCATTTCACACAACACGCTGACGCCACGCGCGAGAGCCATCTCTCCAATCGGGTGATGAGAGGCCGTGGGAGTACACAGGCTGATGGCGTCGAGCTCCGCCTGATCCAGCATGTCTTCAAAGTCGAGGAAGACAGGGAGCCGGGACCCGGCGAACCGAGCCGTGTTTTCGCTCCGTGTGTCGCAGAGCGCCGCCACACGTACACCCAGCGTTTTGCTCCAGGTATCGAAATGAATTTGGCCGGCCTCACCGAGTCCGACTATGCCAACACGCAATTCTTTCAAGCGGTGTGCCCCGATTCTGATCCACTGATAGCTTACTAGCACTTGAGAATGCAGAGAACAGTACCAGGGTACTGAATGACACTTACTTCAAACCTGTCAGGGATCGCTGAATTCGCCCAACACAGGTAAGGCCCTTGCCGCCTGGGTATGGGTTTCACCCTAGTTGATCCCTTCGGAGGGCTCGGCTCTGGAATCGGATCGGTTGGCCGCCGATATTGGAATGTGACCGTACGAATGCCAATGCTGCTGGGTCTGGTCTTGCTGGGCGCCGGTTGCGTGAAGCGCGAAGAAAGCTGGACCGTAACCAAAAGCATGGAGGGTGGCGGGAGCGAGACGATCGCTTTATGGGGCGAGGTGGATCCTGGCGGACGCTTTCGCTATTGCCGGCAGGAAGTGCGCGAGGCTTGGGAACTTTCTTCCAAGCGGATATTGGACGGCGGCGGATCGATCCGGGAGGCGGCGACGAGCGAGTTTGAACAATGCAAGGAGCGTCTGATCGAGACCGCCCTGACCGGGGTAGAGCGATGGACGATCGATAGAGAACTTCCCTACGGCGGACGGATCCGGATGGACTGGCAGCGCGCTGGATGGGGCGGGACTTCCCAGTGCAGGGCGACCGTGGAGAAACCCGGCCTGCTCTTCGCCGAGACATTCGTCGAGGGGACGCAGCCAAGCCGGGCCTATGATCTGTGTCTGGAGTCGATGCGGGCGCAAGAGAACCTCCGCGTGGGAGGGTTAACTGGTGTGGTCGAGGACGATCTTCCAGCCCTGGCTCGTCTTTGACAACACTAGCGTGAAACGTCCACCCTTGTTGCCGCCGCCCGCAGCGTTACGTTCCAGATCGAAGCGCCCTAGCACCCAGGCGTGACCGGCTCCTAACATGTGTACTTCAATTTCCGAGAAAAGCAACTTCCCCATGGCGTCACGGGCCGGGTAGCGCTTGACGTAGTTGTCGAGCACCGGCTGATGACCACGCGTCACGGCCGCACCGACGAAGGTGGTGGCGGCGGATTTCTCATAGCCCTCCATAAAACCAGGGATGTCGCCCCGGTTCCAGGCGTCCACCTGACGGCTGAGCACCTGCCGAATCGCCTTGTCTTCGGCGGCCGGCTCGGCAGCAAGTACACAAAATGCGGCGAGGAAAAATAGCGGTTTCAAAACAGTTTTCCGTCCCAACGCAGTCCGGCGCGGATCAGGCGAGGAGACCCAGTCAAGGTTGTGGGCGAAAAGCCCACGACGAACTCGCGGTCGAAGAGGTTCTCGGTGACTAATTGCGCCGATAGCCCGCGCCAAAGTTGTTGTCGCACCGAAAAATGAGCCACTGCGAAGCCCGGGAGGACGAAGCGATTGAGGTCATCCTCAAATTGCGCGGCGCTGGCGCGTAGGCCGGCCGAGAGCCAGGTCGATTTACCCTGCCAACTGGCCTGGACCGAACCCTGATGTTTTGGAACTTGCGGCGTTCGGGGGCCGGTGGAGTAACGGGTATCGACGAACAGGTACGAGGCCTCGCCCGTGAATTGGCGCCAGCGCTGCCGCAGATCGATCTCGACGCCTTTGGCGAGCGCTTTTCCGGTATTCCTGCGCTGCCGCACGATTTCGGCGGGCGATGTGCTTAACGTGACGTTACCGACGATGTCGCGTAGATCGTTACGAAATACGCCGACGCCGAGGTGGCTGGATTCGCCGTTCCAATCGAGGCCCGCTTCGCTGGCGAAGATCGATTCGGGCTTGAGGGCGGGATTGGCTTGGGTGACAGCGTTGCCTTGGCGGAAGTCGCGGTAGAGTTCATTGAGCGTGGGAGCACGCAGGCTACGATACACCGACGCCCGGCCGCGCCACGCGCCCTTGCCGGCTGTCATGCCGGCGCTGGGGCTGAAGAACTGGCGGCCTGCGCCTGGCACATGGTGGCGCGCACCGGCGAACACGCGGAAGATGCCCGAGGCGAAATCGCCTTGGAGAAAGCGGCCATGCTGGAGTTGCGAACCGGCCCCGGTTCTCGTGATGGCCGGGAAGACATCGATGCTGCGTCCTTCCACACGCATCGAGTCTGTGCCGGCCAACAGATTCCAGCGCGTCCCGGTATGGCGCCAGAACGCCGATCCGCCGAACGCTTCCGACGGCACGGTCTGGGTGGAACTGATACGTTCGAGGTTGCGGTTGTTGAGGATGGTCGAGAAGCCGCTGCGGAACTCGCCGCGGGTATGGAAACCGAGAGCGGAGACCGTATCGTTGCGCCACGAGCGCGCGTAGTTGGCTCCGATGTTGCCGAGGCTGGTCGAGTTACGCTGGAGCGGCGTGCCGTTGCCGCGTTCTTCGACGATGACATCGGTCTTGAGAAAAAATCTTTGCCGGGCTCCCAGGACATCGAACCGCGCATCGGCGGCGACAAACCGCACGTTGGCCTCGCGGTCCACTGAGCCGCGGTTGGCTACGGGAATAATGAAGTAGCCATCGGTTGTGAAGGCGCGGCTATTGCCGGAGAGGCCGAACCGCTCCTTCCACAAATGCGAAGCACCCAGGCTCGCCATGTGGGTGTCGCGAGTGCCGAACTCATAGGATCCGGTAACTCTTCCCTTCTCCGGCTCGCGCGAGAACAGGGCGACGGCCCCGCCCATGGCGCGGTCTCCAAACAAGCTGGTCGAGGCGCCGCGAGACACTTCGATGCGGCTCAGCTCTTCGGGGGCAATCCGCGTCCAATAGACCCAGCCGCCAAAGGGATCGTTCACGGGAATGCCGTCCCACAACACGAGCGTGCGGCTGGCGCCGCTTGAGCCGATGCCGCGCAGCGAGAGGCCCTGGGTTGTCGGATGCGCGACCAGGCTGGAATTGCGGCGGAACAGACTGAAGCCCGGCACCAGTCGAAGCCGGTCATCCAGATTGATTCCTGGGATTCGCTGCAATTGAGGAGCGCCCAGGACCGAGATCGAAGCGGGAGTTTCGGCGGATAGTTTTTCGGCGACGGTGATCGAGCTAACGACTGGCTCGAGCTTCGCTTTCTCCGGCTCGCCCCGATTCACGGGCGGCGTCTGCGCCGAGAGCATCGGGATCCACAACATGAGCGCGATGCCAACCGGCTTGCACCAAACGGGCAGGCGATGCGCTGAGCACAACTTGGATATTTTCATCAGGGCCAGGGACGGGCACCGATCTTGTACGGACAGGCTCGACCAGCGCCAGATACCTCAATATAACGTAGACGTCCCCCTGGGCAGGCGACTCAAGCGAAAAATTCTGCGTGCGAAAGGAAACCCGCGCGCCCCGGGTGGCCGATTCCCAGGCAAGATAGGCCGCGCAATCGGCGGCCAATTCAAACCAGGGGCGTTTCTCGAAGGGCACATCGAGGTCGAGAAAAATCTCCACGGTTGGATCTTGCTCCCGGGCAAATTCGCGCACCTGCAGTTCACCGGTATGGGCCGTGGCTCGCCAATCGAGATGACGAGCGCTTTCGCTTTGCAGGTAGGGGCGAATGCGATAGAAATCGTGGCCGCGGCCTCTCACCTGCGCGGCGATGTCGCCTTGAATGCGGTCGATCAATTGACGAAAGCCCGCCTGCTCATCCAGGCAAGGATAAACCAGCGCCTCCCGGCGCAGCGTAACTTGGACGTTGCGCTCGGTCAAGCCAAAAGGGAAAGTGGACTTGAGCCGGAAGCTGTTCTGCCGGTGTTGGCCGCGGCGGTTGAATTCGACTTCGACCATCTCCTGCGCGGTGGCGCCACCGGTCAACATCGGGAAATAGAGCCTGGAAGAAAACACATTGCCAGGCATGCCTTCCAGATGAATGGCAAACGACGGCATCCAAGTCTTTTCGTTCTTCAGTTTCAGCAGGGCGGGAATTCGGTGGCGCGCCGAGATATGTTCGGGAAAAACGAAGTCGAGTTCGAGCCCGGCCAATGACAAGCGGCTGATAAAACCGGAAACAAGGAGCGTCGCGAGGAGGCAACCGAGGAGCAGGAAGAGGACATTGTTCCCGGAGAGAAAAGCGAGACCGCCGACGGTGGAGACCAGCAGACTATAGCCGATGCCCGACTTGGTAACGCGCTGCCGCACGCGGCGGCCAATGGCGTCCGACAACCGGCGCCAAAGCTGGAGGGGCATACTTAAGACTTTAGCGCTCCCGGGTATGCCAGCCGGTTGGGGGGGAGAAAGTCCAACGCGGCGCCCAAGGATCGCGGTCAGAAGCTGCAGGCGATCGCCCGCTAGCGGAGATGCCCATCTCCACATGTACTCCCTGGCCGTTGCCTCTTCGATCCAAGGCGCCGCGCTAGCGCAAGTCAGTCCGGGTTGCTCGGAGGATGCCGTCCGGGTTGACGGTTGCGTCAGTCCTATTAAGCCAGAGTTACGAACAGATGAACATACTGCCGATGTGGTATGGGTTGAGGCTACGCGTTATCTTTGAGGATTTCGCGGGCGGCATTGTAGCCCGGCGCGCCCATCACGCCTCCGCCCGGATGGGTACCGGAGCCGCACATATAGAGGCCGTCAATCGGAGTGCGATAGCGAGCCCAGCCTGGCACGGGGCGCATGACGAACATCTGGTCCAGACTCATTTCACCGTGGAATATGTTGCCGCCGGTGATACCGAAGCGCCGTTCGAGGTCAAGCGGCGTGAGTACTTGTCGACGATCGACGATGTCGCGAATGTTGGGCGCGTATTCGGCGATGACGTCCATCACCCGGTCGGCGAACGGCTCCCGCAGATCGTCCCATGTCTCCGGGCCTTTTAGTGTGTAGGGCGCATATTGCAGGAAGATGCCCATGACGTGTTTGCCGGGCGGCGCGAGCGATGGGTCGTACATGGTGGGCACCGTCATCTCCAGGAGTGGGCGTGAGGAGGGCCGGCCGTACTTGGCGTCGTCCCAGGCGCGCTCCACATAGTCGATATCCGGGCAGAGATGCATGGTGGCTCTGTGCTGCGGGCCAGGCGCGCCGGGCAGGCAGCGGAAATCGGGCAGGCCGTTGAGAGCGAGGTTGATCTTGCACGACGTGCCTTCGCAGCGGAAGCGCTCGACCTGCGCGACAAATTCGCCGGGAAGATCGCGGCGATCGGTGAGTTTGAGAAACGTCAGCTTGGGATCGAGATTGCTCACGACGATGCGCGAGCGGATTTCTTCGCCGCCGACAAGCACCGCGCCCACAGCGCGGCCATTCTCCATGAGCACGCGCTCCACGGCGGCGTTCGTACGAATCTGCGCGCCACGCGAACGCGCCGACGCGGCCATGGCTTCGGGAACCGCGCCCATGCCGCCGCGCACGAAGCCCCACACGCCGCGGCGTCCCCCCACACCGCCCATGCAGTGATGCAGCAACACGTAGGCGGTCCCGGGCGATCGCGGGCCGCCGTTGGCGCCGATCACGCCGTCGGTGGCGAGAGTGACTTTCACTTCGGGCGATTCAAACCAATCGTCCAGAAAATCGGACGCACTCTGCGTGAAGATTCTCACAAGCGCGTACATGTCTTTGGCAGGCAGCCCGCGAAGGCGCGCCGCGAGTTTGAGATAATCGACCAGTTCGAACACGCTCGACGGCGGGAAAGGCGGCGGTGTTTCGAGCAGCAGCGATTCGGCGACGACGGCCAGCCGCTCGACGTGTTCTTCATAAGCCCCCAGCCGCGAGGCATCACGCGGCGAGAACTTCGCAATCTCTGCGCGCGTGCGTTCGTGGTCCTGCCACATGAATAAGTAGCGCCCATCGGGGAACGGCGAAAAGAAGGGCGGCTCTTTGGGTTCGACATGATAGCCGAAGCGCTTCAACTCCAGTTCGTTGACGATGCGCTCCTGCAACAGGCTGGATAAGTACGCGCCGGTTGAGACGCGATAGCCCGGCCAGACTTCTTCGGTAACCGCGCAGCCTCCTACCATTTCGCGCCGCTCCAGCACGAGTACGCTGCGTCCGGCGCGCGCGAGGTAGGCGGCCGTCACGAGCCCGTTGTGCCCGCCGCCGATAATGATGGCGTCAATCGAATCGCGGGCGCTCACTTATTCCGCCTCGCGGCGGGGACGGAAGACTACCACGCCCAGCGGCGGCAACGTGATATTGAGACTGGCTGGACGTCCGTGGCTGGCGATGGGCGTCGCGGTGGCCGCGCCGCCGTTGCCCATGTTCGATCCTCCGAACATCTCCGCGTCGGTGTTGAACACTTCGTCATAGACGCCCACCGACGGGACGCCGATGCGATAGTTCAAACGTGGCACGGGGGTGAAGTTACAGACGACTACTAAGTGATCGCGATGGCCTTTGCTCCAACGCAGGAAGGCGAGGATGGAGTTCTCCACGTCGCGAAAGTCGATCCAATCGAAACCCTCGTAACTATCGTCCACTTCCCACAGGGCGGGTTGTTCGCGATAGAACTTGTTCAATTCGCGCACCATGCGCTGGAGGCTCGAATGCGGACGGTGCAGCAGAGCGTCCCAAGACAGCGAGGTATCGTGATTCCACTCCTGCCACGCGCCGATTTCGCAGCCCATGAACACGAGCTTCTTGCCCGGATGCGTCCACATATACGCGAGGAAAGCGCGCGCATTCGCAAAGCGCTGCCATTCGTCGCCAGACATCTTGCCGGTGAGCGATCCCTTGCCATACACCACTTCGTCATGCGAGATCGGCAGCACGAAATTTTCCGTGAAGGCGTAGAGCAGGCTGAACGTCAGGTTGTTCTGACGGTACTTGCGATACACCGGGTCCTGCTCGAAGTAACCGAGCATGTCGTGCATCCAACCCATGTTCCATTTGAAAGTGAAGCCGAGTCCGCCGGCATACACTGGGCGCGAAACCGCTGGGAACGACGTTGACTCTTCGGCGATCGAGATGGCGCCCGGCACTTGATGGACTTGCTCATTGAAGCGTTTTAGGAAGTCGATCGCTTCCAGATTTTCGCGGCCGCCGTAGCGATTCGGGACCCATTCGCCTTCGTGGCGCGAGTAATCGAGATAGAGCATGGAGGCGACGGCGTCGACGCGGAGCCCGTCGAGATGATACTCCTTGAGCCAGAAGACGGCGCTGGAGATCAGGAAACTTTTTACTTCGTTGCGGCCGAAGTTGAAAATTTTAGTGCCCCAATCGCGATGCTCGCCCTGGCGCGGGTCTTCGTGTTCATAAAGCGCGGTGCCATCGAAGAAGCCGAGGCCATGGGCGTCGCGCGGAAAATGCGCGGGCACCCAATCGAGGAGCACGCCGACGCCGGCTTGATGGCAGGCATCGACGAAAAACTTGAAGTCGCCGGGCGTGCCGAAGCGCGCGGTGGGCGCGAAGTAGCCGGTCACTTGATAGCCCCACGACGGCACGTACGGATGCTCCAGGATGGGGAGCATTTCGATGTGCGTGAAGCCCATCTCTTTGACATAGGGCACCAGCTTGTCCGCCAGCTCACGATAAGTCAGCAGGCGATTCTCTTCGCCGCGCAGCCAAGAGCCGAGATGGACTTCGTAGACCGACATCGGTTGGTGGATCGAATCGGTGGCGGCGCGGCATGCGAGCCAATCGGCATCCTGCCATTCATGGCGGTCGAGACGAACCACGACGGAACCAGTCAGCGGCGGAGGCTCAGAGGCGAAGGCATACGGGTCGGCCTTCATTTCCGAGTAGCCCGCCACCTGGGACTTGACGAAATATTTGTAGACCGTGCCTTCGCCGAGATCGGGCAGGAACAATTCCCAAATGCCACCATCGCGCAGGCGCATGGGATGACGGCGAGTGTCCCAACCATTGAAATCGCCAACGACTGAGACGACCAAAGCGTTGGGCGCCCAGACCGCGAAGCGCACTCCGGCCACGCCCTGGCATTTGGTGAGATGGGCGCCGAGCGTTGAGTAGCCCTCGTAGTGCGTGCCTTCGCCGTGCAGGTGGAGTTGAAACGAAGTGAGCAACGGCGGAAAGGAATACGGGTCGAGTTCAATGCACGTGCCGCCGCCGATGTGCAGGCGGAAGCAATAGCCGGGCGGCCGCGAGTCGAACCGAGCGATCCATAGGCCTTCTGGATGGGCCTTCTCCATCTCAACCGGCTCGAGCGCTTCGGCGAGAAGTTCTACCGAGTCCGCTTGGGGCAGGAACGCCCGTACTTCCCAGCCGTCCGGCTCTTCATGCGGGCCGAGGACTGAGAACGCATCGCGGTGGTAACCGCCGGTGATCGCATCGAATTGACTCATGTAGGCTTGGTACCCTCACTATGGTAACCACCAATTGCCTACCGTCACGCGTGAATTCGTCGAACGGCTTCCCAAAGCCGAGTTGCATCTCCACCTGGAAGGATCTTTAGCGCCGGAGACGCTCCGGGAGTTGGATCCGGCCGTTGACCTTGCTGAGGCACGGGCGCGATATGGCCGCTGCACCGATTTCGCGGGCTTCCTTGAGGCGTTCAAGTGGGCGGTGGGCTTCCTGCGATCACCGGATGATTATGCACTGGCGGCGCGACGATTGTTTGAAACGCTGGCGGTGCAAAATGTTCGCTATGCGGAGGTGACGCTCTCGGCGGGCGTGGTCTTGTGGAAGGGGTTGGATTTCGCGCCGGTGTACGATGCAGTGGCGCGCGAGGCGGCGCGAGCTCCGATGCCTGTGTGGCTGGTGCTGGATTCGATTCGTCATTTCGGCGCGGACCAGGCGATGCAAGTGGCGCGATTGGCGGCGGACCGCGTGGATGATCGCGTGGTGGCGTTTGGCATTGGCGGCGACGAGGCGCGTGGACCGGCGGAGTGGTTCGGCGAAGTGTTTGCCTTTTGCCGGGAGCGCGGATTGAAGTTGGTTCCGCATGCGGGAGAGAATACCAATGCCGAGGCTGTCTGGGCCGCGCTGAAGATTGGGGCGGACCGGATCGGCCATGGCATCCGCGCGATAGAGGATCCGGCGCTGGTGAAACATTTGGCCGAGCGGGGAATTCCGCTGGAGATTTCGATCACCAGCAATGTGATCACGGGCGCGGTGGCGAATTTCGACGCGCACCCGGTGCGGCGGTTGTTCGACGCGGGCGTGCCGATTGTGTTGAACACCGATGACCCGGCGATGTTCGATACGACTTTGAACGACGAGTATCTTGTGGCGGCGGCTCGGTTTGGTTTTAGCGAGGCGGAATTGCGTGGCTTGGCGGCGGCGAGTTTGGGGTTGGGGTTTCGATCGAGCAAGCGGGAAGACGGGGCGGCTTTCCACGCTGGCAGAAATCCGCGATAATTTTAGTTATGCCTACAGCGGATCGGACGGATCTATCAAGGATCACAATTATAGCGGGTCAGCGCTCTGGCCAACCTTGTATTCGAGGCCTCCGGGTTACGGTTTGGGACGTGCTCGATATGCTCGCCTCCGGGATGACAGAAGACGAGATTCTCAACGACTACCCCTATCTTGAGAAAGCCGATTTTCCCGCCGTGTACGCATATGCGTCGCAGGCAGGACGGGAGCGGATCTCGCGTTGAAGCTTCTGTTTGACGCAAATCTGTCACCCAAACTCGTCGCCCGGCTGGCAGATCTTTTCACCGGTTCACTTCACGTTTTTGAAGCGGGTCTTGCTCGTGACTGTGCAGACACAATAATCTGGGACTTTGCCCGGGACAACGGTTTTGTCATCGTCACGACCGACTGCGATTTCATTGACTTGGCCAAGGCCCGCGGCGCACCGCCGAGAGTAGTCCGGTTGGAAAACTGCAACTACCGGACAGCCCGAGTCGAGGATCTGCTACGACGAAACGCGATCCGGCTAACCGAGTTGAACCAGACGGGGCAATCGTTTCTCGCCATCCGGAATTCCTGACGAGACGCCAGGGTGACACCCGTCCGGCGGGCGACAGATTTGGCCGGGGCGCATGGAATTTCGTTTTCGCGAGTTTTCAGTGGCACGACCTTGTTAACGAGACAGGCCCGCGAATGATGCGGCTCAAGACGTTCCGGCGTTCGATGTCCTTGAGAAATTCATACGAATGGTCAACTAAACGTTCGCTGACTTCGATATATCCAGCGTGCTCGGAAAGGCCGAGTTCATAGGCAATCGCCCTGCGTAGAGCTTCGCTCTCAGGGATCTCAGAATAATCCAGATGGCGATCAAGCTTGAGGTGTTCAAGCAAATCGGCGGCCGGTTTTTTTTGACAATTGTGCTTGTACGAATTCGCCAGCAAACGAAGTGTTTCGGCGCTTGGATAATGTGCGCAACTTGGTAAATCCAGGCGTACCTCGATCTGCTTCATGCTGTTCTTCCGGTGGATCCGCTCTTCGTAATCCGCCTTGGTGAGGTTCACGCCGTTGTCGAGCGCTCGGGCGGCAAGATGCTTGAGACTTCGCTCTATATGATGACGCAGCGCGACCAAGAACAGTAAGCAAAGCTCGTTGATGAACGGAGCCTCGCCGAGCCATTCATCGTACTCACACTCGGGGTCCAGCGATTCAACTCGACGCAACTCTTCCGTCTTGATCACTGTCAAGAAGGCTCGCGCTTCCGTAAGTTCCATTGGCCCTCATTGTGACACCTGCAGGGTGCCCAACAACCCGAGCCTAATTCTCTCAATGGTCAAGATCGATGTCATCGAAGGAAATCGCGCGGTTTGGCGGCGGGCGAGTTTGCGGGTGGGACTTCGGTCAGTCTACCGGCTCGCTGCCTCACGAGCCGGTTACCGGTCGTAATCTGAATGGGAACCGATCCAGACCCAAGTGATCCGGTCGCCCTGGTGTCGACCAAGAGCGCCGGAATCGAAGCGATGGATGACTGGGATCACGGAGCCAGAGACGATAGTTTTTGACGGCGAGATTCTGTACTTGTGTTGGCAGTTCGGCAAACAACTGCCAGAACCGCCGGGTGGCCACGGATTTCACTTTTGCGGCGGCCATGGGCGAAGATGAGCATCTTCATTGACAGCTTCATCAAACAGGAAATCGAACTGGCCGCCGGATGAGTCGGAATCCAATTGAAGATACCCAGCGCTTTTCTTCGCGCTCGCGCAACCGATCGACAATCAGCCGGTATTCGGCTGGCGGTAAACCACCGATTGCGGCTTCGATCTCGTCAACCCGGCTCATGTTTGGAGTGAATCAAAAAAAAACCGTGTTATTTTGGGGTGCGATGACGCCAATCTCTGGTGACGCTCTCCAAGAAATCTACGGCCCGGTGCTTGAACGGGCGCGCCTGAAATCGCTGCGGCGCCTCGACGCGCACTGCCGGCGCTTCATCGAACTGTCGCCGTTCGTCGTCCTCGGCACCGCCAGCGCCGATGGGGCGGATGTCACTCCACGGGGCGACAAGCCGGGGTTCGTTCACGTGCTCGACGACGTTACCTTGGCGATTCCCGATTGGCCCGGCAACAACCGGCTGGATTCGCTCAAGAACATTCTCTCCGATTCTCGTGCTGGGCTGCTTTTCCTGATTCCGGGCGTCGACGAAACGTTGCGCGTCAACGGGCAAGCCGTGATCAGTGCCGATGCGGAGATCCTGGCCCGGTGGGACGTGAACGGGCGGCGGCCGAAATCGGCGATTGTCGTGACCGTCGGCGAAGCCTTCCTGCACTGCGGGAAGGCGTTGATCCGGTCTCGCCTTTGGCACGATGACCATAAGATCAAACGGAGTGAGTTGCCTTCCTATGGACAGATGCTGAAGGACCAAATCGAGATCGCCGATTCGGCGGAGGAGATCCAGACATCCGTTCTGCAAGGCTACCGCGATAAGCTGTATTAGCGCCGCTCAGCTTTTTCGCCGCTCCCCATCCAAGTGACGTCGCCGCGATCGACATTATAGAAGGCGCCGGTCACCTTCAGGCGTCCGGCGCGAGAGAGCTTGCCCAACACAGGCTCAGACTCGCGCAATTGGTCCACCACCGTTTCCACGTTGATCTGCGCCGCTTGATCGGCGGCATCGCCCGGCATTGCTTTGGCGCGCGCAACCGCCGCCGATAACGAAGCGACGATCGAACCCAAATGCCCCGGCATCGCCCCGCCCCGCACCGCCATCTGCACGATGTTGCACCGTTGATGACCCAACACGACGACCAGCGAGACGCCAAGCTGTTCGGCGGCGTACTCGATGCTGGCCAGTTCTTTTTCGCCCGCCACATTGCCCGCGACGCGCACGACATACAAATCTCCGATGCCTTGATCGAAGACAAGCTCAGGCGGAACGCGTGAGTCCGAACAGGTCAACACGATGGCGTGGGGCCGCTCCTGCATCGCCACTTCGCGGCGGCGCTCCGGCGACTGGTGCCAGTGGACGTATCGTCCTTCGACATGACGCTCATTGCCATAGCGGAGCCACTCAAGGGCTGCGTCAGGCGCGGTGGGCGCCTTGGCAAGGTCCGCCGCCAAAGCAAGAGCAGAGCAAACGGTAATAGCCGCAACCAGTGAAGTAATGGATCTCATGGTGTTTGTCCTCCTCATCGGCCACTCGGCTGTAAACTTTTCCCGGAAACAGAGGCAACGGCCCGGTCCGATCGCGTAGAGACACCTGGATTGGTGGTAGAGTATGTCAACCGGGAGGCGAAAGCCCGCCCGGAGAACCAATTGGGGAGGCAGTGAAATGAAGCGCTTTCCTGCTGTGATGGCATTCGGCTTGAGCAGCCTGTGCATAACACCGGTTTTCGCCCAGGACGCAGCCGCGCGGGCGCGCCAACTGGAGAGGCAAGGGGACGCGGCAGGCGCACTTCGCTTGTTCGACGAAGCCTCGCGGCAAGCGTCGTGGACGCAGGCGGATGATCTAGCACAAGCCGAATTCCTCGACCGCTACAACCGGCCGGAGGCGCGCGCGATCTACGCGAAATTGGCCGAAGGAAATCTGGACGCCACACGGAAGCGGAGTATTCTGCGCAGGCTCGTCGCGCTCGATCTGCTGGCCGACGACCGGGCAGCCGCCGCCAGGCACCTCACCGCCTTCGCCGCGGCCGGCGGCTCTGGACTCCCCAGATCATTCGAATCCGAGAAGCCGGAGCCGATGGCAACGGCCGAGATCCCCGGGCCGATTCGCAGCTTCAATCGGATGGCGGCGCTATCGCCCGATCTGAAGCCGGAAGACGTTCTACCTGCGCTTGCGCGCAACATCGTCACCAATGGATATCAGGCTGCCAACAGCCAGGAAGCGCTGGAGCAGACAGAGTATCTAAAACTGGTTTTCCGCTATTTGTCCCAGGCCCGCGAATTAGATCGTCTGGCAGGCGCCGACAAGGCGGTCAAAGTGGAAACCTGCGATTCGGCCAAAACCGGCGAATTGCTCAAGATCCTGGGCTATCGCATGCGTGGAGCCTGTGGCAGCGACGTGGTGCTTGAGACCGTAAACGCCTCGCGCGCCTTCCTCACGATCGATTCCGGATTCCCGTTGGCCGACCTCGAAGCGGCTCTTCGCACCAATCAGCCGTTCTCGTACGACTACCGGCCGACGGTAGTGCCGGTTCTCTATGGCCCCGAGTATTGGACCGCTGGCAGGGAGAACAAGGAGAAAGGCGAGTTTATCGACGCCTTCATGTCCGACCCCGCCTTGTGCCGTTTGTACCTTGGCCTCTCCAAGCTCGACCGCGCCACGGCCGACGAATTGAAGAAAGCCGTGCCCGTGCAGAGGCTGCGAGCCTTCGCCCACGTGCTCGACTTTTTCGGCGGCATGCTGATCAATCGCAGCGGCAAGGTGACGACGCCCGGCGGCGCGCGCTCCGAAGCGATGTGGACTGAACTGGCGGGCGCCGCCCCTTCGCAAGGACCGGCCTTCATCGAGAAACTGCTGGCCAAGGACGATGGCTGGCTGAACAGTTATTTCGACTCCCTATCGCGGATCGAGGGTCCGGTACAGGCCTACCTGACCGAGCCCGAGCGAATGAAGCGTTTTTATGGGGCGTTGCGCGGAAAGATTACCAGCCCTGGCCCCGCCCGGCCGGTCTTCCGCTCCAATACAGACCTGATGCTGCTGACGACGCGCCTGCGCATGGACGCCAACGGCAAGCCGCTGATGCCGGGCGGCATGGAGGTGTGGAAGAACCTCTTCGTCAACCATCCACACGGCAAGTACGACGGCAAACTCACCAAAGCGGCGGTGGGGTGGAAGGAAACCGACGACGTGATCGAGGCGCTTTTCGGCCTCTGCCGCAAAGCCGTCGAGAACGAGCCGCTGAAGATCTTCATGGCGCTGAGCGACGTGAATCATTTCCGCAAAACGCCGCTCGAACCCGCCACGGCCGACAAACTGGCGCGGAATTGGCGGCTGACCGGTTCTCAACTGGCGGTACTGACGGAGTTGCCGAACCTGTCCGACCAAACGATTTCTTTGTTTGTCGATGCGGTTGTCGCCGACAATGCCATCAAAGATCAGGCACTCCGCGCCAACTCCGCCGGCTCGATGCAATCTCTGATCGGCATCTGGCAAATCTTCGTGCGCAACGGGTTGCTATCGCCCGCAGAGGCTGAGCCGGAGTTGGTCAAGATCCTGAATGGCTTCATGAAGGTCAAGGATCAGCACGAAGTTTTTCAGACCGGTATCGCCTTGACGCTCTCTCTCCTGGAAGCCGCAGGCTCCGGTCCGGCTAATCCGCACGACAAGATGCTGGACCTGCTCGCCGGCGCCGTCAAGACGAAGGACGACGATACACATCAGCAGATGGTGCAGGAGATGATCAGGATCTTCGAGGCCCAGAAACTGGTGTCGCTGAAGATACTCGTCGACATGCACGCGCAACTGGAGGCCATGGCCAAAGGCGAAAAGCTGAATGTGGCCGTCGTCAACCGGCTGCAAGCGCGGCTGGCCGAATTACAACTGCCGCGGGCAGCGATGACGGGCGCCGAGAAAAATGCGTTGTCATTCGGCTTCTTCACCGAAAAACATATTGAGAACCAGCGCAAGATGAACTTGCGCGCCATGCTGGAGAAACCCGGCCCAGTCGATGCCGGACGGCTTAACTCCGCTCGGGCGCATTTGGCTCCTCTACTGCGCGACACGCTGGTGGGCTTCAACTACCTCTACTATGCGCCGCCCGGCGCTCAACTGTTGAAGACGAATCCGGTGTTTGTGCGAAGCCACGATTTCCTGGGCGTACAAGGCACCAATCAAACCTGGCGTTCGACCGAAGTGCTGGGCAGCGGGTGGCCTTCCAGCGCCGGCGGGCGGCTGGTGGGCTCGATGTCGGGCGTGGCCTACGCGCTGGCCGAGGCCGAACAAAACTTCCTGATTCCAACCCGTGAGCAAGCGCTGATTTGGGGCGACCTCGTTCCGCAGATGATTCTCAGCGCCAAGATCCCTCGCTATTGGCGAGTGACGCCGGCCCAGATGCATTGGGTAGGGCTGCACATCAGGCAGGGCGAAGGGATGTTGGCCGAGTCGGTTGTCGATCCGGAATTGCGCAAGACCGCCGTGGAAGTGCTGGCCAGCATTGCGGCCCCTTCGCGTTCATACCGGGTCAACGAATTGCTGGCTCAAGGGGATCTAGCCAACGCTCTCGATAACGTGACCGCCGCCGAGCTATACATGCTTGGCACAGCGGCGGTCAAGCGCAACGCCGCCGGCCCGTTCACGAGCGAGATTCGACGCCTCGCCACGGCCAGTCCGAATGAGGTGAGCGCCGAATCCATCTCGCGCGTTTTCGGCACTCCCAAGCCGACGCTGACTTCTTCGTTCCGCACGGAGTTGCTGAACCTTCGCACTTTTCCCACTCTGATGGGTTACTCAAGCCGGATCATGGCCGAGAGTTGGGAATCCAATATCCTCTACTACGCCGCACTGGCCGACGAATTGCATCTGACCCCGGCGAAACTAAACCTGGTGGTTCCGGAGTGGACGCAGCAAACGGTCGAGCGGATTTTCGCGACTCACCTTGAGGACTGGCCGGCGTTGTTGCGGTCACTCCGCGCGGTAGGGGAAGATATTCGCATGAAAGCCCGCAAGAGCGGAGCCGCCGGCCGATTGGCCGCGGAATAATCCGGGAGAAGAGTAATCGTGAATTGGAATCGTTTCACCATTGCAGCCTTGAGCCTGATGGCCGCCGGGACGTGTCTGGTTTCCTGGGGCGCGCCTCCTTCACCCCAGGCGGCTGCCCAACAGTCCCCTGCCGTAGCCGCCCCGCCGCCGCCGGTCGATGACGACAAGCCTACGTTCCGCGTGAAGGTCGACATGGTGGTGTTGAGCTTTACGGTGAAGGACAGTAAAGGCAAGTACATTACCGGGCTCAAGTCCAAAGATTTCAAAGTTACCGAAGATGGCATCCTGCAAAAGATGAACACCTTCGGCGAAGGCAACAAGCCGCCGGTCCAGGTCATGGAAGACGGCACGACGCGCAATCTGGCCGGTGGGCCGGCGCAGGAAAATCCCGACGCGCCGGATCCGCGGACCGACTCATTCGTCGGCACCAACGTTTTCGTGCTTTTCGACACGAGCAACTACATGTACCGCGGATTCGTCTATGCTTCCGACGCGATTGCCGATTTCGTGCGCGGGCTCGATCGCGCCGATTCGGTGGCGGTTTATACTTTCAGCCGCAACATGTCGCGCGCGGCTAATCTGACGCGAGACCGCAATCAGGCCATCTCGGGTTTGCGAAAAGCCGTGGCCGGCGACGACGCGGCGCTTTACAACGCACTGCTGCTGGCCATTCGCGACGCCGACAAAGTGCCGGGCCGCAAAGTGGTGATCGTGTTCTCTAACGGTCCCGACAACGCCAGCATGGTAGCGCCCGACGACGTACGGGCCGTGGCCGAAGACGCCGGCATCCCGATCTACGTGATTTCGACGAGCGACGTGAGCAAGGATCCGATTTCCGCCAGTGTCTTCCGCCGGATCTCGCAACGCACCGGCGGCCAGGTCTATTTCGCCAAGACGTGGCAAAAACAGGTGGAAGCTTTCGAAAACATTCGCGAGTCGCTCGGCAACTCCTATACGATCACCTACTATCCGCAGACGAATCCGAACGAAGCTTTCCGCAAGATCAACGTCGAGATCGTTTCGGATACCGCCAAGAAGATGCGCGTGAGCGCCCGGCCCGGGTATCGCCCGGGACGTACTTTTTAAGCGGGAAAGCAGTAAACTCGGGTCGATGCGATGGCTATCATTTCGAATTCCTAATCAGGTTGCCGAGAAGGAAGGCCGGCGCTTTGCGATCCGCCAGTCGCAAGCCGTGGAGTCGATTCCGTTCAGCGGTGTAATCGCCGAACCCAACGCTCCCGATTCTGTGCTTGGCGTTTTGCGGTATCGAAGCCGGCCCGTTCGCGTTTTCGATCTGGGTACCGCGATGGGGATTGGCCCCTGCTCGCTTCCGTCGACCGTCCGGGTGTTGATCTGCCGCCAGACTCGCACCTCCACCGCGATAGGAATTGCAGTGCAGCCGGAACTGGAGGAAGTTAGCAGTCTGGATACGCCGGGGCTGAAGATGGTGGACTTACGTCTGCTCGGCAAGGCGGGCAGAGTTTCATTGTAGGTGTAGACCGCTTTGTCGGCTTCGCGGCTCTGAACCGAGCCGGTAGAGAGCGGTTGTCTACTCACCTCGAAGTGCGATCACCGGGTTAATGGCGGCTGCGCGCCGGGCCGGCAGCCAGGCCGAGAGAGCGGCGATCCACACGAAGAGGATGGCCACGGCCGCGTACGTCCAAGGATCGGTGGTCGTGACATCGACCAGCATGGCCGTCATGAAGCGTGCGAGGCCGAAAGCGGCGAAAGCCCCAAGAACCACCCCGAGCGCGCTGAGCCGAAGGGCGTAGGCGACCACCATCCGCTGAATCGATACCGGCGTCGCTCCCAGCGCCATTCGGACTCCAATCTCCGGCGTGCGCTGGCGCACCACGGTCGACAAGACGCCATACAAACCAACGGTGACCAGCACCACGGCAACGGCGGTGAAGGCGGTAATTAGCGTCAGGGCGAACCGGGTGCTCGCTTGCGCCCGCGTCACCAACGCTTCCATCGGTTGTACTTCGGTGAACAGCAGCTTGGGGTCGACGCTTTTGACGGCGGCGCGCGCCGCAGCCGTCAGCGCCATGGGATCGCCCGTTGTCCGCAGGACCCAACGGTTCGCCGAGCCATAGCCGAGAAACCCATCGGTAAAGTAAATCTGTTCACGGCTCGGTTCGGCCAGGGAATTCACTCGCTGGTGCTCGACCACTCCGGCTATCTCCACCCACTCAAGTTCGAGACTACGGACACGAGTCAGGAACCGCATGCCTACGGCTGAACCCTTCGGAGCGAGCTTCGCCGCCAGGTACTCGTCGACCACGACGAGATTTCTTGACGGATCGTTATCGGCCTCAGTGAAGTCGCGGCCATCGATCAGCTTGGTCCCCATGGTCTGAAAATATCCCGGCCTGACCGTTTGCCAGTCCGCGCCGTAGAGCTTGGACGGGTCGCTCACGGCATCCTGTTGTCCCCACCGAATGCCGGTAAATCCGCCAGTCAACGGCAGTTGCCTGACGGCGCCAACGCGAGCCACGCCAGGAATGGCGCGCAGGCGTTCCTCAAGCTGCCGCGCCTTGGTCGCGCGATTCCCGGGCAACGCATCCGGCCGGCTCATCAGCTCAAAAGTCAGGAGGCCGCGAGCGTCGAACCCCGGATGGATGCGTTGCAGCGCGACAAAGCTGCGCAACATCAGCGCCGACCCGATCAGCAGCGCGAAGCAAAGGGCGACTTCCAGGACAACCACACCATCGCGCACCGCGCCGCCGCCACTCAGTCCGGCCGTTCGGCTATTGCCGCGCAGCACCTGCATCACATTAGCCCGGAGACCAGCAAGGACGGGGGCCAAGGCAAACACCACGGCGGCCGCCAAAGCAACGAAAACGGTAGCGGCGAGCACCAGCGGATCCAGTGCGACAATGTCAATCCGCGGCAGACTGGCCGGCGCGATCAGGATCAACTGGCGCAGTCCGAGATAAGCGAGCAGGATCCCGCCCGCGGCGCCGCCTGAGGTAAGGATCAACGCCTCGGCCAGCGACAATCGCAACAACGGCCAGAGTCCCGCGCCGATCGCCGACCGCACCGCCATTTCCCTGGCCCGGAGCGACGAGCGCACCAGCAATAGATTGAGAACATTGGCGCACGCAATCAGCAACAAGAATACAACCGATCCAGTGAGGGCCCACACCGTCGGTTTGACCTCACGCACCAGGGCCTCCTGCAGCGGCGCCAGCCGGACGCGAAAGCCGCCGGCCTGGTAGTTGGGAAACTCCTGCCGGATGCGGCTGGCGCTCAATTCAACCACGGCGCTGGCCTGCTCCACCGAAACTTCCGGCTTCAGCCTGGCCACCACGCGCAGCCCCATGCCGTTGCGATTGGCGTTGTTGTATCGGGGCCGGTACGCGAACCAAACGTCGGGCCGGAGTTCCACCTGATCGGCTGGGGAAAATAGCAACTCAAAACCGGGCGCAAGGACACCGGCAATCCGCTCGCGGCTGGACGGGCGGCCATCGAGACTGCGGCCGAGAACGTTCGGGTCCGAGCCGTACCGGCGCCGCCAGAATTCGTAGCTCAATATAACGGCGTGATTCTTGCGGACCAAGGTCTCGCCCGCCGCGCCAGGCTCGGATTGAATATCGGTCTCGATAAAATCGCGGCCCAAAGCGAAACTCGCGCCGACGGTGCGAAAAAAATCGGGTACCGCCGCGCCGAAAGTGAGTTGTTCCCAGGTGTCGTCCTTCCCCAGGATGACCATGCGTCCGGTGTAGAAGGCGCTCATGCCGGTAAACACATCTTTACCGCCTTGGGAAATGTCGAAAAAACTTTCGTAGGAGAACGGCGTGCCTAAGCGCGAGCGCGCGGGCAGGTCTCCGTAGGCGACCAACAATTGTCCGGGGTCTTTGTATGGAAGCGGCCGCAGGATTACGGCGTTCAAAACCGCGAGCATCACGGCGGTCGAGCCAATTCCTACGGCGATCATCAAACCCGCAGCAAGCGTAAAGGTGAGGCTTCTCCCCAGACTGCGCCACCCAAGCGCCAGATCGCTCAAAAGCATCAACATTAATCGTACAACGCTGGATTGGGTAAAAAGTAAAAAGACATTTTGGGAATTCGACCGGGGCGTACCGAAATGTACTTCCGGCGGAGTACTGGTCCGGCCCGCACTGTCTCGCCACCCGTAGATTCGACTTGACACAATGAACTTTGCATTATAAAGTACTCTCATGAACGACTCGCGCCGCTGGCTCGAATACTTCCGGTCCAATCAGTCTGAACCCTCGGAAATTCCGTGGGAGCAGGCCGTCCCTCTCAGTGACGCGATGGCGCGCATCCTTCTGCCATCGATTCAGCAGTTCCAATTGGGGGAGAATGCCACGGGCAATCACTTCCTCGCTCTGGCCCGCGAGCATGGCCGCGCGACCAACGATCTGGATTTTCCCGAGGCCATCGCTCTGTTCATCGCCGAAGAGCAACGGCACAGTTCGCTGCTGGCGCGCTATCTCCGGCAAACGGGAAGACCGCTCCTGCGCAAACACTGGGTTCATTCGATTTTCCGGCGCATCCGTCACTGGGCGGGTTTAGAGAGCAAGGTAACGGTCCTGGTGACAGCCGAGATTATGGCTGTTCCTTATTACCGGGCGTTGATGGAGGCATCGCGTTGTCCAGCGCTCGCTGCGATTTGCCAGCGCGTTTTGCGCGAAGAGGCGCAGCATCTTCTGTTCCAGGGCAATACGCTTAGGCGTCTGCAGGAGAACCGGCCGGCTTGGTGGGTTACAGCCACGCATCTGACGCAGGAACTATTTCTGGCGGGGACCTGCCTGACCACGTGGGCCACTCACCGGCGAGTCTTCGCTATCACGGGTGAGGGGTTTCTCGACGTTTGGTATACCGCCCGGGTCGTCCTTGCGCATGTGCAACGCGCCGCCGCCGGGAATAATCCACTCGCTTACCGCGCGCCGGCAGGCAGGCTGCCCGCTAGCCGATAAATTCCGCTGGTGTTGGGGGCGGTAGCGTCGCGCTGCTACCATGGTCGTTACCCTAAACGCATGCCTGAGCTGAACGCGCGATTCTTACTTGATGCGCTATCCATTATTCTGATCGACATCCTGCTGGCCGGCGACAATGCCGTGATCATCGCGATGGCGGTCCGCTCACTACCGCCCGATCAACGCCGGAAAGGGATCATGGCCGGTTCGGCGTTCGCAGTGGTGCTGCGGATCGGCCTCACCTTCTTCGCCGCACAACTTCTGCAGACTCAGTTTCTCAAGCTGGCCGGCGGCCTGGCAATTTTGTGGATCGCGGTCAAACTCCTGGCCGATTCGGGTGTCGGGGAAGAAGGCGGGCGCGAGGCGAAGACTTTGTGGCAGGCGATGTGGTTGATAATCGTGGCCGACATCACCATGTCGGTCGATAACATCCTCGCCGTCGCGGCCGCCTCCAAGGGTAACCTGGGGCTTCTCATTTTCGGTTTGGGTCTGAGCATTCCCTTCGTCGTGTTTACCAGCCGAGTCCTCTCCACGCTGATGGACCGATTTCCGGCGATTATCTACCTGGGGTCGGCGATCCTTGGCCGCGTTGGCGCTGAGATGATTCTGACCGATCCGTGGATTGCGAAGATGATCGTACTGCCGCATTGGGTGCAGTTGACGGTCGAAGTCGTTTGCGGCGTGGCGGTGGTGGCGTTGGGTTGGTGGCTGGTTCAACGGCGTCGCGGGAACAAATCGGCCGATGTGAGCGTCTGATGATGTGTGCTGGTCCGCCGCTGTGTCGCGATCGCGCTTGATTGGCTGAGCCTGCTGGTTCCAGAAGCAGGCGAGCGAGAACACTGGCGCGCCCGTTGGTTTCACAGCCTCCCGTCGTATTATGCATGGCTTGAAAGCCGCAACCTGCCGCAGGCCGTCCTACGCGAACACCTCTTCCAATATCTGCGCGACGGCGCGGCGGAAGCTTTTTCTTCGCGTTGGGAGATGACGGCTGTCCAGGATGAATGGGGCCGCAGATTGCGGGCTCCGGCATTCGCGCTGATTCCGCCGTCGCTCTTGTTGGGCATTGGATTATGGTGGAGCGATTCGGCGGCCCCGTTGCGAGCGGCGTTCCGCCCGATTGCGCCGTCCGCGGTTGGCGACAGGCTCGTTACGGCGGTTCCCGAGCGGTCCTTCTTCGGCAAGACGCAGGGGTTTACTCCACGGCAGTTCCGCCTGATCCGCGAGCGCGCCAATAGTTATTCGACTTTGGCCGGGTACGCGATTCGCTGGCAAACCGTGGCTGTACCGGGCGGAGATGTCCGGCTGCGGCGAATTGCATTGGCAGGGCCGGGCGTGTTTTCGACCTTTGGATTACGCGAAGGACAAGCCTATGTCGCCGGAGAACTCGGATCGCAATGGGTGGGGCGCACGTTGCATACCGGAGGACGCCGCTACCGCATCGCCGGAGTTTGGCCGAGGGATTTTCGCCCTGCCTTGGCGCGGCCGGACTTCTGGATCCCTGAATCGACTGAACAATTCGACGCGACGATGGTTGCGGTCCTGAAGCCGGGCGTGACACACGACGCGGCTAGCGCGGAGATCCGCGATCTGCTGCTGTCGGCTCCCGCTCGCAAAGGCTCTGGCACGCCAACGGCTGTCGTTTCCTTACGCCACGGACAAGCGGGCGTGTTGGGCAGTCTTTGGATCGGCTTTTTGGCGGTGATTTTTGGCTTAGCCGTCTTCGCGGTTTGGAGAGCGGTCAGACGGCGCGTTTGGCGAACGGAGCTATTCTTCCTGGCCAAAGCGATTCCGCTGACCACTGGCATCTTTCTTTGTAGCGTAGCCGCGCTCGGCATGCTGGCTTCGGGCTCAGCGAGCGGACCGTTCTTCCTGTTCTGGCTGACCGGCTTGGCTGCGGTGCTGGGAATCTGGTGGGCCCGCCGGGATCAGGAGTTGCGCTGCCCGCATTGCCTGGCTCGCATGACGATGGCTGTGCAGATTGGGACGCATGGCGCGGCGCTGTTGGAGGGAGTGGGCGACGAGGTGTTGTGCGAGTACGGACACGGCGCGCTGTGGGTCCCGGGTGCGCCGGCGCAGGCCTTCGGTCCCGAGGTTTGGCGGGGCGAGTAGTTTGAGTTATTCTGTATCCCATCATGCAAAGCAAGGCGGCCACCGTTGCCGAATATCTGGAAGAACTCCCCGATGACCGGCGCGCGGCGATCGGCAAGGTCCGCGCCGTGATTCGCAAGAACCTACCCAAAGGCTTCGTGGAACAGATGAGCTATGGCTCGATCGGGTATGTCGTGCCACATAAACTGCATCCGGCGGGCTACCATTGCGATCCGAAACTGCCGCTGCCTTTTGCCAACCTGGCGTCGCAAAAGAATCACATGGCATTCTATTTGATGTCCGCCTATAGCTTTGAGCCGTGGCTCCGCGAACAGTTCCAGGCGCGAGGGAAAAAGCTGGACATGGGCAAGGGCTGTATACGGTTCAAGAAGCTGGAAGATCTGCCGCTCGACGTGATTGGCGAGGCGGTGGGGAAGCTTTCCGTGGCCGGCGATTATCACTCAGTACGAGGATGCGGTCAAGTTGTCGAAGAGCCGGAAGAAATCAAGCCGGCCCTAGGGTCACTTCTGTAAGCTCTAACTTAAGTAACGCGCCGCAAGAAGAGCAGACCAGCGACTCATCGGGGGTCATATAAACCGCAGTCGAATCGCACTTGATGCAAGCGACGGCGGGGTCGGCAGGATCGGGCAAAGGTGAGGGCGGGGTGATTTTGGCGGTTCGTCCGCCTTTCGATGTAGTTACTGGCTCGAACGTCGTACTGCAATCGGCACAAACATGATTGAAGCAGCAGGCCGGGGAGCAGCTATAGAACACTTCAAAGGAGCCGCAGCCTGGGCAAGGGATCCGGAGCTTGGTCGTCGTCACGCGCTGGCGACTATTATGCCCGATCCACCACCCTGTGCGAGGCCGCGCAATTCCGGCGCGGATGGGGAGCGAATTGCCGGCGCTGCTTGGCTTCAGACTCGCCGTCCTCGAGCCCAACACCGGTGAGAGGAGTTTCAGAATCGCCGGCGATCAACCGCTCGGCCCGGCGGATCCCTTCGCGCCACCCGGTCATGTAAGCCCACAAGAGGAGGCAATCATTCATTGGAATCGTCATCCCCAGCCAGGCCATACATCGCCAACATGAACCGGATCTGTTGGGCGAGGATTGGCTTGGGCAGGAAACGGTCCGCGCCAGCGTCCAGCATAGACTGTACGGCGTCAGTGCCGTCGCCGCTCGAAATCGCTACGATCGGGACTTTGGGGGCTTGGGCACTTACGCCTTGCCGCGCGAACTTTGCAACCTGGGCTGCGGCGCCTCCCGGAAGAGCGGCGTCGAGAAGGATTAGATCGTAGGGCTTGACTGTCAGGCACTCTTGCGCCTGCTCAGCCGACGAGGCCAAGTCCACCTGACACCCGCACATTTGAAAGAGCCGCCGGTACAACAGTGTGAGGACAAAATCGTCTTCGAGAACGAGAACCGACCGCGGTTCTCCATCAACCTGAGGAGCTATTGGCATTCGTTTCGCATCAAGGGAAAACGACGCCAATAGATACTGCATTGCACTGTCAACTTCGCGCAGAAATCATGACCGTATTCCCTCCTTAGCCAGAATAAGTTCAAACTCGTATTGTTTACAGTCGAGCAGATCCGAGAGACGGGAAGGAATCCGCGACGAATCCATGTAGGACAAGGATGACAGAGAGAGACGGCGAGTAGCCGGAAAGCGGGGAGACTTGGTGGGCCCTCCCGGATTCGAACCGGGGACCAAGGGATTATGAGTCCCCTGCACTAACCGCTGTGCTAAGGGCCCGTGACGAGGTGGCGCGGCGAGGTCCGCCATTTCATTGTAGCCGCCTGAATGATCTTATGCGGCGAGAAAATTGGTTAACCGGCTCAGCAACCGTTCACTCCGCAACTGGCATTCCCAAACGATCAACGGCTTCCAGCCAGACTGCCGAAGCGCGCGGGCCGAGCGCTGGTCGCGCCGGACGTTGCCCGCGATCTTCTTCCGCCAGTAGTCGCTGTTGGCTTTCGGCACGCGGCTGCCGCGAGCGCAGGTATGCCGATGCCAGAAACAGCCGTGAACGAGGATCACCTTGCGGCGGACTATTTTCGTGGAGCATTATTGTGACAAGGATTTGTGAATTAGTGCTTCGCACCGTTCGCAATCTACGGCGTACTCGCGCCCGATTCGGCAAGAAAGCGGACCATCGCCACACCGCGCAATTGTCTCTTCGGTGTCAACGTCAATCAGAGTTTGGTATGCCCTGGAAAATGAGCCTTTCGAATCTGCTCCGTGGACTCGGTGCCTGATGAGCAGATAGCAACGCCCGCTGGGAGCGCTGTAGTGTGGCACGCGGCCTTCAATCGTGTGTCGCCCAGGCCATTCCGGGCCATCCGTCGGCGCGGCTAGCCTCGCCGCCCGATCAGCGCAGGCAATCTCTTTTTCGTCCTGCCTCGGTGCGCAGGACCACGCGAGAAGGGCCGAGAGTATCAACACGGAACGCATGACAGAAGGGTGCAACGTGTAATAAAATCTTAACACACAGAGGCTATTGGCGCGCCCGACATTGGAAGCCCAACAGCCTTCGCCTGGCTGCTCGGCCCCTTAATACGGGGTATGAATCTGAGCCAGCGATAAGAAAGGGTCGTCAACGGATGAGAGAGTCGTTTTGCTGTTTTGCGGCGGTTGTTTTATCGGTGGGGTGCACTGACCGAGGCGTGCAGCAATTGCAGGAGGATCGCGCCGCAAAGAATGAAGCAGTGATAGCTCGGGAGTTTGATGTCAAATTGAAGTGCGCCGAGCTCGGCAGACGTTATTCAAACGAATGGGCGCGGGGGCTTTCAGGCTCGGAGTTGGCTTCTCGATTCAAGTACAACGTCAAGAGCAACACCTGCTTTTGGTCCGGCGGCTCGATCAATCAAGGAATCTTTCTACGGTTCCTCGTGGACTTGCTTACCAATGAAGAGATCGCGCACCACAATTCAGCACTAGGGAAGATGTCTGGTCACGAAAACGACTCCGCAAAGTTCGAACAACTTGAGCTCGAACTTCTTGGCCCAAAACCGTAGCTGTTTCGATATTTGTATGCCCAAATTTGTGCCTACCCCATGCTACTCCTAATTACGCCGAGTTTCGCCTCGCTTAAACGTCAACCACTTCAACCCTTGGGACCGACGGGAGATATCGCAATCGCGAGCATGCAGGCGTAATTATTGCAAGTCGTTGATTTATAACAAGATCCGGATTATGAGTCCCCTGCACTAACCGCTGTGCTAAGGGCCCGTTACTTAGGTGGCGCGACGAAGTCCGCCTTTCCATTGTAGCGGCCCGATTGATCTTATGCGGCGAGAAAATTGGTCAACCTGCGCAGCAGCCCTTCGCTCCGCAACTGGCATTCCCAAACGATCAACGGCTTCCAGCCAGACTGCCGAAGCGCGCGGGCCGAGCGCTGTTCGCGCAGCACGTTGCCCGCGATCTTCTTCCGCCAGTAGTCGCTGTTGGTTTTCGGCACGCGGCTACCGCGAGCGCAGGTATGCCCATGCCAGAAACAGCCGGAAGCCCTCGGCGGCCAGCTTACGGCGCACGGCTTCCACCGGGATAGGCGGAGGCGGCTGGCCGGAAGCGGGCGCGACTCTGCCTTGCGTTACCGCAGAGCCTGAAAACGCGGCGACCCTTGCCAACGCGATATGGAACCCGACGCCCTCGATGCGCCGCGCGAAATCGATCACATCACCACCAGCCTGGCAGCCGAAGCACTTGAAGTACTTCTCGGACCGGTGCACTTTGAACGAGGGGGTTTTCTCTTCGTGAAAAGGGCAAAGCCCAACCAAGTTGACGCCCTCAGGGCGGAGCGCGACGTACTGGCCAATGAAGGCGCCGATATCGGTCTGAGCCCGAACCGTTGCCGCATCAATTCCGGCCATCACCGCGCCCCCCATCGCATTAGGGAAACCATTGCCCGGTACCACCAGCGCCAAGCGCGCGGCACGGCGCAACCGCGACACTCGTAACTGGCGGCAAGCTGCCCCCAGTAGTCGTCGAGCGAATACGGCCTCACTTCTTGCGCTCCTGGCCCCGTTCGACGGCCTGCACCCCTATGGCTTTGCGCGCGGCCTCGCGGCGCCTGGCACGGCCCCAGGCGCTGCGGAGTGCGAGTAGTGTGCGCTCGATGTCCGGCGGGGTCACTTACGCCGCACCTTTCACGCGGGAGGCGCGGATAAGTTGCTCTACTTCGTTGAGGTCATAAAGAATGCGGCCAAGGTGTTTGTAGAACGGGAAGCCCTTTCCAAGCAGCCGATGTTTTTGTAACGTGCGGCGCGCTATGCCGGTTAGAGCTTCGACGTCAATTTCGCTACCGTAGCGTCGCCTTGGTTTGGTGTTGATTTCTGATATTACTCCGGTTTGCACGCCCCATTCTCACCTGGGATTGTGCACTCGCGGCCGCCGAGTTTCGCCGAGTTTCGCCGAGTTTCGCCAAACGCTCTAGAGACAATTCGCCTTGATCCATTCTTCGATTAGACGGGCCATGGGCTCGCCGACCTTACCCTTGATCCGGCACTTCCGCCAGTCTCGCAGGGTCGATGGCTTCGGGCCGCCAGGCCCCATCGATTCGCATATGCTTGGCCAGTCCATTTTGTTCTTCTGGCGATAAACATTGAGGCGCCCGACCAAAACGACATAGCCGCTGGCATCAGTTGCCTCGGTGGTAACGCCTTCGTCACGCACCTTCGCCCGCGCAGCCTGTTCCTCGCTACCCGACGCCACGTTCGACCGTCGTTCAACTCCCGCAGCTTCGGGTAGTTGAGTCTGACCCTGGTGCTCGGCTGCGGAGAGGCCTTCGGCTTCCCACTGCGCAATCCTACCTTCAAGAAGCTTGAGGAACCAAGCCCTGAATGAACGGTTTACCTGCTCCTTACCGAGGTTGACGGGCGGGTCAGGATCAATCGGGCCTGGCACAAGCCATCGACCACGCTGCCAGCAAAGGCCACCATATCGAACGGTCACTTTGGGCCCAGGACGAGACCACTGCAGTTCGACCGCTGTCCCCAATACCCAGCCTGGCAGCGTTTCCGCGAGGAATTCGGCTGTCAAGTCGGAGCCGGCCGCGACCGCTGATTTGGCAAACTCGTCGTAGGCCCTTTGCAGGAGGGCCGACTCCTCCATGGGGTTCTGGTGACGGGCAGAATTAAGCCCAAGAATACCGCGCCTCGCCGCACTCCGGATAGATTCGGGAACAGACTCGAGTTCGAGCCGTCCGGCGGGCGTGGCAGCTTCCGGCTCAAGCTCCATTAGTCGCGCGTCCCGCTGCCAGAGTAACGCCGTTTCAATAGCGGGGCTCCACAATCCAACTATGCCGCCCTTGAGCCTTTGGCACTCCAGCAGAGCCGACGCAAGGCAATCCCGCCGAAGCACGTCGAGTGCCCTCTTTAATGCTGGGTAGCCGAGTTGTAGGTGGATGAGTTCGTTGGCTTGGGAATCAAAACTGCGGATCGCGAATGCTGCTGATGCGGCCTGATTTACAGTGTAGTCCCGAAGCTCTAGCAGTGCTTTGTGTCGAGCGCTCTCGATTCGCCGACGGGCTTCAGCCGGTAAGTCGAGATACTCGGTTGTAGACGAGTTGGTCATCGCTCCCCTTCGCGCGATCCCCTTTCCCTTGGTAGGGAGCCGCCAGCAGGAAGGGGTTCCTACTTGTCGCCCTGCAGGAGCTAGGCGGCTGATTCGAACATAACACGAGACAGATGGTTTGCGTCCGCGCCTTCCTGCTGGCTCCCATTTCGGAGGCCCGGCATTGCCGCACCGCTGATCCAGGTGATATAGTGCCCGTCATGCCGAGAGGAGACGGCACCCCATGAGACTCGCGCTGTTGCTGCTGGTTGCAATCCAAGGGCTGGCCTGCGCCGATGACGTGCTGCGTGGACTTCGGTCTATAAGCGTCTCTGTCCCTGATGCTCAAGAGTGCGCGAAAGAATACCTGAAATCGGACACCATAAAGGCAAAGATCGAGCTACGTTTGCGGCAAAGTGGACTAGTTGTAGACGACACCGACTCGGCAATACTCCAGTTGACCGTTTCGGCCATCTGCGAAGAGAATGGGCGCATTACTTACTCGATCGCCCTGAAACTGTTCGAGGCTGTATTGCTGCGCGGAGCCGTCCAAGCGGTCTCCACATGGTGGGAGTATCAGTTCGGCTTTTCGGGACGCACTTCAGCCAGAGACCGGATAGAGAAAGTTGCTCTTGACGTCCTGGACTTCTTCCTAAACGACTACCTAAAGGCGAACCCGAGGCCATCGCTGGTTCCATCGAAACAGCCATGAAATTCAACGCGCGCGAGGGAGTGCGACGGCTGGCGATTGTCGTTGGAATCCTGTGTGCCATGGTTGCCGCTCTTATGGCATCTGAAGACTGGAACCGGCCGATAGAGCAGGAGACCCTAAGGAGGCTTATCCGTGAGGCCCCAAACCCGCTTCCGCAGCATTGGGATCTGCCGCTTGTGGATGAGTTTCGTGGGAAGACGATAGTAATTTGGCAAATCGAATGGACACACGAAGCGCTGGGGCGCGCTGTCAAGAAGGCATTCCCTGGCGGGTATCATAACCAGACTGACACCGAAGCCGGAGAGAAATACGGATCCCTCACGACACAGACCGGCATCTTGCTCTTTCGGGATCGTGACGATGCGGCCCTATTTACCGCACGCAAGACTACACTGAAAAGCGTGGCTGCTGGCTACGATGGTTTCATTAACGCTGCGAAGACAGCTACCGGAGACCGCTTTTACCGCAAAGACAACTACACTCCGCGCTGGCAACTGCTCCTATGGCCAATTGGGGGCTACCTCGCCGGGTTCTGGTTCGTGCGTATCATTGGGGGCGCGCTGATCTGGCTCGTCTCTGGCTTCGTGGCCGCGAGCCCGAGGCCGCCGGTGTCGTGAATCCAGGGCAACGGCGAGGTAGGTTTCAGCCGGAAGAATAACGCTCGGGTAGTGTCCTAAGAGTGCACGCCCACTGTAGTGACGGCTGTGCTCAATTTGTGCCTACCCCCTGCTACTCCTGGTTGCGTCGGGTTGCCCGAAGTTCCAGCGAGGGGATGACCCAAACCTACGAAACGACGGGACATAGCGCAATCCACGTTAACATAGCGCGCCTAGGCGTAAACTATTGCTTTTGCGTGATTTATGGATTATGAGTCCCCTGCACTAACCGCTGTGCTAAGGGCCCTTCACTAGCTGGTGCGGAGAAATCCGCCCTTCCATTGTAGCCGCCTGAATGATCTTATGCAGCGAGAAAATTGGTTAACCGGCTCAGCAGCCGTTCACTCCGCAACTGGCATTCCCAAACGATCAACCGCTTCCAACCGGCCTGCCTCAGGGCGCGCGCCGAGCGTTTGTCGCGCTGCACGTTGCCCGCGATCTTCTTCCGCCAATAATCGCTGTTGGCTTTCGGTTCGCGGCTGCCACGAGCGCAGGTGTGCCCATGCCAGAAACAACCGTGAACAAAGATCACTTTGCGGCGGCTGGGGAACGCCAAGTCGGGGCAGCCAGGGAGGTCGCGGCGATGGAGGCGGTAGCGGAATCCGGCGGCGTGGAGCAATCGCCGCACGAGCATTTCCGGCGCGGTATCTTTGCTCTTCACCGCGCGCATGGTCCGCCTTCTGAGTTCGCGCGATTCCATCAGGGAATCGCTTTCTCATGCGCCGCCAGGATCGGTTCAAACAGATGCTCCGCCAAATGCCTCACCACCGGGACCACGACTCCGTCGCCCGTCAGATGGTACGCCTCGTTGTAATTGGCCGGGAGGATATAGCTATCCGGCAACCCCATGAGTCTGGCCGTTTCGCGGCTGGAGATCAATCGCGCTTTCACCGATGCTCCTTCGACGATCATCACAACCTGCCGGCTGGACCCACCCGCTGGCGTACGCAGGCAACCGGAGATATCGTCGAAACGGACTTCGGCGCGCTGCACCTTCCGGCCGGTTTCATCGGATCGCGTTCGCCGATACAGCCCGCCCACAATCTTTCGTTTCTCGCGTTTCGCGGCTGACAGCTTGGCCTGGTTCACTTCGCTCATTTTCGCTATCAGCGCATTCGTCTCCTCGCCGGTCAACCATGCGACATCCCTGGGCGCATCTTCAATCACATCCGCGAAAGTCCTAGTGCGAGGCGGTGGAGGCGGAGGATTCCACCAAATCCAGTTGCGCTTCACGTGCGCCGGAAGCCGGTCAAACGCCGTCTGTAGGCTTTGGGTGTGCCAAGGCCGGACGGGACCAGTGGCGCGGCAGGTCTCTGGAATCGGGGTTCCAAGGCGAGCGCAGACGATGAAGAGCCTGGGTCTGGATTGAGGCACGAAGAGCGACGCGTCGATCAACATCGCCCCTGTTGAATACCCGCCGTTATGAAGAGCCGAGCAGACAGCGGCGAAGTCGCGACCTTCATGCGACGTCAGTAAGCCCGCGACATTTTCAAGCGCGATCAGGGCGGGAGCGCGGCCCTGTGCGGCTAGATCTTGGAGCAGCTTCCAAAAGGGCCAGAATGCACCGGAACGATCCCCGCGCAGACCGGCTCCGGCGCCGGCCAGCGAGAGGTCCTGACAGGGAAATGACGCCCACGCCAAGGCAGCTTGACCTGGAAGATCGCCGCTGGTGAGTTCACCCACATCACCGGTTTTCAATGTGCCCGCGCCCCAATTCAGGTTATAGATTTTGCCTTTCTTCCGGTCGAAATCGTTCGCGAACAGACATCGCCACGCAGGCCCGAGCCCGGCTCGCACCATGCCGCCGCCTGCGAAGAACTCGTAAAAGCCGTGCGTCACGATTCGGTCGCTCGCGCTGCCGCTATTTGTTTGCCACCGGCTCAAGCGGCCAATGCAGCACCGGGCGCCGCTTCTGCACGGCACAATCCCGCAGATAGAGATTGATCAGGTTCTGATAAGGTATTCCGAGTTCGACTGCGGTTTTCTTGAAATAGTCGACCGCCGCCACATCCAGCCTGATTGTCACGGCGCGCTTGAGAGACTTCGCGTAGGGGTTCTTACGGGACTTGGAAAAATCGTATTCGCTTCTCATAGACAATTTCTATAACTCCGTTCCTCTTGTTTCGTGGCGGGCCGGGCTGAGATCAGTCTGATGACAGATTCTTCGTCGCGATAGCAATGACTGACAATGAGGCATTTCGCCCTCAGGCTGTAGCCGAGGATCACAAAGCGCTCTTCCCCTCCGGAGTGATCGGGGTCGTCGATGAGCCGGGCATCCTCGTCAAAAAATACAGTTTGCGCCTCTTCAAACGAAATACCATGTTTAGCTAAATTGGACCGGGCTTTCCGGTCGTCCCAGACGAACGTGATATTGCCCACAGCAATATCAGTTTAGCCAACTACTAGCGGGTGCGTGAGCCTGCAATACAGCCTTGCGCTATATTCGGTCCCATGAGGTCCGTCTCTTTCCTCCTCCTCGCCATCGCCGCCGTCGCATGGCCGCAGGACTCGCGCAACGTCAACTCGCCGAACACCAACACGCATTTCAAGATGCCTGAGTATAAGACGCTCGCTCAATGGGAAGCGCGCAAGAAACAACTGAAAGAGCAGATTCTGTTCACGGCGGGGCTTGACCCGATGCCGGAGCGTCCGCCCGTCCGTAGCGAAGTTTTCGGACGGATTGAGAACAAAGATTATTCGATTGAAAAAGTACTGATCGAAACGCGCCCGGGCTATTGGCTGGGCGGCAATCTGTTTCGCCCGCTGGGCCGCACCGGGAAGTTTCCGGCGATCGTGTCGCCACATGGCCATTGGAGCTATGGGCGGCTGGAGAACACGCCCCTCGCCTCACTGCCAACCCGCGCGATCAATCTGGCGCGCCAAGGCTATGTCGTGCTGCTCTACGACATGGTGGGCTACAACGACACGGTGCAAACGCCGCACGCCTTCGGAAACAAGATTGAGCAGCTTTGGAATTGGGGACCGCTGGGGCTGCAACTGTGGAACTCAACGCGTGCGATCGATTTCCTGATGACGCTACCCGATGTCGACATGACTCGCATTGGCGCGACCGGCGCGTCGGGCGGCGGCACGCAAAGTTTCCTGCTGGCGGCAATCGACGAGCGGGTAAAGTACATGGTCCCGGTCAATATGCTGTCGGCGATCATGCAAGGAGGGTCGCCGTGCGAGAATGCGCCGGGCCTGCGCGTGGGCGCTTTCAACCTCGAGTTCGGCGCAATGATGGCGCCTCGTCCGCTACTGATGGTGTCGGCCACGGGCGATTGGACCAAGAATACTCTCGAAGAAGAATACCCCGCCGTGAAAGGCATTTACGAACTCTATGACCGCGCCTCGCTCGTGGAAGCCGTGCGAATCGACGCGCCGCACAACTACAACAAAGATTCGCGCGAGGCGATGTACAAGTTCTTCGCCAAACATGTACTCGGCGACACTGACGCCGCGAAGTACGCCGAGAAGAACGCGCGCATCGAGACGCTGCCGAACATGCTCGCACTTCACGGCCGCACTCTGCCGATGGGCGCGCTCAGTTACGACGGGTTATTCGTGCAATGGCGCACGATCGTGATGGAGCAGAATGACCGGCTTTCCGGCAACCCCACTGAGAAACGGCGGCTGTTGCGGCTCGCGCTCGGCGCCGAATGGCCAAGCGCCGTAACGATGACTGCAGGCGTGGGCGAGGCAATCACGCTGAGCCGGCCGGCAGTGAAGGATCGCATCCCCGGCGTGTGGTTGCCGGGCGAAGGCAGGGTCGCGCTGGTGCTGCACCCGGAAGGCTCCGCTGCCGCGCGCGCGTCGGACGACGTGGCCGCTCTCACTCGCGACAAACGACCCATGCTCATTATCGACGCCTTCCAAACCGGCCAGGCGAAAGAGCGGCGCCAGACCGACGTGCCGCAGTTCCTCACGTTCAATCGGACCGACGATCAGTTGCGCGTGCAGGATATCCTGACGGCGCTCCGATGGCTGGAATCCAAAGGCCACACGGAGGTGGAATTGGTGGGCCTAGGCACCGCGAGCGTGTGGGTCCGTTTCGCGGCGGCTATCGCTCCGGTGAAGGTGAAACTTACGGCCAAGCCGGTCTTCTTCCACGGCGCCGACACGGAGTTCGTGAATTACTTTTTCGTTCCCGGCATCCAACGCGCAGGAGGATGGAAGGCAGCCATGGCGCTGACCGGCGAACAATAATAGAAGGATGCGTACACTAGGGCTCCTCCTTCTTTACTTCGTGCCGGGTACGCGGGTGCTGGATATGTCGGCTTCGGTTTCGACCGAATCGGTGGCTAACCAAATCGGCGACGCAGCGATCGGGCCGAACTTCATATTGGGTACGAACTATGCGGCTTCGCCGGCCGGCGCGCTGCATGTGTACGGGCTCGATGGGAAGGTTCGGCAAACCATCGATGGACTTGACCGTCCGCATGGCGTCGATCTCAAAGGCAACCTGGCCGTGGTGGCTGAGCGTGGCAGGAGCCAGCTTCGATTTTTCCGGATCGATTCCTCGTCCGGCCGCTTAGCTGAGGCTGGTGCGATCCCAGTCTTTGAAGGCCAGCCCGGTGAAGCGGCTGTCCCCGCCTCAGTCGCCTTGTATCGACGCAAGGGCGATGGCGCGCTTTTCGCCATCGTGTCTCGAAAGGCGGCGGGGGCCAACGGCGCGCACCTGTGGCAATACCGGCTGATGGACGACGGCGCACGCGTAACTGGAGCCAAAGTCCGCGAGTTCGGCAAGAACTCCGGCAAGACCGCCAGCGAGATCAACAACGTCGCGGCCGATGACGCGGACGGTTACATCTACTATTCCGAGCAGTCCTGCTGCCTGCACAAGTACCATGCCGACCCGGATCACCAGGGCGCGGCGGTCGAAGTAGCGCGGCACGCGACAGACAAATTCCAGGGCGCTCGGAGAGGCATCGCGATTGCGCCGTCGTGGCTGATTGCGGCAGACCGGATCGAAGGCAAAAGCGAGTACCACGTTTATGCCAAACGGGGCGCGGCCATTCGACCATTGTTCATACTGCGCGGCGCTGCGGATGCAACCGATGGCATCGAGTTCGCTCCGGCCCTGCCCGGCTTTCCCGACGGTGTTTTGTTGGCTACCAATTCGGCTGGCCGGAACCTGCTGTTGTTCCCATTGCGATCGAGGTATTGATCGCCGAGCTAGGTAGAGCATTTTCTGGACGCTGTAAACCGCAGGCTTGCGCCTGGCGGCTTAGTTCCGAGCCGCGACGACGACGGAGCGGACCACACTTACAATGAAATGCGCTACGCCGGGCGTCATGCGGTATTCAGTCATGATGCTTGCGATCACGACGCTATACGGCGCCGACTGCTCGATGCCGATGCCCCGTATGGCCGTCGATGCCCGGATCGACTCCAAGATGGTGATGCCATTCAATCGCGGCGAAGTCCGCGAAAAGTTCACAATGCCGTCAGCCAGCGTACCTGCCCCCGAGTGTCCCGCCGAAAGAACCGTAGCCGCCGCGCCTATTGGCCAGCCAGCAAATCTTTCACCCTTATTTCTTGACCTTCGCGTAATACAACAATCCATTCGCCCGAACCCGTTCGGCGAATTTGTGAAACTCCCGAAGATTGATTTGGGAGCTTCGCCAGAAAAACCTGGTAACGGCGTGCCTGCGTTTCGGTGGCGTCGATAAACGCGAACAACGGCCGTCCGAAAATCGAGCCCTTCTTCGTCAGCACCGGGTAGGGCTGATGTAATCCCGTCGTGCCAAACTCCAGCCCGCGCGCCATCGGTTTGCCGCCTTCGACGTGCCGCCATATATTCAGCCATGGATACTCGCTGGTCTTCCAGATGTAGCCGAGCACCAGCCGTTTCTCTGGATTGAGCGCAGTCACCCAACCAATCTCTTCGTCCACCACGTAGGACACGACGTTCGGCATCGGATCGTCGCGCAGCATCCGCAGATTCACCGGCATGCCGTCTTTGAGGGCTTGCGGCCACACGACGGTAGGATGCTCAGGGTTTGGCATCGGGCTCGACTGCATGAAGCCCTGGCGCGCATTCGAGTCCACGACGACGCTCTCATCCAAAAATGGAGGCCCGATCGTCGGATGCTGCACCATGTTGAACACGCGGCCAAGCGGAGCCTCGTTCGTCACCGCTTCGATCACTAGCGCCGACGAGCCTTCGAGCCTGACCGACCGCTTCACGCCTAACCGGGCCAGCGGCAGCCGCGCCGTCATCTCCGCTTCGTTCGCGGCCTTGCCAAGCTGCCGCCATTCCACTCGCGAAACTTCGCCATGAAACGGCACGCCCGCACTGATCTCGGCCGCACTGGGCGGGCCCCAGCGGTCCATGCACAGGAAGTGCCCCTTGAGGTGCGCCGGCGTGGCGCTCTTCTCTTCCCAGGTGAACGGGTTGATGGGCTGGTCCTTCAGTTGAAAGTCCACCAGTCCCCCGCCCGCCAAATCCCAGACGATTTTCGCGGTTCCGTTGTCGAGCGTAAGAGTCTCCGCCATCAGTGCCACCGGCGCCAGCATCAGTAGTTTGGTTGCGCGCATTTGTCGAACCATTATGGCGCGTCACAGCCCGGTATTCCGGGACGGCGAGGCCGCGATCGAGTTTTTTTATAATCGTAGTATGTTGCCCCTTACTGATATTGGGCATGGCTCTTGCAGGCCGGCCCGCCTCTGCCGACACCGTCCCGCAACCCAAGCGGGACGAACTTGAGGAACAGGGCTTTCGCTGGAAACCCGCCTTGCTCGAAGCCGGTTTTTTCCTCGGCATTCAACATGGATTCCGGATTGCGACCGAGCCTAGTTCTCGCGCCAAACTGAAGGGGCCGTTTCTGGCCGATTACGTCCAGTCGGCAAGTTCTTTAAAAGGCTGGAAAGATGGCGATCCCTACATCGTCAACTATGTGGGGTATCCGATGATGGGCGCGGTCAGCAATTATATATTTGTGCAGAACGACCCGCGCGGCAAGGGTCAAGTCTTTGGCAGTCAGAGCGGTTATTGGAAGAGCCGGCTGCGCGCCCTGGCGTTCACGACGGCCTACAGCGCGCAGTTTGAACTGGGCCCCATCAGCGAATCGTCGATCGGCAATGTGGGCCTCGACAACAAGGGGCACGGAGCGGTAGACCTGGTGGTCACCCCCGTACTCGGGCTGGCGTGGCAAACCACCGAAGACGCGCTAGACCGGCTGTTGATTGAGAAACTGGAGCGGCGAATCAAGAATCGCGTGGCGCGTCTGCCGATCCGATCCGGACTCAATCCCAGCCGCAGCTTCGCCAACGCGCTTCGTTTCAAAGTGCCATGGCATCGCGATACGCGCGAGCATGGCGTGGGCTTTCGTTGATGTTCTGTGAAGCGGTAAGATGCACGGTGATGCCACGCACCGCACTACTGGCGCTCCTGCTCTCGCTGGCGCTCGCTCACGGACAAAAAACCGCTCCGCAGCCCCGCGTGGTCGATCCCGGCGATGGGACGCATCCGCCGTCCGACGCGACGGTGGTCTTTAACGGCAAGAACATGGAGGGCTGGACAACCACGGACGGCAATCCCGCCAGGTGTGTAGTGGCCGAAGGCGCGATGGCATGCACCAGCGGCGTAGGCGATATCGTCACGCAAGAAAAGTTCGGCAGCGCCCAAATACATCTGGAGTTCAACGTTCCCTCAATGCCCGCTCAGAAAGGACAATTGCGCGGGAATAGCGGGTGTTTCTGCGGCTCTTCCGCAATTTTGGTGCAGGGTCTAAGGGGGACTGGGTGCGGTCGCAGGAATGAGAACCGGACAGGTAGAATGCGTGCTCGCAGGTAGGTGAAGCCGGCGCAGTGTTCCTGCCGCAGCACCAGGTCGCGCTTGTTCAGCCACTGCCGGTATAAGTCGCAGAACCGGCTGTAGCCGTAGCCCTCCGGATCGCTCTCACGCCTTTCCTGCCAGACCAAGGCGAGCGTCAGGTCGCGATGCTTCTGCAATTCCTCGAGGATCGGGGGCCGCTGGCGCGGGCCGCTGGGGAAAGAGCGCTTGCTCTATCTGGCGGTCGTCCCAGTTCTCCGGCAGCGGCCACTGGACGCCAGCCGCGCGGGCGGCCGACACGTACTCGTGGACGGTGCTTTGCGAGATGGAACAACTGCGGGCAATCTGGTGCTGGCTCAGTCCAAGCGACTCGAGCCGCAGCAATTCTTTCAACTTGCGCATGGTCAGCCTCTTCTGTGGCAGCTGGGGGTTCTCCACTTCCCAGTGGACCCTTTCGCCGCCACGGCTGCCCTACGCGCCGCTCCAATCCTATGCCGATCAGCGTTCCGAACTGTCGCCGTAGAAGTGATCGGCTTCAGTTCGGAATGCTGATCGCCATGACTCGGAATCCGCATCTCGAGGCGAACATTTGAGGCAGTGCGACGAGAGGCAAATGGATGTGTAGCTATCGGTGAAGCGCGCGAAATTGCGTGAAACATTTGCTACCCCGCCGCGCTCCATTAAACAGGCGCCATAGAAGCGCCACGAGGAGCAATTGCATTGAGACAGTTCAAATGGTTCCACCTATCTGTATTCTTGCTGGGAATTTTAAGTTTGCCAGCCGTTGCGGCTCAGGATAAAATTGAGTATTTAGCCTTAGGCGACTCCATCGCCTTCGGGTTGGACCTCGGCGTCCCGCCGGTCATATCCAACTATATAGGCTATCCAGAGATCGTCGCGCGAGAAGCGAAAAAGCAGTTCAGCGGTCTGCTGAATCTTGCCTGTCCAGGCGAGACCAGCGGTTCTTTCCTTTCGCTAACTGCTCCGGAGCCGACGAATAACTGCCGGAACTTCAAGAAGGCGGTGGGCCTGCACACGAACTACGAGGGAACGCAAGCCGACTATGCTGTCCGCCTGTTAAGCTCCATTCCGCAAATCAAGCTCGTAACGATCAGCATCGGCGGCAACGATCTTATTTTGCTGCAGGAACTCTGCGCGGGTCAAGCGGATTGCATTTTTCAAAATCTCCAAGCTACGCTCGACACCTACCGCACAAATCTCACCAATATTTTGCGTAGGATTAGAGAGGCCCGATACCAAGGACGAGTCGTACTCGTCACTTACTACTCGCCCGATTACCGCGATCCAATCCAGACAGCAGCCGTGAGCGCTCTCAACGCGGTTGCATTGCAAGTTGCCGCACTCTTTCGTGTGTCGGTAGCGGACGCCTTCAGCGCCTTCGCGATCGCCGCGCACCCGGAGGGCGGTGACACTTGTGCGGCAGGCCTGCTCTTGCCTGGACATCCGAGGTGCGACGTCCATCCATCGCCGGAGGGGCGTGACTTGCTGGCCGATACCGTGCTTCGTCTTCTTCTTCCGGGGACTAAATAGGGCTGCCGAGGCGGCTCCCCAAAGACGAAGTAGCTGGTCCGCCACGGCCACATCGAACGTAATGCCCAATAATCGGAATTTGGCGCTCGCCCAGCCACCCGATCCGCGCCTGGATGGGGTTAAGGAAGCTGCCGAAAGGGCCCGGCTTGCCGTTCACCACGTAATCATAGGCGGCGAGTGGAATGCCGCTAATGGTGATGTTGTTGTAGATTACCGTGGTCTTGTCGATGTTCGGGCGCTTGCCCGCAAATTTCATCTTCTCGACGCGGTAAAAGGCGACGGGATCGGTCGGCATGATCAGGCGGTGTCGCCTCGAATGGAGGCCACGGGATACGGCTCCACGCTTTCATGGTTGCAATGCAAGTCCCCGACTTGCGACCCGTCTCGACGAAGGCCTTGAAGTCGCTTGGTTTCTTTACCGCTGGAATGCGGGGCAGTCACCAAAACTGCGCCAGATCCGTTTCTGCATGGAAGATCACTAGTGTCCAAGACAGTAGTTACTCCCGGACACGGCGCTGTTAGGTTGCGGAGTAGCGTAAGGAGAGGCGGTGGTCGGCGAGGGGGTGCCCAGCGC
>JAYUSQ010000278.1:0-11284 GCA_043755595.1 Acidobacteriota bacterium | reverse complement strand
AAGCGGGAACCAAGTGATTGTTCATGAAGAGAATCTTTCTCGCCCTGCACAGTAATTAGAGAAAAGAAGTGTCTCACATGATGTTGGCACAGAGGGCGCGCGTGAGCACGAAGATGATAGCATCATCAATTCGCGAACTGCTCTGATCGTTCGATATAAACTAGGGGAAGGCGTTGAATGACGAAAACGAGATCATTCTCCACTGGAGCGACGAGGACGGGGCGTTTATCGCCGAAGTGCCGGAGTTGCTTGGCTGCGCCGCAGATGGGTCGACCAGGCAGGAAGCGCTATCCGTAGTAGATCTCGTCATGAGCGAGTGGCTGGAAACAGCTCGACAACTCGGCCATCCTGTCCCGGAGCCGAAGGGGCGTCTTCTGTTCGCTTGAGCAGAAGAGGCCACTGCATCGCTCACGCTCTGCTCGGTCCAAAAGCCGAGGCGCCCGCGAAAACCAAGCCGGGTGTGGCGGATGTTCGGGGAGTCGCAGTGTTCCACGGCAAATGCCAGCGAAGTTGGTAGTAGAATACGGAGGTGAATGGGTCAGCTTAACTGGAAGGGCAGCAGATGAAGGCGCCGGTGTCGTTCCCTGGAACGCTGAGAGTAGGCTTTGCCGGACTGGCCCTGACGCTTTTGCTTTCCGGGCAGCCGGTGAAGTTGTCGGCACAACCGACCGCAAGCCAGCATCAATTCCTGGATCGCTATTGCGCGACGTGTCATAACGAAAAGCTGAAGAGTGGCGGGCTGAGTTTGGTTCAGGCCGACTTATCCAGGCCGGGTGCGCAATCCGAACTGTGGGAGAAGGTCGCGCGCAAACTGCGTACGGGCATGATGCCGCCACCCAATGTGCTGCAGCCTGCCGACGCGGATCGCCGCGCGATATTGACATGGCTGGAAACGTCGCTCGATGCGGCGTCGGCCGCCAAGCTGAATCCCGGGCGCACTGAAACGCTGCGACGCCTGAATCGAACCGAGTATCAGAACGCGATCCGGGACCTGCTATCGCTCGATGTCGATGCCGCCTCGCTTTTGCCGGCCGATGAGAGCGGTCATGGCTTCGACAACGTCAACGTCGGCGATCTGTCGGCGACGCTTCTGAACCGTTACATTTCAGCCGCCCAGAAGATAAGCCGCCTGGCGGTCGGGAGCACGCAATCCTCACTGGAGAGCGACACTATTAGCCTGTCGGCCGATCTCACGCAGGAAGATCAGTTGCCCGGCCTGCCGATTGGCACGCGTGGGGGCGTATCGACGTCCTATACATTTGCCCAGGACGGCGAGTACGAGATCCAGGTCTCACTGATGCGCGATCTGGCGGGAGTCGTCAGCGGGTTGCGCGAGGCCCGTTCGCACGAGATGCTGCTGCTGGTCGACCGGGAGCCGGTGCAGACCTTCACGATTTCGAAAGCAACCATCGGCGACGAAATCCTGAACGAAAAGGCATTGAAGTCGCGCATTACCGTCAAGGCAGGCCCGCACAACATCGCCGTGACGTTCGTCAAGGAGGGCTCATCGCTAATCGAGACGCCCAGGCAGCCGACACACTCTCGCTTCAACGACCGGCGGCATCCGCGCACCGCGCCCGCTATCGACAAGATTTCGGTGACCGGACCTTATGGTGCAAAAGGCGCCGGGGAAACACCGAGCCGCCGCCGATTGTTTGTTTGCCGGCCAACCGGTCAAAATAAAGTCGAGGAAGAAAAGTGCGCCGGGGCGATTCTCTCTGTATTGACGCGGCGTGCCTATCGGCGGCCGATCGACAAATCTGACGTTGACAAGCCGATGGCCTTCTATCGCCAAGGGCGCGCCGAGGGCGATTTCGACGCCGGCATCACAGCGGCGCTCACTGCCGTGCTGACCAACCCGGAGTTCCTGTTCCGAGTGGAAAGCGATCCAAAGAAGGTAGGCGAGAACGGTGTCTACCGGGTCAGCGATCTTGAACTGGCATCGCGATTGTCTTTTTTCCTGTGGAGCAGCATCCCGGACGATGAACTGCTCGACGCAGCCGTTCGGGGCAAGCTAGGTCAGCCTGGTGAGCTCGAGAAGCAGGCGCGCAGGATGCTGGCCGATCGCCGGTCGGTTAATCTCGCGACGAATTTCGCGGGACAGTGGCTGCGGTTGCGCAATATCGATGCGGTCAATCCAAGCGGCAACCTGTTTCGGGACTTCGACGACAACTTACGGCAAGCCCTCCGGCAGGAAACCGAACTCTTCTTCGATACCGTCGTGCGCGAGGATCGCAGCGTGCGCACGTTCATCAAGGCGGACTACACGTTTCTCAATGAGCGCCTGGCCAAGCACTACGGAATTCCCAATGTCTACGGAAGCCAATTGCGCCGCGTGACGTTGACGCCCGAAAGCAAACGGGGCGGCCTGCTGCGGCAGGGCAGTATACTGTCGGTCACCTCGTACGCAACCCGGACATCGCCCGTGCTTCGCGGAGTCCTGGTGCTGCGAAATATCGTAGGCGCGCCGCCGCCGTCCCCCCCGCCGAACGTGCCGGCCCTTGACGAGAGCACGATGGCCGCCAATCTTCCGATGCGCGAACGCCTTGCTGCCCATCGCAGCAACGCCGTGTGCGCGAGCTGCCATCGGACGATCGATCCGGTCGGGTTTTCGCTAGAGAACTTCAATGCCGTGGGACAGTGGCGAGACCTGGAGGTGGAAGATCAACCCGTCGACGCAACTGGAGCTTTGCCCGGCGATAAGGAGTTCCGGGGGATCGACGGACTCGAAGCCGCGCTGCTGCGCCGCCCGGAGTTGTTTGTCGCAAGTCTGACGGAGAACCTTCTGACGTTTGCGCTGGGACGAGGCGTCGAGCACTACGACGCGCCAGCGGTTCGCAAAATCGTGAGCGGCGCGCAGAAGGAAGACTATCGGTTCTCGTCGCTTATTCTCGGAATTGTGAAGAGTGTTCCGTTTCAAATGCGGCGTGCTGAAATGACGGCCGTGGCCGCCAAGTAGGTAGAAGGATAACGCAATGTTTTTGACGAAAAAGGCGATTCCCAGACGAACGTTCCTGAGAAGCGCGCAGTCCGCCTTGGCTCTGCCTCTACTGGACGCAATGATTCCCGCTGCGACGGCTTGGGCCCAGACAGCGGCGAAGCCCGTCCGGAGACTCGGCTTTGTGTTCGTCCCTATGGGGTGCGATCAGGCGCGATGGACCCCGCCCGGCCAGGGAAAGCTCGGAGAGCTGTCACCGATTCTCGCTCCGCTCAAGCCGGTCAAAGATCAGGTGACCGTCGTCACCAATACGCGGTTGCCGAATGCCTATCCGGGAACTCATGACACATCCAACTCGGCGTTTCTGAGCGCGGCGAGCGCCAAACACACGGAGAGCTCGGATTATTTTTCGGGCACGACAGTCGATCAGATCGCGGCCAGGCAGATGGGCCGCGAGACGCAACTGGCCTCGCTCCAACTCGCGATGGATTTGAACCCGTTGGCCGGCGTTTGCAATAACGGCTACGCGTGCGTCTATCAGAACTGCCTCTCCTGGTCGTCGCCAACGACCCCGCTTCCGTCCGAGGCCCATCCGCGAGTCGTCTTCGAGCGCCTGTTCGGCGAAGGCGGGAATGCGGACGCACGCCGCGCCGCGCTGCGCAACCGGACAAGCCTGCTGGATTCGTTCACCAGGGACATCGCCAAAATCAAACAGCGCGTGGGCGTGCCCGATCGCGTGCGCTTGGATCAGTATCTCGACAGCGTGCGCCAGGTCGAGCGTGAGATTGAGCGTGCCGAGCAAGCGGTGACGACCAACAAGATGCCCGATCTCGATCGGCCCGTAGGTGTTCCCGCAGCATTCGCCGATCACGCCAAGCTCATGTTCGACTTGCAGATTCTGGCTTTTCAGGCGGATATCACGCGCGTCATCACCTTCCAGCTCACGCGTGAGCAGAGCAATCGAACCTACCCCGAGATTGGCGTTTCGGATCCGCACCATCCAACCAGTCATCACGGAAACGATCCCGTTAAGGTAGCGAAAATAGCGAAGATCAACACCCACCATGTTTCGCTGTTTTCAGAGTTCCTCCAGAGAATGAAGGCCACTCCCGATGGTGACGGCTCGCTTCTCGATCACTCGGTTTACTTGTACGGGAGCGGCATGGGCAATCCCAGCCTGCATGATCATGAGAACCTGCCGATCCTGGTCGCAGGCGGCGCCGCAACCGGACTAAAGGGTGGCCGGCACATCAGGTATGAGAAGGGAACGAACCTGGCCAACCTCCACCTGACGTTGCTTGATCGCGTTGGTATTCATCTGGATTCGTTCGTCGACAGCACCGGAAAAATCGAAGACCTCTTCGAGCAAATTGAGGTCGCTTGAGGAGATGCGCATGGAATGGCGAAAAACAACGGGACTCTTACTGCTGGGGGCCGGCCTCGCTACCCTAGCCGCGGCGGCGGCGCGCGCCCCACTCGCTGACGCGGCGGAACAACGCGACAAGACCAGCATCGGCAAACTCCTCGCGTCGGCAGGCGTGGACGTGAACGCCACCCAGGTCGATGGGACCACTGCGTTGCACTGGGCCGCCTATCACGCCGATGCCGAGACTGCTGCCTTACTCATACAGGCGGGCGCTAGCGTCAACACTCTGAATCGCTATGGCGTGCCGCCTCTGGCGCAAGCATGTACAAACGGCAACGCCGCCATTGTGAAGCTCTTGTTGCAGGCCGGAGCCGACGCAAACGCCACAATGAAGGGCGGGGAATCCGTCCTGATGTTGGCCGCGCGCTCCGGGAATGTCGAGGCGGTGAGGGCGCTGCTTGCGCGCGGGGCCAACCCCAAATCACGCGAACGTCTCGGGCAGACGGCTCTAATGTGGGCGGCGGCCGAGGGGCACACCGCGGTCGTCCGTGCGCTGATCGAGGCGGGGGCCGACCTCGACGCGACCCTGGACTCCGGGTTCAAGGCGTTCTTCTTTGCCGTCCGTGGCGGCCACCTCGATACCGCGCGCGCATTGCTCGCGGCGGGCGCCGATGTGAAGGCGATGATGCAGCGGTCAGGTAAGTTGCGCCGGGGCCAAGTGAGTGGGCCGGGCACGAGTCCCTTGATGCTCGCGGTGAAGAATGGCCACTTCGAGCTGGCGATTGCGCTGATCGACGCGGGCGCCGATCCGAACGATATTCGTACAGGATTTACTCCTCTCCACATGATTGCCGGGGTGCGAAAGCCGGATTCGAGCGATGGCAGCGATCCCGCGACGCCGACCGGGTTGGGCCGCTTCTCGAGTGCCGACTTCGTGCGTGAAATCGTGAAGCGAGGCGCGAAGGTCAATTTTCGTTTGCCACCGGGCTCCCCCAAGCAGCCCGCCACATCGTCGAGCATCGGGACCGACGGAGCGACGCCGTTTCTTATTGCCGCCGATCGCGGCGACGTTCCGCTGATGCGGTTGCTTCGGGAATTGGGCGCCGATCCTCTACTGCCGAACTCGGACAACACCACACCACTGATGGCTGCCGCCGGCGTCGGCACGAACGAGCCGCAGGAGGAGGCCGGCGAGGAGAGCGAAGCGGTGGAAGGTGTGAAGATGTTGCTCGACCTCGGCGCTGACATTAACACCGTGGACAAAAATGGCGATACGGTCATGCACGGAGCGGCATATAACATCAGCCCGCTCGTCGTGAAGTTGCTGGCTGAGCGTGGAGCCAATCCGCAAATCTGGAAGAAACCCAACAAAGCGGGCGGGACGCCGCTATTCATCGCCGAGGGTTACATCAGCCGTCTTCCGCGTCCCGACACGCCGACGATCGAAGCCATTACCAAGCTGATGCATGCGGCGGGCATTTCGACCGAAGGCGAACGTCCGAAGATCGTCGATAGTTACGAGGAGAAGCCCGTAGTGCCTCCCACGTCTTCCGAATCGCCGAAGTGAGACGGGCCTTTCAAAGAGCTGAAGGTTTTGGGCAAGTGTGAGCCAACGGATCCGGTTTGACGGCATAACGCGAAGAAGTATATGCTAAGCGTGCTCAGATCAAGGATTAAGGATCAACCGTGCCACACTTGGTTGGGATTGGAATCGTGTACTGCCTGCTGTTCTCCGGCACAACAGTCGCTGTTTTTGCGCAGACGGGCGGGGGCGCCACGCTCGTTGGAACCGTGCGAGACAGCACGGGCGCCGTTGTAGGCGGTGCGAAAGTCGTCGCCATCAACACCGCGACGAATTTCATCGCCGAGCACATGACTTCGGCGGAAGGCTCTTACTATATTCCGTACCTCGTCCCTGGCGAATACCGGATCAAAGTAACTGCCGCCGGTTTCAAGGAAATCGTACGCGAGGGTATCCTTCTGCGCTCCGCCGAAGTGCCGCGCATCGATATCAATCTCGAAATGGGCGCGGTCACCGAAAGCGTGACCGTCAGCGGATCGGACCGTTACCTGACTAATTCGCGCGTGAATCCGACCATGCCGGTCGGCCAGGCCAACACGCCGAACTGGGACATGGGTCAGCGCTTCCCGACCGCCGGGCAAACGCCGTACTTCAAGTTGGACGCGTTCGCCTATCCGGAGGCGGACACCATAGGTGCGCTTGGCGCCCGTGTCGTGCAGGCGCCGGGCCTTTACTGGATGCAGACCTTTCTGACCAAGAGTTGGTATCCGGTGGGCGAACGTCTGAAGCTCAGCTTCCGGCTTGACGGTCACAACCTTCCACACAAACGCCCCAACCTCGCAGCGCCAAACACCCAGTACAATTTGAACAACACCGGGGCTTGGGCCCGGTTTACCGGTGTCGTTGGAGATTTCTCCAACTTCGGAACGGCCCAGGCCAACGTCCAGATGTCTATTCGAGCGGAGTTCTAAACATGAGTGAATCTCTCACAACTCGCAGAGGCGTCCTCGCCGGCGCGGCGGCGCTATCCACGGCTGCCGCCATCCCGGCTGGAGCCAAACCGTTGACCCCGATCCCGGCCGGAATCAAGATTGGCGTCAGCGCCAACCGGCCCAACAAAGAGCACATGGATTACCTCAAACAACTTGGGGTGCAATGGCTCAGTCTGGCCCCCGTTCAAGCGGAAGCGACCGCCGAGGGTTTCATCAAACAACGGGAAACCTGGGAAGCCGAGGGATTCAAGGTCTATAACATCGGCAGCGGTGTGGGCCCTTCGGGCAGCCTCCACAACATGCCCGAGGTCACGCTGAATCTCCCTGGCCGTGATCAGAAGATCGAGGAATACCTCAACTACATCCGCTATCTGGGCAAAGCCCGCATCCCCTATTCGACCTATGCGCACATGGGGAACGGCATCTGGTCGAGTGGCCGTGTCGTTAGCGCGCGTGGCTATATGGCTCGCGACGGAAACTCTAAGAGCCCGGATTGGAAAGGCGCCTGGGGCGGAAAAACCTACACCGAGCCCCTCTCACACGGCCGCGTTTTCAGCGAACAGGAGATCTGGGACAACTATACATACTTCATCAAGAAGGTAGTTCCGGTGGCCGAAGAGGCTGGGGTACGGATCGGGATTCATCCGGACGATCCGCCCATGCCGATGCTAGCCGGCGTCCCTCGCTGTATCTTCGGCAAGTTTGAAGGCTACAAGCGCGCCATCGAAATCGCTAACAGCCCGAACATCGGCGTCTGCCTGTGTGTCGGCTCGTGGCTCGAAGGCGGGAAAATGACGGGCGCCGTCCCCGAGGAAGTGATTCACCACTTCGCCGCCAAAAAGAAACTGTTCAAGATTCACTTCCGTAACGTCTCGGCTCCCCTGCCGCACTTCACCGAGTCGTTGATAGACGACGGTTACTACGACATGAGTAAAGTGATGCAGGCGCTGGTGGATGTGAAGTTCGATGGCATCGTGATTCCCGACCATATTCCCGCCGTTGGCCAGCCGCCCAATGCCCCGGACACGAGCCGCGGACTGGGGTCTGGCGAATATCGGCCCAGCCCGGGTCTGGCCTACCTGATCGGCTGCATGAACTCCATGCTCAAGGCGGCGCAGCGCAAGGCATAGGTCTGGGTGGATGCGCGGGCGGGCTGGCCGCGTCGCTGGCGTCCGGCGCCCAGACTTCTGCTTTGCCTTGGCACAGTTGCCTTGACATGGCTGGCAGTCCGGTCCGCGACTTTTCACGATGTCGCAACCGACGCCGGCGTGGCGCCCATGACCGTCTCGCGGGCGCTGAACCGCAATGGTTATGTCAGCCCGGAAGTTCGCAACCGCGTCCTTGCTTCAGCCAGCCGCCTCAACTACCGCCCAACGTGCTGGCCCGTTCGTTGCGGCAACAATCCACCAAAGCAGTCGGAGTCTTACTGCCCGCCATGGCCAACCCGTTTTCCTCCGAGCTCATGCAGGGTGTCGAAAGCGTCCTGCTCGACCACGGATACGACTGCTTCATCACCGCAAGCCTACGCAATGCCGAAAGAGAAAAGAGCGCCCTCGGCCCCCGGCTTTCATCGACCACCGCGTGGATGGCATTCTCGTGGCAACCCGCGAAACTCGCGCTGGCAACGAGGCGCTGGCAGACACCGTGGAACGCGGCACTCACGTCGTCACAGTCGGACGCCTGCTCCATCACGATCAAGTCGATCACGTAACCGCCGATCACTGGCGCGGAGCCTTCGACGCCATCGCGCACCTGATTCGACGGGGCCACAAGCGGATCGGTTTCCTCGGAGCCTCTATTACCAACGGTGCTAGCTTGCGCCGTTTTGCCGGCTATCTCGACGCATTGCGCGAGCACGGATTAGAGCCGAAACCCGCCTGGACCGTAGGCCCGTCCGGCGAGAGCCCGAGTTACTCCACTCAGGAAGACGGCCACGCTGGCATGACGCGATTGCTGGGAATGCGATCCCGGCCGACGGCGGTGTTTTGCCGCAATGACTTCACGGCCATCGGCGCAATCGGGGCGGCGCGCGATCTGGGCCGGAGCGTTCCGGGCGACATCGCTATCGCTGGATTCGACAACATTCCGATTTTCGGCCTACCGGCTAGTTGAGGCGGCCCAACTCATCAAGCCACCCGCTTCGCGGGGGGTGTTTGACTACGAAGAGGAGATCTACGTACATCCAGCGCATGAGAACTACGACGGGCGACCGTGCCTGCCTTCACCATGTTGTGCTGGGATTTCCTGATGCGCAACGAGACCCGGCTTCCAGGTTCCCGTTTTCGCAAGATGCCTCGGCTCGACTTACGAACGCCAATGCGGGACACCTGAGACCGGGCCACCTTGACGTATCACGCCCATACCGTAGATCTGGTCGCCAAACTCGCCGGTTCCTATTGAAGGAAGTGACGTACATCCAATCTAAGCCGCCGCGAACGGCCCAGCCACCGCATGCAGATCCGGCCGCGCCTCTTGCAGTCTCCGCACCGCAGCCTCGGTCACAGCAGTCTCCTGCAAATCAATCTGCTTCAAACTCCGCCACGACTCCAAAACTCTCAGCGACGCATCGTCGATCCGTGGACACAGCTCCAGGCCCAGGCGTTCCACCTGCCCGAGCTTGGCGGCCAGCACCTTCAAACCGTCCGAGTCGATGTTCAAGTGCCCCAACTTCAGCACGCGTAACTTACTCAGTTCCCCGATGGCCTGCACCAGCGCCGGCGCGATGGCATTCGCCTCCCGCCGCTGATTGCGGTTCGCCGTACGCGGGCCGCTCAGATCCAGCCACTCAAGATCGGTAACCAACTTCAGGATGACGAGCGAATCCTCACGCAGCCGGTTACGCCCCATCTCCAGGCGCTTGAGTTTGACCAGGGGAATCAGGTTGTCGAGGCTATTCTCAGTGATGGCCGTGCCGGTCACATCGAGCGACTCAATCCGCGGCAGCCCGCTCGCCACCGTCATCGTACCGTCTCCGATGCGCGTGCCACGCACATTGAGGCTGCGAAGCTCGCGCCATTCTTTAATCGCGTTCATCCCTTGGTCGGTGATTTGTTCAGCGTAAAGCAGGTTCAACTCGCGGATCTGCCTGGCCGGCCGCAGGAGCGACAAGCCTTCATCGGAGATTCGCGTGTGGGACAGGTCAAGCCGTTCGAGTCCGGGCATCGTAGCCAGGTCGAGGAGTTCGGAATCGTTCACCCACGTGCCGCTCAGCTTCACCGCCACCGTCCCTGCGGACTTGCCGGGCTGCACGCTCCCGCCGAGCCGGCTAATCCAGGCGGGCACCGGTGGCGGTGCGGCGATCGCGGGCCAGGGCAGCAGCAGCTTCGCGAACTGACGGCGGTTCATAAGTGACGCCTCGTCGGCAGCGCGGATTCTTTCTCCCAGAAGACGACGCACTGGGGAAGCGATGCGCGTAGTTGGCGATACCCGGTCTCCGACACCAGCGTGTGATAAAGATCGAGGGCCTTCAAGCTCGTGACAGCCGCAAGCCGGTTAGCGCCTTTGTCGGTCACGTCCGTGCTGTCAAGCGTCAGGTCCTCGAGCGGAAGCGACGCCAGCAGTTCGACCCCCTTGTCGGTCACCTTCGTATAGTCGAGCTTCAACGAGCGCAGCGACTTGATTTCGGCCAGATGGATGACGCCCGCATCGGTCAGCCGCGTGCGCACCAGCCGCAATCGTTCGAGCCGCGGCAGCGCTTTGAGGTGAGCCAACCCTTTGTCGGTGAAGCGGCCGTGGTTGAGATTCAGGTCGCGAAGCGAATTCAGCCGCGCAATGCGCCGCAGCCCCTCGTCGCCCACATCCACACCGCGCAGATCCAGTCGCTCCAGATTCAGGGCCGGCATGAGAGGTTCGAGACCGGCATCGGACACGTCGGTGTTGCTGAGAACCAAGTGCCGCAAATGGGTCAGACGCGACACCTGCGGCATACCGGCGTCGGTGAGCCTGCTGGAGTTCAAATCAAGTTCTTCGAGTCGGAGCAGGCCAGCCAACTCACCCAACGAGGTTCCCTCGACGAGCGTTCCCGCCAGCGACAACCGCTGCAAGTTCGTCAGCTTGGCCAGGCTTTTCAGATTCCGGTCCGAGACGGACGTGAAGCTCAGATTCAACGCGCGAAGGGAGGGGAATCCGGCGATGGCCTCCACGGCCAGATCGCTGACGTCGGTGCCTTCCAGGTCAAGTGCCTCGAGCGTGGCGAGGCTCCGGAGGTGACCAAGTTGCTTGTCATTAAAAGGCACCCGCGCCAAAGAAACCGAGCGAATCCGCCCTTCGCTGAGCCGGACGCGCCCGCCGATGGACTCCACCCATGCGGCGATCGCTTTCGCCGTGAAGCCTTTCGGCGCGGCGTTGGCCGCCGGGAGATTCTGCGGCGCCGTCTTGCTGAGGAAGGCAACCCGGCATTGCGTGTTGACCGCGCGCAAAGCCGACACTCCCGCTTCGGTCACTCCGCTGTAGCGGACATCGAGCAG
>JAYUSQ010000277.1:0-11295 GCA_043755595.1 Acidobacteriota bacterium | reverse complement strand
CGCCGTTCTGGCTTTACGTTGCTGCTATCTCAACGGTCGCTTCGAGGACTACTGGGATAACCGCCGGGCCGCTTGACCCACTTTTATGTCGCCCACCCCGGCCAGCCTTTCCTTGAAATCCTTCGCCAGCGGAGAATGGGCGTGCTGATCTCACCGATCGCCCTCACTTCGAGCGGAACCGGGTCCTTCTCCCACGGCATCGAGCGTGTCCCTAAGAAAGCGCTGATGACCAACGCCAACTGCGTCCTCGGCAGCGCGTCGTTAACCGCCGAAGCCGGATTAGCCGGAATTGAAGGAACTCCGCGAAGAAATGGAAGCCTATCGCGTTCGCACCTCCCGCTCTGGCAACGATAGTTTCCGCTCCAGCCAGCATGACGACTTTGTCATGGCCTTCGCCCTCGGTGTCTGAAAAGCCCGCGCCGCCTTGCCCAAACCCGGTGACGCACGATGACGGTTGAACCCTATAATATAAGATGTAATCATCCACAGCTCCACATGCGCCTTCTCACTTGCTTCCTCGCTGCCGCCGCTCTTGCCGTTGCGGTCGCCGATCCGAACGCCGTCGCCGTCGCCGTCCTCGCCTCCAAATGTCAGCAATGCCACAACCAGCAAATGCAGATGTCCGGCGTCCGCCTCACCTCGACGGCTGAGCTCACGGCTCACCGGGACCGTGTCCTCTCGGCCATCGCCTACACCGGCAAAGTCAAAATGCCTCCTACCGGCAAGCTCTCCGCCGAAGAGTCCAAACTGCTCTCCACCTGGCTCGCCGCCGGCGCCATTTTCCCCTCGGGTAGCGCGCCCGCCGCGCAGGCTTCTACCTGGTGGGCCTTTCAATCTCCTGTCCGTCCCGCAGGCCCCGATATCGATCACTTCGTCAACGCCAAGCTCCAGGAAAAAGGCCTCAAGCGCGCCGCTCCCGCCGACAAGCTCACCCTCATCCGCCGCGCCACTTTCGACCTTCATGGCCTCCCGCCCTCTCAGGAAGAAATCCAATCCTTCCTCGCCGACAGCAACCCCGGTGCTTACGCCAAGCTGATCGACAAGCTCCTCGCCTCGGCCCGCTATGGCGAAAAGTGGGGCAAGCACTGGCTCGATCTCGCTCGTTACGGCGACACCTCCGGCTTTGAGCAGGACCCCTACCTGCTTTACTCCTGGCGCTACCGCGACTACGTCGTCAAGAGCTTCAACGACGACAAGCCTTACGACCGCTTCATCCAGGAAACGATCGCCGGCGACGAGCTCTTTCCGGAAGAACCGGAAGCTCAGCAAGGCACCGGCTTCTACACCGTCGGCGCTAACCGCGACATGCTCTTCAAGCAGGAAAAAGAGAATCGCGTCGAAACCCTCACTGACTTCACCGACACGACCGCCGGCGTCTTTCTCGGCCTCACCGTCGGCTGCGCCCGCTGCCACGATCACAAGTTCGACCCCATTCCGCAACGCGACTACTACCGGCTCCAAGCTGTCTTCATGCCGCACGTGAAGACCCGCGTCTTCCTCCACTACAACGGCGCCCGAGGCTACGACTTGAACGAGAACACCCGCCTCTTCCGCCTGCAGGAGCTCGGCTCCCAAATGATGGCCCTGCTCGATCCGCATCGCAAGACCCTGCGCGAAGCCACACTCGCCAAGATGTCGCCCGAGGTGGCGCTCGCCTTCCATACCGCTGACGACCAGAAGACTCCTGAGCAGAAGAAGATCACCGACCAGTTCCAGAAGGAAGTGGAGCCAACCGACAGTCAAGTCTTCGCCGTGCTTTCGAAGGACGAACAACAGCGCCTCGACGCGATCGAAAAGAAGCTCGTGGCCATGTACAAGAACTTCCAGCCCGGCCCCTTCTCGCCCGGCCTCACTGACCTCAGCCGCGAGTCCCCGCGCAGCTTCATGCCCCCGAAGGGCGGTAGTGAGGGCGAAGAGGTCGTCGCCGGCTACCCCACCGCACTCGGCGGCGGAGAGATTCCGCCAGCCCCACTCACCGCCGAAACCTCGCATCGCCGCAAAGGCCTCGCCGAGTGGATCGCTTCGCCCGCCAATCCCCTTACCGCTCGCGTCATGGTGAACCGCATCTGGCAATTCCACTTCGGCCGCGGACTCGTCGTTACCCCCTCGGACTTTGGTACCCGCGCCACGGCGTCCAATCGCGAACTCCTCGATTGGCTTGCCACTGAGTTCGTCCAGCGGAAATGGTCTTTCAAAGCCATGCACCGGCTCATCATGAACTCGGATACCTACCGGCAATCCTCCAAGCCATCGCCCAAGGCCCTCGAAGTCGATCCCGACAACACGCTGGTCTCCTACTACACGCGGCGGCGTCTGGAAGCCGAAGAGGTCCGCGACTCCATCCTCGCCGCCTCAGGCGCGCTCAACCTCAAAATGGGCGGCCGCCCCGTCGTGCCCGCACTCGCCACCGAAGAGTTGTACGGCATGAGCCAGCCGCTCAACAACGCCTGGATCGTCACCGAAGATACCCGCGAGCATGACCGCCGCACCATTTATATGATCGCCCGCCGGAATTTCCGCATGCCCCTGCTCGAAGCCTTTGACCAGCCCGAGGGCGTCCTCAGTTGTTCCCGGCGTGACTCTTCCACCACCGCGCCCCAATCGCTCTCGCTGTTAAATGGACGCTTCACCCTGGCGCAAGCCACCGCGCTGGCCTCCAAGCTCGCCACCGAAGCGGACCCCGTCACCGCTGCCTGGCAGCGCCTCTTCGGCCGCAATCCGGAGAGCTTCGAAGCTGAGCGCATGAACAAGTTCCTCACCCAGCAGACTCAGCATTTGGGCTCGAAACCGGCCGCGCTCACTGAACTCGCTCGCGGCCTCTTCAACCTGAACGAATTTCTTTACGTGGAGTAATCGAACATGACCCGCCGTGAACTCATCCAACGCACCGGCAAAGGTTTCGCCGGTCTCGCCCTCGCCGGCGTGTCCCAAGCGCAAACGAATGCGCTGGCGAAGGCGAAGAACATCATCTACATTTTTAACCACGGCGGTGTCTCGCATGTCGACACCTTCGACCCCAAGCCCATTCTCACCCAGCAAAACGGCTCCACGCTGCCGCCCAGTTTCGCCGCCGGTCTGGTCACAGCGCGAATCGATTTCCGCAAAGCCATTATGCGCGGCTCGCCCTGGGAGTTCCCCCGCCACGGCTCCAGTGGCCTCCAGTTTTCCTCGCTCTTCCCGAACCTGGGTAAACACGCCGACAAGCTCGCCGTCATTCGCTCCTGCTACGGCGACGCCTTTGACCATGCTCCCGCTATGTTTCTCAGTTGCACGGGCTCCCAGTTCCCGGGTCGCCCCTCCATCGGCTCCTGGGCGGTCTACGGCCTGGGCAGCGAGAACAAGAACCTGCCCTCCTACATCGTCATGTCGGACGGCGCGATGAAGTCTGGCGCGGGCGCTTACGGCGCCGGTTACCTGCCCGCCACCCACCAAGGCACGATGTTTCGAGCCGGCCAGAACCCGGTGCTCAACCTCGCCACGCCCCCCGGTATCACTAACGACGCTCAGCAAGAGACGCTCTCCCTGGTCAATGATCTCAACCGGCGCCACTACGCTTCGCGCGAAGAAGACTCGACGCTTGATGCCCGCATCAAAGCCTACGAACTCGCCTTCCGCATGCAAAGCGAGGCCCCCGGTGCGGTCGACCTCACCAGCGAAACGCCCGCCACGCGGCAACTCTACGGCCTCGACGAACCCATGACCGCGGACTTCGGCCGTAAGTGCCTCCTCGCGCGCCGCATGGTCGAACGCGGAGTTCGCTTCGTCCAGCTATTCTTTGGCACCAACCTGGGCGACGACTGGGATAGCGCCCACGACGACTTACTCGGTTCGCATCAAAAGATGGCGAAGAAGTCCGACCAGCCAATTGCTGCGCTATTGACTGACCTGCAAGCCCGTGGCTTGCTCGACAGCACGTTAGTCGTCTGGAACTCCGAGTTCGGCCGCACGCCATTAGCCGAAGGGAAGAACGGTCGCGATCATCATCCGTACGGCTATAGCATGTGGATGGCTGGAGCCGGCATCCAGGGCGGCCGCGCCTTGGGAGCCACCGACGAATTCGGCTTGCGCGCCGTGGAGCAGCCCAAGTCCATCCACGACGTCAACGCGACAATCCTCAGGCTGATGGGTGTCGACCATCTGAAGCTCACGTGGCGTTACCAGGGTCGCGACATGCGGCTCACCGATGTCCACGGCGAGAATGAGTTCACGCAGTGGTTACTGGGGTGAGCTACCGCGTCCGGTAGCGCTGCCAAACCTCCAACACGTCCTTGCCCCGAAACCGAATCGTCCGGTCGTCGATCACCTCGACCGCCGTCCGCAACTCCGAATCGACCGGCAAAGAATTTCGAGTAGTGTATTCAATCTCGAGCGTACAAGGGCCCGGCACGCGATACGGCTTGATGGTGGCAATCTTCGCCACGCTCCGCTGTGCGGCGGCCTTGATCATCCGTTGCGCGTTTTCGGCGGACTCGGAGATGCAGGCGTATCGTCCCAGACCTTCCTTCACCGCCGCGAACTCGGCATCGGGCACAATCTCGCGCATCTCCGCCACCGCCGCTTTATCGCCGGATACCATGATCACCGGCGTCGCAAAATGTCCGGCCATCGCGGCAATCACGTCGATCTCACCCACCGCCTTGCCGTTCAGCTTCATCGTTTGAATCCCGAGCGAAGAGTAGCTATGCGCCATAATGCCCCCGCGCACGTTCGCCTTGCTATGTTGGCCTACGATCGCCACCGCCGAAAATTTTCGCTCCATCAGCATCGAAGCGCCCAGCCCTCCCATCACCAGTTTGGCGCGCGGATGGATCGTGAGCGTCGACAAAGTCTGGCTGCCATCGTGTCCATCCCACACGATCACTTCGCCCGCGCCGCCATCGTAGAAGCCTTGTACGGCCGCGTTGATTTCCGCCGTCAACAGTTGCTGCATTTCCCGGTTCGAAGGTTCGGCTTGATCCTGCCGGCAGACTCCGCCCACGCCTTCGGCATCGGTGATCAGGAAGATCGCCGGCCGTGTCTGCGCCATCAAAACCGACGCCGCGAAAAGTAAAGCCGGAACTCGCATTTGGATCCTCATTGTAAAATTAAATATCCCATGGCGAGAGAGTACGCGTTACAGCCCAAGTCCGTTGCCAGAGTCGAAACCAAATACCGCCGCATCGTCACCGATGTGCCCGCGCCCGGTTCGATCGAGGTTCTTGAGAAGCTCCAGAAGTATGAGCCGATCGCGATGCGCGGCCAGCCACCCATCGTGTGGGACCGCGCCGAAGGCTTCCAGGTCTACGACGCCTTCGGCAACTGCTGGATCGACTGGTCCAGCGGCGTGCTCATTGCCAACGCCGGACACGGGCGGCAGGAGATCGTCGACGCCATTGTGAATCAGGCTCAACACAAGCTGCTCACCAATTACTGTTTCCCCAGCGAAATCCGTGCGCGCTTGGTCGAAAAACTTGCCACCATGTTTGGCGAACCGAACCGCAAGGCCTTTCTATTGACGACCGGCTCGGAAGCGGTTGAGTGCGCCATTAAGCTGTGCCGCACGAACGGTGTCCGCGTCGGCGGCCGATCCAAAAACGTGATCATCTCGTTTGAGAAAGCTTTTCATGGGCGCACGATGGGCTCCCAACAGGCCGGCGGCATTCCGGTGCTGAAGGAGTGGATAGTCAATCTCGATCCCGGCTTCGTGCAGGTGCCGTTTCCCGACGGCTTCCGCTCACGCGACATCAGCTTCGATGGCTTTCTGCGCGTGCTCCAGGAGGCGGGCGTGCAAGGCCCCAACGTCGCCGGCGTGATCCTCGAAACCTATCAGGGCGGCAGCGCCTCCTTCGCGCCCGTCGAATATATGCAGCAGTTGAGCCGTTGGTGTACCGCGCAAAAAGCCTTGCTGGTTTGCGACGAAGTCCAGGCGGGCTTCGGTCGAACTGGCACAATGGCCGGCTATCAACACTACGGCATTAATCCGGATCTCACCACCTGGGGCAAAGGCATCTCCAGTTCGCTCCCGATCTCCTGCGTCATCGGCCGCGCCGATGTGATGGACCTCCATCCGGCCGGCAGCATGACCTCTACCCACACCGGCAACCCGGTCTGCTGCGCCGCCGCGCTCGCCAACATCGAAGTGATCGAACGGGAGGATCTCGCCGGCAACGCGCGCCGTATGGGCGAAATCCTCCATGAACATCTCCGCGCGATGAAGGCCCGCTATCCGCAAAATATCGGCTGGGTCGATGGCAAGGGTCTGGTCGCCGGCATCGCCTGCACCAAGCCCGGCCCCACGCAGGAACCCGATGCCGACTTAGCCTGGGACACCATTGAAACCGCGTTGGGCAAGGGGCTGCTCATGTTTTCCCCCGTCGGTTTCGGCGGTGGCACGATCAAGATTTGCCCGCCGCTCAATATCGATGAAGAAGCCCTCCGCGAAAGCCTCGCGGTGCTGGACGAGTCTTTTGCGGACGTGTTGTCGGCCCGCCGCGCCGCGGCTTGATCCATGCCCCTGACCGGCGTCAAAGCACTCACCTTCGATGTCTTTGGGACCGTTGTCGATTGGCGCGGCTCGATTATCGCCGAGGGCCAGGAATTCTCTCACTCGCGTCATGTGGCCGTGGATTGGGCTCGTTTTGCCGATCGATGGCGCGCTGGCTACGGGCCCGCCATGAATTTAGTCCGCACGGGAAAACTCCCCTGGATGACGATCGACGAACTACACCGCCGCATCCTCAATGAAGTGCTCGTCGAGTTCAAAATCGAAGGCCTCAACGAAGCGGACAAATTTTTCCTCAATCGCGTGTGGCATCGGCTGCGCCCCTGGCCCGATTCCGTGGAAGGGCTCAATCGACTCAAGCGCAAGTTCATCGTCGCAACGCTATCGAATGGCAATATTTCGCTCCTCACCAACATGGCCAAGAACGCAGGGCTGCCGTGGGACGTCATCCTGTCCGCCGAACTGGCGCATCACTACAAGCCTGACCCGGAAGCATACCTCACTGCGGCCCGGCTACTCGATCTGCGGCCTGACCAGGTCATGATGGTGGCGGCTCACCCGGACGACCTTGCCGCGGCGGCGCGTGTCGGCTTCAAAACCGCGTACATCCCAAGACCCCTCGAATATGGCCCAGACCGCAAGGCCGATCCGGCAACAGATCGAAACTTCGACGTAACAGCAGCAAACTTCATCGAGTTGGCCCGGCGCCTCGCGTAACGGCGTCCCGGCGTTGGGATATACTAATGGCACAACTTCAACGTTTATTAGCTAAAGGGGAGACCATGCGTTTTCTACCACCTTTCAGGCAACTTGCCCTGACATACTGTTTTGTGCTTGCAGCGTTCGCTCAGTCCGAGCGCGGCACCATTACCGGAACTGTTCGCGACTCGTCCGGCGCCGTCATTCCGGCCGCCAAAGTCGTGCTGACCAATACGCAGACCGGCGTCTCTTTCACCTCGCCCTCCAATGCCGGCGGCGAATACACCGTCCCGCAACTTCAAGTGGGAACCTACACCGTCCGCGTCGAAAAAGAGGGCTTCCGCCCGGCCATTATTACCGGCCTGGTGCTCAACGCCTCCGCCACCATGCGCGCCGATGCGACGCTGGAAGTAGGTACCGCGACGCAGGCCATTGAGGTCTCGGCCAACGCCTTGTCGCTTTCGACCGAAAACGCCAAAACCAGCGTTACCATCAACAACAAGCTGGTCGACGAACTGCCGCTCGTAGTCGGCGGCACGCTCCGCAGCCCCTTCAACCTGGCCGCGCTCACGCCCGAGGCCAAGAACGTCGGCGGCGACAACGGGTTCATCCTGGGCGGCGGCCAGGCTGCCGGTTATGGCACCAACCTCGATGGCGTTTCCGCCAACACCACCCGCGCCCTGACGCAGAGCTGGGTGGCGGTCAACGCGCCCTCCATCGAAGCGATCACTGAATTCACAGTGGATACCAACGGGTTCAAAGCCGAGTTCGGCCAGGCGACGGGCGGCATCATGAGCTTCGCCTCCAAGTCCGGCACCAACGCCCTCCACGGCACGGCGTACGAATTCCTGCGCAACAACGTGCTGGACGCAATAACTTCTTTAACAACGCCCGCGGCATCGCGCGCCCGATCTACAAGCAGCATGACTTCGGCTTCTCGGTCGGCGGGCCGATCTTCATTCCGAAAATCTACAACGGCAAGAACAAGACATTCTTCTTCATCAGCTACGAAGCCTTTCGCAATCGCGAAGGAGCGACGGGCGCGCAGCGCACCGTGCCGACGCCGGAAATGTACGGCGGCGACTTCCGCAACTGGGTTGATGCGGCCGGCGCCCGGATCCCGATCTACGATCCCACCTCGCAGACCACCAGCGCGGCTGGCGTAGTCGCGCGCAGCGCGTTTCCGAACAACCAGATTCCAGCCAGCCTCTTCGATCCGGAGATCGTGAAAGCGCTCGCGGTCTTCCGTGGCGGCACGACGCCGTCGCCCAACAATGGGGCGGCCCCAGGATCGGTCGGTTACGTTCAAAACAACTTCTTGGTCACCGGTGGCAGCGTCATTCGCCCCAATACCAAGTTCAGCTACAAAGGCGACCACGTCTTCAACGACAAGCACCGCATCTCGGGCTACTGGGGCTACAATCGCTCTTTTGAGAAGCCCGGCGCCAACGGTCCCGCCGACCTCCCGGGCCTGTTCGTGAACTACAACGACACACGCCGCCCGTCGGACGTCTTCAGAGGCAGTTGGGATTGGAACATCACGCCGACCATCTTCAACCACTTCTACGGCGGTGGCAACAACTGGAAAGAAAATCACGATCCGCCCCAGGCCACCGTGTTGAGTGGCATCGACTGGAAGTCCAGATTCTGCGCGATCAACGTGGCTGACTGCGCCCAGAATCTGGTCAACATGAACTTTTCCAACGGCTATAGCCAGTGGGGCGGCCGCGCCAACAACGGGTCCGAGAACTTCATCAAGCAGTTCGCCAACGATGTCACGATCATCCGCGGAAAACACACGATCAAGTTCGGTGGACAAGCGATGTACCAGTACTACAACGGCTTCGGCCGTCAGTGTGTCTCCGGTTGCATGACGTTCGACTTCAAGCACACCGGCCGTCCGCTGCCGAACGGCGGCATCGATACCAACTTCACCACCTCTGGCGGCAGTCCCATCGCTTCCATGCTGCTTGGCTACGCCAGTGACGGCGTCGCCGAAACGGTTCGCTACATCGGCCAGCAATGGCCGTCATACGCCGGCTTCCTTCAGACCGATTGGCGCGTCAAACAGAACCTGATGATCAACCTGGGTATACGGTGGGAGACCATGCTGCCGCCGCGCGGCGAAAACGATAGCTGGAGCGACTTCGCTCCGGACCGTCCCAATCCGCTCGCCGGGGGCATCAAGGGTGCGCTGATCTATGCGGGTACCGGCAACGGCCGCGAAGGAACGCGCTCCCTGGCCGACTCCTACTTCAAGGCCTTCGGCCCGCGCTTCGGCTTGGCTTACACGCACAAGGAAAAGACCGTCATCCGCATGTCCGCCGGCCTGAGCTACGGCAACATCACCACCGTAACCGGCTCCACGCACCAACGCGGCTTCACGCTCGGCCTGAACTTCCCCGACAGCACCAACGGCGTTTCGCCGTCTTATCTCGTCAAGAACGGGCTGCCGGCCTGGTCGGCCCCGCCCTTCATCGACCCCAGCTTCGCCAATCGTGACGCGATGCCATGGTGGCAGGGCAAGGAAGCTACTACCCCGCCGGCCTTCGTAACCTGGAATCTTTCCGTCCAGCGCCAGTTTTCAACCAACATGCTGATGGAGACGTCCTACAACGCGTCCCTCGGTTCCGGCCTTCAGGCGGGCTTGCTCAATTACAACCAGATCAATCCCGCCCTGCTTTCCCAATACGGGGCGACCGTGCTGAATTCGCCGATCGGCTCGGCGGCGGGTCTGGCTTCAGGCGTCCGGGCCCCCTACCCGAGCTTCGCCGACCCGTCCGGGTTGAGAGGCACGGGCGGATGGGGCGCTACCCAGGCAACCGTGGGCCGGGCGTTGCGTCCGTATCCGCAGTACAACGCGATCGACACCGGTTCCGGCGGTGGTGACCATTCCGGCCACTCTACCTACCACGCGTTCATGATCCGCTTCGAGAAGCGCTACTCTGCCGGTCTTCAGTTCCAGACTTCCTACGTATTCTCGAAGATCTTTACCGATGCCGACAGCTACTGGATCGGCGGTCAGGCGATGGATCACTTCAATCGCGGCCTGGAAAAGTCGATCGGCCAGTTCGACGTGCCGCACAACTTCAAGATCGGCATGGTGTACGATCTGCCGTTCGGCAAGGGTAAGCGATTCCTGGGCAGCAGCGCGGCGGCCAACGTGATCGCCGGCGGTTGGCGCGTCTCCGGAATCGCCTACTACTCCAGCGGCCTCCCTCTCGGGCTGAGCACCAGCAACAGTATGCCCCTGTTCAGCGGCGGCCTTCGGCCGATCATCTCCACCTACGACGGATGGCGTCCGGCGACCAAGGGGAGCAATTTCGATCCGTTTGTCGATCGTTTCGCCCAACCGAAGGAATTCTTCCCCGCTCAACCGGCCAACACCTTCGGCAACCAGACCCGGTACAACCCGAAGTTCCGCCAGTTCGGCAACTACAACGAGAATATCTCCATCGCCAAGACGTTTTCGTTCACCGAGACCATGCGCCTTGATTTCCGCGCCGAAGCGTTCAACGTCTTCAATCGCGTCCGCTTCGGCACCGGCAGCCTCAGTGTCCAGAGTAACCAGCTTGGACAGTTGACCGGCGCGGGTGATTTGCTCAACTCGCCTCGCTCGATGCAGTTGGCGCTCAAGCTGTACTTCTAAGCGGGAGCCGGTTCCAACGAAAAAAGGCCGCCTCTTCGGGGGCGGCCTTTTTTATTGTGAGGCGCGGGCGTCGCGAATGTCTGACTTCTCGCCGCCGCAACCTCTACCGTAAAGAGATGTCGCGGCCCGCCGTCGCCAATCTCGTTGCACTCCTCATTGCCCGGCTGGCGTGCCTTCTCCTCGCCGCAGCCGGGTAGCCTTTGGTTGGGCGCGTCGATATCGTTGGCGCTGACCCTCGCGCTGATTCGATCGGCACAGCACGCTAAACTCCTCGCCTCGATACTTCGCGCCGCCTTGCCCCTCCTGCAAGATCGATTCGTACGTGTCGGCCGGACCGCTGACCAGTTCCTCTCCGCTACGCCGTTTATTTGATCGGACCGGACAACCGGCTTACGAATTGATCGAGAAGATCCTGAATGGGCAGAAGTACGGGAAGCTGCCCAAACTGGCGCGTGGAACGGTGAGC
>JAYUSQ010000276.1:0-3628 GCA_043755595.1 Acidobacteriota bacterium | reverse complement strand
CGTCCTGACGCCGAAGCATGGATCCTGGCTCAATATTGTGGAGACGCTGTTTGGGAAGATGGCGCGGACTTTCCTGAAGCACATCCGGGTGACGTCCTCGGAGGAATTGAAGCAGCGGATTCGACGTGGGATCGCCGAGATCAATGCCGCGCCGATGGTGCATCGCTGGAGAAAATTTGGCGCTCTTGATGAGATTACTTTTTAGTGAAACGATATACTAGGCGCCTGTTCGCGCCACACTCACGCCATATCGTGAAGAGCCTCGTGACATGGCTGGGCTCCTTTTCGGACGTGATAGTGACGAACCATTTGCGTAACCCGGCGAGTCGTTGGAGGCTGGCTTCGTAGGGTTGCATCTGCTTTTTGGTGGGCCGTCTCGATCAGTATCCGGGTCGGATGCACGCCTTTGTAGGTCATTCCTTCGGCCATACCCAAGGCCTTCTGCACGGTTTCGAGTGGATCGCCATTCCAGTAGTTCTCCAGCACACCGAAGACGCGCTTCACCGGGTTGTATTTGCTGTGATAGGGCGGATAGCAGGCCAACTTCACCGTGACCCGATGCTCGGCGCTGAACTCGACCAGTCGCTTGATCCACTGAGTGCGCGCGGTGTTGTTCTCGGCGACGTTGTCGGCGTTGATCACCAGGGTATAGGCAATCATGGGAGGCGCCTATGTGGCGATTTATTTATGGGCGAGCCCCTTATTCCGGGAAGGGATCGCGCTGTGGCGTACCCGCCGGAATCTGCCGGAAGCTGAGATCACCGAAAAAGCGGACGATCTCAAAAAGCAAGTAACGCCTTCGCCAGCATCGCCCAGACCGCCCTCATAAATGGCGCCCGTTCCCTTACCGCCACTGTTCCGGCTCCTCTTTTCGCCACCTGGGCCGTCGCCGATTCAGTAGCTGGAATGGAATCGACCACCCGCTAATCAATTACAATCGGACATGAGATTGCCAGCGTTTACAGAGCGAGGGTCGAAACAAACAAAAACAAAGTGGACTTTTCCAGACCCTATCAAACCGAAGCCGAGGGGCGCGGCGCAGCCGAGAGATCTTACGGATACTCAACTCACAACCTGGACGAAGTGCGATCGAATTCGGACCAGCATCCCCGCCCGATTGGGCCAAGACGCTTGTCGCACTGGCATGGACCACCGCAACACTGGCGGCCATCGCTGATGTGGGTTATTTTTTTGCCGGAACAGCGGCAACTGGGGCAGCCGCGGCAGCGATCAGAAGTTCAGCTCGGGTGGCGCGAGAAATAACCCGGCGCCTTTGCTTGGCCTTGCGCAGACGGTTATGACGTGAACGGTCTCCATTGTTGGCAGACATAGTAGTAGTTTCTCCCTGATGAACAATCTGGCTAAGAGCGGATATTCAGCGAACCTGTCTTAGAGCAAGGGACGTGAAAGAGGTAGCGGCGGCGCAGCGTCTACTTCAAGTGTACGCGATATCTTGGGTGTATGTCTTGAATAATGATTGATCAGGCAGCGGCCTGTGCCTCCCAGAAGTCTTCGAATTTATCGCTGAGGCGCCGGCAGCCGCAGAGCGATGATGGAGTTGGCGCCTTCGACTGTCCAGAACATTCCCGACTGCTTGAGTCGCCCCGAGCCCAATCACCGCCACGTCCACGGGCTTCAACTAAATGGCCATGAAGTTTGCCTCCTCCACGATTCGCCGCTGACGTCCGCAGAGGCTTAGTCGGCTCGCGCAGCCGCTGGTCATCGGCCGAAACGGCCATGCGCGGCCCTGGGTAACGAATGAGATCCCAACCAGCGAACGCGCGGTTGCCGCCGTAGAAAGGGTCGCCGAACATTCCTTCAAGCGTAACCAGCCGGACGCGATTGAAGAACGTTGGATTGTCGCGCTCCAGTGCGGTCAACAACTCATCTCTCCGGGCCGCGCTCAGCTCGGCGAACTGCGCACTTCGGATGCCGCGCTCGCCAACGGCCTTCACGCGCTCGGTCGCGAGCTTTTTCCACTGTTCCGATGGACGGGCCGTTGTAGCGGTCAACAAATGCTTGAGGAGCGCGATCCAGTGGGCGCGCTTCGCTGCGGGAAGAGCCGCAAGATCGGTGTTGACCGCGTCGCTCCAACACTCGCCGGGGACAAGGTAGAACGGCGCTTGATCGCCGATACATTGGGTTAGCCGCTCAACCTCGGGAGTAACGGCGCCGAGCGGTGGCGACACGATTCGAGCGCCACGGTAAAGATGCAGGACGTAGCGCTCGCCTTCGGAAAACTTCGCGCCGTCGCCGGTCTCGCGCTCGATGGCGGCTAAGAGGGCTTCCAGGGATTTGTCGTCGTCATCCGAGGTTCGATAGCGCTTGGGGCGCGTCGAAAGATAGAGGACGAAGTCAAACACTCCATCGCGGTTGAGTTGAACCGGAGACGAGGCGATCGTGCCGGCGATGCTGCCAATCGCGTAGAGCGACTGCCAGAACTTCGCGTCCTCATAATCGAGTGTGTGATTGAAGAGAGCCGATATGTGCCTCTCGGTCGCGGCAAGGAGAATTGGGCCTCTAGCCGTTGGATCGAGGTCGATCAGATCGGGGTTGTGATAGTTCTTCGAAACAGCGACCTCGTCGAGCAGCGTGGTGAGCCTCTCGTGCTCAAGCAAGAGCGGGGACGCAACGGGCATGGCAAAGCGGTCTGGTCCGATTTGCGTCGTGGCGAGGTCCGCTTCGCCTACGGCTATTCCAAGTCTGCGCTTGAGCTGCCAATACACGAGAGGATTTCCCGCTGGCGCAGGCGAGGACTTGGCCGGTTTGGCCAAAGGCTATCCGCCCACCAACGGAACCAATTTGACGAAGCTGATGTTGGAGGCCGACCCGATAACGAATTCCTGATCGAGGCTTTCGGCTTGCCGGTCATCGATGAGGATGAAGAATCTGTTGTTCGAGAAGCCTTGGAGGGCGCGCTCGAACTGCGCCTCCCAATCGATCGGCCTGTGTTCTTTCAAACGGCTATCCTTCGGCCCGTTTAGGATTCGTTCGGCATCCTCCGGTTGAACCAAGCCACGAAAAACCACTTCGCTCTTGCGCCGGTTGAATTCCTTCACCTCATGATGCACGCGCTCACGGATCAACTCGCGGACCGAGATCCGCTCACGGAGAAACTCCAGGGACAACTCGTGCAAGGAATCACCCATCGCAGTTTCATCCCGAATACAAAGCAGCATAGCGCCCCTCCGAGTCGATTCTATTACACCCGAACCGGGGAAGAAATCTTCGTCGGTGGTAGAGTCCCTCTTATGCGCCTCCTCCGCGTCACGCTGCTAACCACCATCGGCGCGGCTTCCCTGTTGACGCCCCAGACCAAGCCGCGAGCACGGGCGGTTGGCGGGAAGCTGGAGGGCACGCCGGGCCCGGCGTGCGCAATCACCGACGTTGCCGGAGTCGAAGTGGGTAAGTGCTCGGAAAGAACTCCATCAACATCGCCAATTTTCTCGCTCGGCCGCGAAGAGGTAGGTGTCCCGGGCCTCGATCCCCTGGCATCTGAATGTCAGCTTGACGACAACGCGAGCCGCCATTTCATTTAACCCAGCATTTTCCAATCCGAAAGTGAGCCTGAAATCGAAATTTGATTCCAATACAAGATGAGCCTGAGATACGGGTTTGATTCCAATGC
>JAYUSQ010000275.1:0-76959 GCA_043755595.1 Acidobacteriota bacterium | reverse complement strand
TGAGAACGTGTCGACGTCGATGGCCGAACTCAACAAGGTCTATCCCGACGGGTTGTTTCGCTCATCGGGCGCTTATAGCGCTTTCCTGGAGAAGCGAGCCGAGTTCCAATCGTCGCAGGCCAAACTCGAAGTCTCGTTACAGACCAAGGTTAAGCGCGAAATCGAATGGCTGCGGCGCGGCGCCAAGGCGCGCACGACAAAATCCAAAGCACGTATTGATGAAGCTCACCGCTTGATCGGCGATCTGTCCGATGTTAGTGAACGGCGTAGGTCCGGCACGGCCCGCATTGAGTTCGCGGCGTCGGACCGCCAAACCAAACGGCTGCTGGAAGCGACGGACGTCACTTGCCAAATGGGTGAGCGCGCGCTTTTTTCCGGCCTGAATCTGAAGATGTCGCCGGGCGTTCGCATTGGCCTGCTGGGCGGCAACGGAGCCGGTAAGACCAGTCTGCTCCGGCTTTTTCTCGGCGAGATCGAGCCGGGCGCCGGTGAGATTTTTCGCGCCGACAACCTGCGCATGGTCTACTTCGACCAGAATCGGGACCAGCTCGACCTTGACGTGCCGCTGCGGCGCGCGTTGGCCCCGCATGGCGACTCAGTCATTTATCGTGATCGGGTGCAACATGTGGCCGGGTGGGCCAAACGATTTCTGTTTCACGAAGACCAGTTAGACGTGGTGACGCGCAATCTGTCGGGCGGCGAACGGGCGCGGGTGCTGATTGCGCGCCTCATGCTACGCGAGGCCGACGTGTTACTACTGGACGAACCGACGAATGACTTGGACATCGCCACGCTTGAGGTGCTGGAAGAGAGCTTGCTCGAATTCCCAGGCGCGATGTTACTAGTCACTCACGACCGTTACCTGCTGGACCGTGTGGCGACGTCCATCCTTGCCTTTGAACCCAACGGCGTTCTCACGCTGTATGCGGACTATGCGCAATGGGAGCAAGCCCAAAGGCAGACGAAGAAACTGGCGGCGGCCAAACCCGCCGCTCCGCGATCGGGCGCCGAAACCCCCGCGCCGCCAAAGAAGAAGCTATCTTATCTTGAGGCGCGCGAGTGGGAGCGGATCGAGGATAAGATTCACGCGACCGAGGCCGTGTTGAAGGAGCGGCAAGCGTTGCTGCAGGCGCCCGAGATCGTCAGCGACGCTGCCCGGCTGCATCAGGTTTACGACGACGTGCAAACATCGCAAGCGGAGGTGGAACAGCTCTATGCACGATGGGCAGAGCTCGAAGCCAAGCTTGCCTAAGTGGCTTCCGTTAGCGGGCCTGATCGTATTGGCTTTGGTGATGCGGCTGCCGCGGATTGGCGAAATTGTCTCGACACATGACTGGCTGACCAGCCACACCGCTTTGGTGACGCGCGTTTGGCAGATGACCGGGCTGGCGGCGAATCACTATTCGTTGGTGACCAACTGGCCGAATCCGCCCGATCTGAAGATTCAACACGGAACGGCCTCGGTGCTGGATGACCGGGGTAATACTTACTTCCTGTCGTTTCCACCATTCGCTTTTTATCTCTCGTTTCTGTTTTTTCAAGTGCTCGGACAAGGCGCATCGATCTTCCCGCTGCGGCTGCTGATGATGCTGCTCTCGTCACTCGGCGCCTGGGCTTTCGCCAGTGCGATCCGGACGGCGTGGGGAGCGGGCGGCGACTCTCGCGCGCCCTCGCTGATTGCGGCGGCGGTATTCCTGCTGAGCCCAGCCAGCCTTCTCTATTTCGGCGCTGCCTATTTTCCACTGATCCTGAGCATTCCGCTGTGGATGGGGTTGTTGGCCGAAGCCGTGAGGCCGGTGCCGCGGCCGTGGCTGATCGCATTGGCCGGCTTCACGATCTGTTACACCGATTGGCTCGGGTTCCTGGCCGCGATTCCACTGACAGTGATCTGGCTCCGCCGCCGGCAATGGCGCCTGATCGCGGCATTGCCGGTCCCGGCCGCCGTGGCGCTCGCCATCACTTTGGTAACTTATTCGGGCATTGCCGGATGGCCGGCGCTTTTGGAATCTATCCAGACGAAGTACCTGATGCGCGCGGGTCTGGCGAACGACTCATCGACTTTTTCGATCCGGGATAGCCTGACTTACTCGTTGATCTTCCGAAATTACTATCTGGGATTCTTACCGCTGGTAGTTCCGTTTGTCTGGAGTGGGATCTGTTTTGCACTCGGCCGAGGGCGCCCAGGCGTCAAACTCCCGTCCAGCGTGTGGACGTTGTTCTGGTGCCTGGCGATACCAGTCGCGCTCGACAATCTACTCTTGCTCAATCACACCGCTGGCAATCGCTTTGCCGTTTTAAAGGCCGCGCCATTGTTAGGATGCGCGTTGGCTATGTGCCTGACGGCGCGCGCCTGGAGCAATCGCCGGCTGGACGTTGCTTGCGGCGTACTAACCGTCGCGCTCTGCTTCTACACGTTTATGCGGGTGCGATTCGATGCCGATCAGGCCGCGCCCGAGATCGCCCGGATTGTCCAGTATCAGGTTGGGTTGGAGCAGATGCTTTTTCTGCAGCGCAACCCTACCATTGGTATGGCCGAACCAGCGCTCCTCCTGCTCTCGGAACGCAACTTTCACATGGTCGATAGTATTGCCGATGCGCAGGCCAAACTGCGGAAACTGGGCCTGGCTAAAGGCTACTACTTCGCGGTGGTAACCTACAATCCGGTCACAGTCGCGGGACTGCCCATCAGTACAGACTGAGATGCTACGCCCCGAAAAGTACTGGTATTCTTAAGTACTCACTCCCTCTTCCGTCCTAGTGCCCTTTGACCTTATACTAGGTCCACAATGACGAAGTTGATTGCCCTACTCGTCGAAGACGAACGCGTCTTTGCTTTGCCTGCCTGGCACCGTACGATTTCCCTAATGGAAAGACGTGGCTTACTGGTCACCCACGTCGCTGTCATCCCGGCTGGGCCGAATCAGTACGGCGGCGTGATCCAAAAGCTCTGGTACTCAAGAGTATTTGGCGTTGGCAATGCGCTACGCCTGGCGTTGTTCTCCGCCCTTGAGCGCAAGCGCAGGGTCGCAGAGCCCAGGACTTGGGATGAGATGGCCCATGCCCATGGCCTGGTGGTTCGTAGCATCCAGAATCCAAACGGCGCGGAAATGCAGACCTTTCTGCGGTCCAGCCGGTGCGACGTTCTGCATGTGTTAGCGCCGGTGACACTGAGTCCCGAAATTCTGGATATTCCCGGTTCGGGTGTGATCGCGCATCATTCGTCGATGTTGCCCTCGTGCCGTGGCCTGTTTCCTTATCTCTGGGGGCGGTTGCGAGACGAGCCGCTTGGGCAAAGCTTTGAGATTCAGGCACGCACTCCGCAAGGAAGAACCATCCTGGCGCAGCGGGAAGCGCATCCGCGGGTTACGAAGTCAATGCTGTCCTTTCAGGTATGGGCGGCGCACCGGTATCCTGAGTTGGCAGTCGACGCCACGCAGAGGTTGTTAGCGGGGAGAACGCTGGCAGGGCCTCCGGAAGTCGAGGCTAGTTATTGCGGCTTGCCCACTCTGCGCGACCGTCTTGATTTCGAAGCGCGCGGCGGACGGTTGAGCACGTGGTCCGATTTGCGGCTGACGTTGTCGACCCGCAACAAGTTGGCTGAAATCTCCCCTGCCGACGAGGACGAATGCCCGGCGGCGGGAGACAACCTTCATCCCTTCCCGGAGGCGCTGCCGTTCCGAGTGAATGAGAGCCGCGCCCCAGGCAAAGTAATTTCAATGCGGCCGCGCCGCCAAGCCGCCGCCAACCAGAGTTAGACCGCCACTGAGAGTGTGTTTAGAGTCGAGAGGCGGCCCTTCTCAAAAGCGGCAATCTGAGTCTCATGCTGCTGGATATAGCCCAACTCGTCGATTCCTTCCATCAGGCAGTGCCGGGAGAAGGGATCGACGGGAAATTCAACCGAAGAGCCGTCGGGCAACGTGATTCGTTGCGTCCCCAAATCGATGCCAACCGAGACCTGATCGTCGGCAGCCGCGGCCGCGAATAGCTTGGCGTGAGTGGCCTTGTCCACCACGATGGGCAGTAAACCGTTCTTCAAAGAGTTACTCTTGAAGATATCGGCAAAGGAGGTGCTGATGACGGCGCGGAATCCAAACTGAGTGAGCGCCCAGGGGGCGTGTTCGCGGGAGGAGCCGCAACCGAAATTATCACCGGCCAACAAGACCTCGGCCCCTTTGGCCTGCGGAGTGTTCAGAACGAAGTCCGGTTTCGGATTGCCCTGTGCGTCGTAACGCCAGTCACAGAACAACTGCTTGTCGAGCCCGTCCTTAGTGGTCGTCTTCAGAAACCGCGCGGGGATGATCTGGTCCGTATCGATGTTATCGATCGGCATCGGCAGCAAGCGGGACTGGAAGGCTTTTAACTTTTGCATTTGGCTTTTGTCTCCTTGCTTACTTGATCAAAGTGCGAACGTCGGTAACTACGCCATTGATGGCGCTGGCGGCGGCGGTGAGAGGACTGGCGAGGAACGTGCGGCCACCCTTGCCTTGCCGGCCTTCAAAGTTGCGGTTAGACGTGGAAACGCTGTATTCACCGGGCTGAAGTTGATCGCCGTTCATGGCGATACACATGGAGCATCCGGCTTCGCGCCACTCGGCTCCAGCCTCACGGAATACTTTATCCAGCCCCTCGGCTTCGGCTTGGCGCTTGATCACTTGGGAGCCTGGCACCACCATCATGCGTACCTTGGGGCTGACCTTGCGGCCTTTCAACACAGCGGCTGCGGCCCGTAGATCCGACATGCGGGAGTTGGTGCAGCTTCCTATGAAAACGACGTTGATCGGCTGCCCGGCCAAGGGTTTGCCGGGCTCAAGAGCCATATAGCGAAGGGCCTTGGCGAGCGACTCGCGATCCTGCAGGTCGGCCAAGTCGGCGGGATTGGGAATGATCCCGGTCACCGGCATTCCCTGCCCGGGATTGGTTCCGAACGTCAACATAGGTTCGAGCGTTGCCGCGTCGATCGACAGTGACTTATCGTAAGTGGCGCCATCATCGGTGGGTAACTGGCGCCAGCGAGCGACGGCAGCGTCAAAGTCCGCTCCCTTGGGTGCGAAGGGGCGGCCATTGAGATATTGATAAGTCGTATCGTCGGGCGCGATCAATCCGGCGCGCGCACCGCCCTCGATCGCCATGTTACAAACGGTCATCCGCTCTTCCATCGATAGCGAGCGAATGGCCGAGCCACAAAACTCGAAGACACAACCGGTGCCGCCGCCCACGCCAATCTTGGCGATGATCGCGAGAATGATATCTTTCGCGGTGACCCCAGCGCCGAGGTTGCCGTCGACTCTCACCTGATAGCTATGCGATTTGCGCTGCAAGAGGCATTGCGTAGCCAGCACGTGTTCCACTTCGCTGGTGCCGATCCCAAACGCCAGCGCTCCGAAGGCGCCGTGAGTGGCGGTATGCGAATCCCCGCAAACCACGGTCATCCCGGGCTGCGTGAGTCCGTTTTCAGGGCCGATCACGTGGACGATGCCTTGCTTATCGCTTTGGAAACCAAAGCAGGGAATGCCGAACTCCTTGGCGTTGGCTTCCATCTGCGCCACCTGCGCAGCGGCAATCTGATCGACGATCGGCAGATGACGCGGCGTCGTGGGCGTGGAGTGGTCCGTCGTGCCGAAGGTGAGGTCCGGGCGCCGTACCTTGAGCCCTCGCGCGCGCAGGCCGGAGAAGGCCTGGGGCGATGTTACTTCATGGACCAAATGCAGATCGATGTAGAGCAATGAAGGCGCGCCGGCGCTTTCCGATACGATGTGCGAGTCCCAGACTTTCTCGATAATTGTACGTGGTTTACTCATGTTCTATACTCAAGGCAAAGGTTATGTCTACTACTCCAGCGGCCGGCTTAACGCCGGAAATCGTCGAACTGCGGACCGGTGTCGATTGGGATTCCTACGTTCGGATCGATGACAGCTTCGAGACCAGCGGGGTCCGGCTTACCTATCATCGAGGAACTCTTGAAATTATGACAGTGTCTCGAAGCCACGAGGGCATCAACCGATTGGTGAGCGATCTCTTCTCGAGCCTGGCCGTCGGCCTTGAGATCGATTTTTACAATGCCGGTGGCGTCACTCACCGGGATGAAGACACCCAGACCGGTTTCGAACCAGATACGTGTTTCTACGTGACCAATCTCGGCCATCCGTTTGAAGGAGGCCCGATCCTTTTGCCCCGCGACCCGGCTCCCGATCTGGTGATCGAGGTCGATATCTCCCGCAGTTCGTTGAACAAGATGGCGGCTTATGCAGCCGTCGGCTGCCGCGAAGGCTGGCGGCATCACGACGGGGGCCTGACCATCGTCTCGTTGAGCGGCGGACGCGTCGCCGAGGTTGAGCAAAGCGCCGTGCTGCCCGGCATCCGGGCAGGAGACCTGAATTCGCTTCTCGGTAAAGCGGCTCAGATGCCTCGCAATCGCTGGATACTGCTGGTGATCGACTGGGCGCGCGCACGCCGCAGCGAGTCTCAAAGTTAGATCGCCTCGCAAACGGCCTTTCCCACTTCCTCAGTAGTCGCCGGTGTGCCCTTCGGCCTCAAATCCGCCGTCACGCGACCGCTGTTCAGTACCTCTTCCACCGCGCGATTCACCGCCGCAGCCTCTTCGGTTAATCCAAAGCTATACTCAAGCAGCGCCGCGACCGAACCGATCGCGCCGAGCGGATTGGCTTTGTTTTGTCCGGCAATGTCGGGCGCGGAACCATGGACCGGCTCATACAAACCGACCCACGCCCCCGAAGGCCGCTTGCCGCCGATCGAAGCCGAGGGCAACATACCGATAGACCCGGCCAGGACAGCGCCTTCATCGGAAAGGATATCGCCGAACATATTTTCCATCACCAGCACGTCGAACCGTTTCGGATTCAAGACCAGTTGCATGGCGCAATTGTCTACGAGTAAGTGATCGAGTTCGACATCGGGATATTCCGGCGCGATCGAAACCACTACGCGCCGCCACAACTGCGACGTTTCGAGCACGTTCGACTTATCGACGCTCGTCAACTTCTTCCGCCGCTTGCGAGCGAGTTCAAACGACATACGCGTTACGCGCTCAATCTCGTCCCACGTATAGGACATCGTATTGAAGCCGCGCTGCGACTTACCTTCGCCTTCGATCCCGCGCGGCGTGCCGTAGTAAATACCGGAATTCAGCTCTCGCACGATGATCATGTCCACGCCATCGATCAAGTGATTCTTGAGCGGCGAGGAATCGAGCAGCGCCGGATAGCTTCGAACTGGACGCAGGTTGGCGAACACGCCCAAAGACTTACGGATGCCCAGCAATCCACGCTCAGGCCGTTTCTCCGGCGGCCAGTTGTCGAATTCCGGCAAACCGACCGCCCCCATGAGCGTTGCGTCGGCGGCGAGCGCCAGTTTCTCGGTCTCGGCCGGAAACGGTCCGCCCGTCTTGTGAATCGCGATTCCGCCGAGCAGTGCTTCGCTCAGATTCACCGAGTGACGGTATTTGCCGCACACACGTTCGAGCACGCGCACGGCCTCGCGCGTCACTTCGACCCCGATCCCGTCTCCCGGCAGGGTCAGAATATTCAATTGCATCTAAGTAGTCTATCTCCTAAGCGCGGGCCGGCTCAGCAACACCGGTCACCTGATGAATGATCGCGAGGATCTCGTCGTTTCGCACGCCTTTTTTCTTGTCGGCCAGCGCGGTGAACGCGTCATAAACATCGCCGAGTTGCTCTTTGGAAAGCGTGAAACCCAGCGTGACGCAGCGCTCGTTCAGCGCGTGGCGTCCGCTGTGTTTGCCCAGAACCAGGCGAGATTCAGGCACACCCACCGACTTCGGTTCGATGATTTCGTAGGTGGCCTTGTTCTTCAGGTAGCCGTCCTGGTGAATGCCCGCTTCGTGCGCGAAAGCATTCTCTCCCACGATGGCTTTGTTCGGTTGCGCGCCAAACGCGATGATGGACGTGAGCATCTGGCTGGCCGGATACAAATGCTCGGTTACGATCTTGGTTTCAAACGGCAGTTGATCCTGCCGAACCTTGAAAGCGCACACGATCTCTTCGAGCGCCGCATTACCCGCACGCTCACCAATGCCGTTGATCGTACACTCAATCTGACGCGCGCCCGCCTGGACCGCGGCAATCGAGTTGGCGACGGCAAGTCCAAGGTCATCATGGCAATGGACGCTGATGATGGCACGGTCACCCACGGCTTTCACCATGCGTGCGATCAAAGCCGCATATTCGTGAGGCACCGACCAACCTACCGTATCCGGCAGATTGACGGTGCGAGCGCCCGCCGCCACCACCGCCAGCGTCACCTGCTCCAAGTAATCCGGGTCTGTCCGGGTCGCGTCTTCGGCTGAGAACTCGACGTCCTCAGCATAGGATCGCGCCAGTTGCACTCCAGCCACAGCCTCGTCCAGAATCTGCTGCCGTGACTTGTTGAACTTGTACTTGAGGTGGATATCGCTGGTGGCGATAAACGTATGAATGCGCGAGCGCTTAGCTTTCTCAAGCGCCTTGGCTGCGCGTTCGATGTCTTTTGGGACCGAGCGGGCAAGCGCCGCTACTTGCACCCAGTTGTACTCCTGCGAGACAGCCCTCACTGCCTCGAAGTCGCCTTCGGATGCGATGGGGAACCCGGCTTCGAGGATATCGACGCCGAGCTCCACCAGATATTTAGCCATCCGGAGTTTTTCCGGAACGCTCATGCTGCAACCGGGGGACTGTTCGCCGTCCCGGAGTGTTGTATCAAATATATAAACGCGGTTCGACATGGCAGTTCTCCATGAAGTTGCTTGGGTTTCGGTGACGTGTCCCGTATAGGCTGGTTCGCCGTAAGACACGTACCCGGCCGGCCTGTTTCTCCGGCGCTCAAGGGGTAAGTACAGTATGATCCAGCGGGAAGGATTAAGCAAATTTATAATTATCGATACAACCATACCATTATACGAATGGCATAACAAATATTTATGGACACAGCGACGGCTACGGACTCGTATGATTGAGAAGACAGATGATTACATGCCGCCAGCTCTCCAAAAGATTCGGTGAGCACGTCGCCGTCTCAAAGTTGGACCTCGAGATTCCGTCTGGGGAGATCTGCTGCTTTCTGGGGCCCAACGGCGCAGGCAAATCGACGACGGTCAAGATGCTTACGGGGCTGCTCGAGCCTAGCGAAGGTTCAGCGGAAGTCTGCGGGCTCAACGTTGTGGCGAAACCACTGGAAGTGCGGCGGGTGTGCGGGACGGTGCCGGAGCATCTCGGGCTGTTTGACTCGCTAACGGTTTCCGAGCACCTGCGGCTGACGGGCGACATCTGGGGGCTGGACCGGCGTGAGCGGGACAAGCGATCGCGCGAGTTGCTTTCGGCATTGGCTTTGGAACATGGGGCTGACACCTTCGCGGCCGAATGTTCACACGGGATGCGCAAGAAGACAGCGCTGGCGATGGCGTTGCTGCCGAATCCGCGCGTGTTGTTTCTGGACGAGCCATTTGAAGGCATCGATCCCGTCACGTCGAAAACCATCCGCGATCTGTTGAAGGTCTTGGCCAAGCGAGGTGTAACCACATTTTTTACTTCGCATATGCTCGCGATCGTAGAGGAGATCGCCACGCGGATTATCTTCATCCGCGGCGGCGTCAAGGTGTGGGATACGCCGCCGGATGAACTTCCGTCTTCGCTCGAAGCTCACTACTTCGATTTGGTGGAGGCGCCCGTTCTGCAGGACTTATCGTGGCTCGGATCTGGCCGATAGTCCGGGCGCTGGCGCGCTCGGTAATTCGCGAACAAGGCGGGATCGGTGGCCTGCGCGCCAACAACCTGTTTTGGGTGCTGTTTCTCATGGGCCAGGGTGGAGCGGGCGTGTTTGTGTTTTTGTTGGTAGGCGTGGTGGCGATCTTTCCGATGTGCGCCGACCCGTACCGGCGATTGCCGGCCGATCGCGTGGGAACCTGGCCAGTCAAAGCGAGCGAGTTGCGCGTGGTCCGTTTTGCGAGCGTATTTCTCAGCCCCGCTGCCTGGCTCGCGATTGCCGCGATTGCATGGACACGGCGGCCGCAATTCCTGCCGCTCGCGTTTGTGCTGGTGGCGTTTGCGGTTCCCTTCCCCAAGTCGCTGGCGTTTCGCGCCGTCCCGGGGTGGTTCGGCGAACTAGTGCGAAAAAATGTCCGTGAGCTACTGAACTTACTCGACCCGTACGTTGCGTTGTTACTGAGCGCCTCGACCATCGCTTATCGGATGGCGCGGCCGGACCTTGATCCCGAGGCGTTGTTAGTGATGTCGTTGATTGTCGTGGTAGCGCTCAGCACTTGCGCGCAATGCCTGTTTGCGTTGGACGCCGGTCCGGCCATGGAGCGTTACAGGTTGATGCCGATGCGAGGCTGGCGGATTTTGGCGGCCAAGCACGCTGCCTTGATGCTGATTGCATTGCCGCTGACTATGCCGCTGCATCCGGCGGGATCTGCCGCGGGGTTGTTAGTGGCAATGGCGATCGGCAATCATATGGCGATTCAGAAACCGGTCCGGCAAGCGAGGTGGAGTTTGGCGGCTGGGTCTTTGGTTCCTGGTTTGTTGCAGTGCATCGCTTTGATTGCCGCAGGGCGATACGCCGCGCACGAGCCGGCTTGGATCCTGGCGCCGTGCGCGGTGTTCTATTTGACGTCAACGCTGCTCTATGGCTGGCAATTGGACCGCGCTAACTGACTAACGGGCCAAGCCCGAAGGCAGGCGGGGCGACGAGAGCAAGGCTTCGAATTCTTTCCACGCCTCCGGTCCGGAACCGCCCGCCCCGCGCGCGATCATATGCGCTCGAATCAGATCTTCACCGGCGTTGTAGTTGATGACGTAACTGCGATGTTTGTCGATGAATCTCACTCGTTGCGCGGCGCGGTCCGGCGGCTGGAGTGCGTATTTCTGGAGTAGGCTCTGGCAATCCTCTCGCGAAATTTCCCGATCCACATAACGGCGCGCCGCGAAGTTCACGACGTGGTCCAACCCCTCGGCCAGCCGTTCCACTTGGAGGTAGAGTTCCGCCTTGCCTGGATCCAGCCCTGCGAGCGGGAACAACCGAGTCGTGAGAAACTCCGCGCGCGCGGCGGCAGGGAAAGCGACTTCCAGCCCGTAGTCGGCTGAGCCCTCGGCGATCAATGATTGCGGGCTGTAGAGCGGATAGACGGAGTATTCAACCCAGCCGCGCTTCCGCACCAAACGGTCTTCCAGCAGAGCGTTGTACAAGTGATGACCCGGATAACCTTCGTGACAAGCCAAGCGCAGCGCGAAGTTCGCCTCAATCGGCAGATCCGTATTCACCTGAATCAAACTCTGCGCATTCCCCTTGTACCAGTTGTAGGCGCTCCACACCTGCTTGGTGACGTACTCGACCTCAAAACTTTCATTCGCTGGAAGACGAATATAGCGAACCGTTCGCGCTCGCGCTTCCTCAATCGCCGCCTTAAACACGGCATCGAGTCGCGGCGCCTGAATCTGGAACTGCTTACACCATTCGGTGTAACGATCGGCGAGGGGCCCCCGGCCCGGCACAAGTTTCTCCAGCTCAGAAAGGGTCTTGTCAAACTGGGCGACAGTTACTGCGGGAGCAACCGCATCATAGAGCGCACGCGACTCTTCATCAAAAGAAAACCGCTGACCGCTCAGCATTTCCGCGCGTGCGACCGCGGATTTAGTCTGAACCGAGAGATAGCGATGCCTGAGCTTGAGCAACTCTTCATCCTGTGCCGCAGGTGGCCGGCCGTTCAGCAGCGCCAATAGGGCGATGGCTTCCTGACGAACCTCCGCCACCGGCGCTTTGCGCTGCGCGGCTTCTGTTTTCCAGGCGGGCGGGCCGTAGAAGGCGTCCACATAGTCGGCGTCGTGTACGCCAAGCGCCAAAACCAATTTGACATAACGTTCGGCAATCGCATCCATGGTGACCGCCCTTCCACAAGCAGCACCGGCGCCAAGGAGGAGGAAGTACCGACGATGAAGCATGCACGCAAGAATACCATCTGACGGAGAGACAAGCCCCGAGACAACGACGAACGCTTGGCGTTAGAATGGCTGGAATGCGGTTCCCAATGTTTTCTGCCCTCTTGCTCGCTGGCTCGGTCAGCCTGCAGGCGGCTCCCAAGTCCGTCCTGATTGTAGATGGACAGAATAATCACCAGTGGCAACTTACAACCCCGGTGTTGAAGAAGCTATTGGAAGAGACCGGTCTCTTCCAGGTCGACGTCGCGACTACGCCCGCGAAAGGCGCCGATATGAGCGCGTTCCGGCCCGAGTTCAAGAAGTACGCTGTCGTCGTCTCGAACTATTCGGACTATGGCGGAGGCGGCGTTTGGCCGCCTGACACGCAGAAGGCTTTCGAGGATTATGTTAAAGGCGGCGGCGGTTTCGTCTCCGTTCACGCGGCAGACAATGCCTTTCCGAAGTGGTTGGAGTATAACCGCATCACTGGCGTCGGCGGATGGAGCGGCCGGACGGAGAAAGACGGGCCGATGTTACGATGGCGCGATGGCAAGGTGGATCGCGACATGACGCCAGGCAGGGGTGGGCATCACGGCAAGCCTCATTCCTACGCAGTAATGACCCGCGACAAAGCGCATCCGATCATGAAAGGACTGCCGGAATCATGGATGCATACGCAGGATGAACTCTATGACACGCTCCGAGGACCGGCGGAGAAAGTTACCGTGCTGGCGACCGCTTTTTCCGACAAGGCGACTGGCGGGACCGGCGAACACGAGCCCGCGCTGATGACCATTAGCTATGGCAAAGGCCGTGTCTTCCACACGATTCTGGGGCATGACGTGCCGGCTATGCAATGCGTCGGATTCATTGTTACGTTCCAACGCGGCACGGAATGGGCCGCGACAGGAAAAGTTAAACAAAAGGTACCGGCCGATTTCCCGAAGGCCGACGCCACGAGCGCGCGAAAATAGCAATGGCGAGACACTTCGGCCTCGTCCTGTTACTGTCCGCCTGTCTGGGGGCCGAGGACTGGCCCGAGTGGCGAGGCCGAGGCCGCGGCGGCGTCTGGCTGGAAACTGGAATTATCGATAAGTTCCCGAGTAATGGTTTGCTCGCTGCTTGGCGAACTTCGATTCGCGCCGGATACTCAGGGCCTGCCGTTTCCGGCGGGCGAGTGTTTGTCACCGACTTTCAGGCCGCGGCCGCGCGGAAAGGCGTCGAGCGGGCACTAGCGCTTGATCAGAAGACAGGTAAGGTCCTATGGACGCGCGAGTGGGCGGCCAATTATCAAGGAATCAGCTACGGAACTGGACCTCGCGCTACCCCTACAGTGGATGGAGAATTTGTGTATGTCGTTGGCGCCAGCGGTAAGCTGCTTTGTCTGGCGACACGCACCGGCGCCGTCGTTTGGGAGAAAGACTTCGTCAAGGACTACGGCGCTGTAATTCCCGGCTGGGGTATCGCCAGCGCACCGTTAGTCGATGGCAACCGGCTCATTGCGATCGTGGGCGGCCAGCCGGACGCGAAAGTGGTGGCGTTCGATAAGCTGACTGGCAAGGAGATTTGGCGGGCGATTGCATCGGACTCGGAACCGGGTTACTGCCAGCCGATCATTGTCGAAACCGGCGGCAAACGCCAGTTGATCGTCTGGCATCCGGTGGCTGTAACATCGCTTGATCCCGTCAGCGGCAAAGTGAATTGGGAACAACCGATGAAGGCGCACATGGGCGCTACGTTGGCGACGCCTGTCTTTAGCGGCGCGAGTCTGCTGGTAAGTTCGTTCTACAACGGCTCCATGCTGGTGGATCTGACCGGCAAGCGAATTTGGAAGGGCACAAGCGATAGCGAGATCGCGACCGACGGGCTGCATGCGGTGGTCAACACCCCGGTGATCGATGGCGGCTATATCTACGGAATCTGCAGTTACGGGCAGTTTCGCTGCCTGAACCTCAAGACCGGCAAGCGTGTCTGGGAGACGCAGGAAGTTACGAAGGAGAAGGCGCGTTGGGCGTCTGGATTTATCGTCCGCAATGGAGATCGTTACTTCATCAACAACGATCGCGGGGAATTGATCATGGCGCGGCTTTCACCAGCCGGATACCAGGAGATTAGCCGGACGCAATTGATCCGGCCGACCACGGATTCCAACAACCGGCGTGAATTGGGAGCCGTCAACTGGTCACATCCGGCGTATGCCAATCGCCATATCTTCGCGCGCAACGACGAAGAGATTATTTCGATTCCGCTTGGGCGTTGATCCTGGCGAGTTCGGCGAGATCGAGCCTGCCGGTGTAGATGGCCATACCAAGCGCTGAGTGAATCCCTAAACGAGTCAAAGCGGCGACATCTTCGAGCGTCGTAATTCCGCCGGCCGCGGTGAGTTCATGTTGGGTCTTAGCGCGCAGGCGGGCGAACCATTCCAGATCCGTCCCCTGCATCATGCCTTCTTTGTCGACATAAGTGCAAAGGAATCCGCCGCAGTAGCGTTCCAATTGCGGCAGCATCTCTTCGGCGGTAAATTGCGTGGATTCGCGCCAGCCCTTCACGACCACTTTGCCATCTTTGGAATCCACGGCGATTAGAATTCGCTCGCGTCCCACGGCGTCGACAATCGCTTGGAGTAACAACCCGTTCACGCCATTGTAGGCAAAGGCCGATGTTCCGATCACCACGCGATGAGCGCCTTGCTCGACAAGCTTTTTGGCTCGGTCGGCTGTCCTGACACCGCCGCCAATGCGGCAACGAGCCCGGGCAGCGAGAAACTCCACGAGATCGTCATTGGCGCCTTTGCCGATAGCAGCGTCGAGGTCGATCACCTGGATCTCGGGGAAGGCCGCAAAGCGTTCCAACATTTCCGCCGGCGTTCCGCCTTCCAGGGCCTTGTCGCGCCCCTGTACTAACTGGACGACCTTGCCGTCCATCAAATCGATGCAAGGAATAATCAAAGAGCTGGCCTCACTGCAATCCCATGTTGTTCAAGATATTGTTTCAAGTCCGCCACCGTATAAGTGCCGAAGTGGAAGATCGAGGCAGCTAGCGCAGCGTCCGCTTCGCCTTCGGTTAAAACTTTCAGGAAATGCTCGGGCTTCCCCGCCCCGCCACTGGCGATCACCGGAATCCGAGTCGCGCGTGAGACGGTGCGCGTAAGTTCGCAATCGAACCCGTCTTTCACTCCGTCGGCGTCCATAGAAGTGAGTAATATCTCACCCGCGCCCATGGCCTCGCCCCGCGCCGCCCATTCGATGGCGTCGATCCCCTCGTCCACTCGTCCGCCCTTGGTGAACACATTCCACCCATTGCCATCAGGCCGGCGCCGGGCGTCAATGGCCAGTACGACGGCTTGCGATCCAAACTCCCGACTTAGTTCAGTGATGAGTTCAGGCCGATGCACCGCCGCGGTATTGACGCCCACTTTATCGGCCCCCGACATGAGGATGCGGCGCGCGTCTTTGATCGACCGGATGCCCCCGCCCACAGTAAGTGGGATAAAGACATGCTGCGCCGTGCGGAAGACTACATCCGCCATCGTCGCACGCTGATCGGAGGAGGCAGTGATATCCAGAAAAACCAGTTCGTCGGCCCCTTGCAGGTTGTAACGGCCTGCGAGTTCCACCGGATCGCCGGCATCTTTCAGGTTTACAAAATTTACGCCCTTGACCACGCGGCCCGCGGTAACGTCCAGACACGGGATGATTCGTTTGGCGAGCACTTAGTCTACGATCTCCACAAAGTTACGGACGATCTGTAGCCCTAGCGGCCCGGACTTCTCTGGATGGAATTGCACTCCGAAGAGGTTGCCGCGTTCCAGGACAGCGGTGTACGGCACGGTGTAAGTACAGGAGGCGGCAGTTGCGTCGATCATCGGCGCGAAGTAACTGTGCGCGAAGTAGACATAGGGCTTCGGACTGAGGTTCCGCAAGATCCGGGAGTTGGGGCGCGCATCGATTTCATTCCAGCCCATGTGAGGCACACGTGCGGCGCCCTTAAAACGAGTGATGCGTTCCGGAAAGACGCCTAGGCCTGCAAGCTCCGGCGCTTCCTCGCTGCCACCGAACAGCGCCTGCAGCCCGAGACAGATGCCCAGGAAGGGAACGCCGGCCTCAATGCGCTCCAGGATGGTCTCACGCACGCGCATGGCATCCAGTGATCGCATGATTTGCCCAAAGTGTCCTACGCCCGGAAGGATGATCTGCGTAGCGGCCCGAAGACCCGCTGCGTCGTCGATCAATTCATAAGCCGCGCCGATCTCGGACAGAGTATTCTGAACCGAGCGGATGTTACCGGCGCCGTAGTCGAAGATCGAGACCATTTCTTAGAGCAATCCCTTGGTCGACGGAAGCTGATCCTTCAGTCGCGCGTCCTTCGAGCAGGCGAACTTCATTGCGCGCGCGAAGCACTTGAAGATACCCTCGATTTTATGATGATTGGACCGTCCGTACATGATTTTGGCGTGTAAGTTGGCGCCGGCGTGGATGGTGAAGCCCGAGAAGAAGTCTTCGCACAATTCCGTCTGCAAATCGCCGACTAGCCGGACCTTGACCAGATCCTTGTAGACCAAGGCCGGACGTCCGCCCAGGTCGATCGCAACGACAGCGAGAGTTTCATCCATTGGCAACACGAAGTAACCGGCGCGATTGATACCCTTACGGTCGCCCAACGCCTTGCTGAATAACTGGCCTAGCACGATGCCGGCGTCTTCGACGGTGTGATGCTGGTCGACGTCCAAGTCGCCCTTGGCGTCGATCGTCAAGTCAAAGCCGCCGTGCTTGGCGAAGAGCTCCAGCATGTGATCAAGGAACCGCACGCCCGTATGGATCTCATAACGGCCCTTGCCCTCCAGGCGGAGCGTACCCTTGATTTGGGTTTCCTTGGTTATCCGTTCGACGCTGCCGGATCTCATCGGTTGTTCAGTACCTCGGGTATTTGATTGATATCTTCAATGACAGCCACAGCGCCGCAGTCCTCGAAGAGTTCAAGGAGTTTGTCGCGATACGGCGTTTCGCGCGCGGCCACTCCGATAAAGGGAACGCCAGCGGCCTGCGCCGGGCGCGCGTCGTCGACGGTGTCACCGACATACCAGAGTTTCACCCCAGGATGCGCCGCTTGAATCTTTTGCAATCCTTCTGGATCGGGCTTTCCCTGCACGACGTCCGCCGCCCCGATCAAAGGGTTGAATTTCTGTCCGCCCGCAAAACGGCGCAGCGTCATTTCGGCTTCTTCGCGCAGACGGCCGGTAAAAATCGAAAGTGTGTAACGGCGGCTAAGGTCTTCCAATAACCCAGCCCGGGGAATCCATCGCTCGCGCGCCATCAAGCCGTCCGGGATGCCGTCGGTTACCGTGCCAAAGAATAGTTGGTTGAATTTGTCGACGACCGTTTGATATTCAAGTTCTACGCCCAAGTCGCGCGCCATCATTTGCGACAACAGCCAATCGTTATTGAATCCGCCGCGGTTCTTGTACTCCTGCACTAACTCGCGCGTTATTGTTTTGCCGGTGAAGTGCAGAACGGTCTGGCAGATCGTCTCGCGATAGGAATCGCCCACCTCAACCAGCACGCCGTCCATGTCGAAAACGATCATCTCGATGTGCTTCATAGAATAGACTCCAGCTCAGTCAGAAAACGATCGACTTGCGCGCGAGTACCGATCGTCACCCTCACGCAACCGGCGATCTCATAGGATCGGTCCCGCACTAACACTCCACGCGCCCGCAAGGAGTCGCGGATTTCGACCGACCGCGCTCCGGCTCGAAACAATACAAAGTTTGCCTGGCTCTTGAAGTAACTGACGCCCAAGCGCTCTAACCCCTTGTAACATCGCTCACGCGCGGCCAGCACTTCCTCGACGAACGCCGCCACATACTCACGGTCCTCGACCGCCGCCCGCGCCGCCACCGCAGCCAGCATGTTCACGCTATAAGGCGATTGGGCTTTATGCAGAAACGCTACGTTCTGGCGCTGCGAGAAGAGGCACCCAATTCGTAACGCAGCCATGCCGTAGACCTTTGAAAATGTCCGGCTGACGAAGAGATTCTCGTATCGCGCCAGTAAGCCAAGCGCGGTCACTTTGGAAAACTCAAAGTAGGCTTCGTCAATCAACACGGCCGCCTGCGGAGCGCCCTCCAGAATCCGTTCAATCTCTTCGAGTCCAATTCCGGTTCCAGTGGGATTATTCGGATTCGAGATCAGAATGGCGCGCGTCGCCGGTGTGACAGCCGCGAGGAGTTCTTCCAGTGGAAACGCCAGATCGCCTTCCCGATACGACAGCTCACGTACCTTGGCGCCTGCCACCTCCGCGTAGAACTTATACATCGCGTAGGAGGGATGAAGAATGATCACTTCGCCGTCGTCATCGACATAAGTGTTCACCAGGACCTGGATCGCTTCGTCGGTTCCGTTGGTCAGAATGAACTCGTCTTGACTTACTCCAAAGAATGCGGCGAGCGCGGGCTTGGTTTCCCGATATTCCGGATAGACCGTCAAGGCATCGGCGGTGAGATGGCGAGCGATCGCCTCCACAACTCGCGGAGATGCTCCCACCGTATTCTCATTAAAGTCCAGGCGCAACTTCCCCGCCCGGCCGTCCGAAGGCGGCGAGTATGGCGCCATGCGCTCGACGGCTTGGCGTGGCTTAATCACGGAGGCGAACCTCCACACTTCGGGCGTGTGCTTCGAGACCCTCGGCGCGAGCCAAGGGCGTAATGGCAGGTTCCAGCTTGCTCAACGCCCGGCGCGAGAGTTGTTGCACCGAGATCACTTTCACATAGTCGGCTGCCGAGAGTCCGCCGCGGAGCCGCGCCACGCCACTGGTGGGCAAGACATGATTCGGCCCGGAGGCGTAGTCACCGGCGGCTTCCGGACTAAACTCACCCACGAAGATACTACCGGCGTGGCGAATCCCCGGAATCAGCTTTCGATCGTCGATACTCAAGTGTTCCGGCGCAAACCTGTTGGATAACTCGACAGCTTCCTCGGCGGATCGAACGATAACGATAGCGCTGTTATTTTCGATTGCCTTACGAGCTACACCAGCGGTCGGCAACGTTTCAAGTTGTAGTGCTATCTCCTTTGCCACCGCTTCGGCAAGCAGTTGCGAAGTAGTCAGCAAAATCGCGCTCGCATCGGTATCGTGCTCGGCTTGCGCCAGCATGTCGGCGGCAATCCATTTCGGCGTGCCCTGACTGGCGATAATGAGTATCTCAGTCGGGCCAGCCACGAAGTCGATTCCCGTGTCACCGGACACTATCTTTTTCGCGGCGGCGACCCAAATGGAACCGGGTCCGACAATTCGGTCAGCCTTCGGTATTGTGCGCGTGCCATAGGCGAAGGCGGCGATCGCGTGAGCGCCACCTACCTGATACAAATGATCCACCTTTAGCAAGGCGGCGGTACCGAGAATTACATCGGATGGCTTAGGCGACGCTGCACAGATCGTCCGTACGCCAGCTACCTGTGCGGGGATGACCGTCATCATCAACGTAGAAGGCAGCGGGTAACGCCCGCTGGGAATGTAAGCCGCGACGCAGTCGAGCGGACGCACGATTTGTGAAAGTTTTATTCCAGGCGATGGCGTAACCGTCTTCGATTGCGGTAACTGCAGCTTCGCATAGGCTCGAATGTTCAGCGAAGCCGCTGTTACCGCCGCTCGCAGTTCAGGGGACAAACGCGATTTACGGAGTGTCGCGGTTGGGACTTCGATTTGATCGCCCTGCAACCCGTCAAACTGGCGGGCATATTCAAGCACGGCCTGGTCACCGCGCTTCTTGACGGCTTCAAGAATCGGCCGCACCGCGATTTCCGCCTCGTTCATCCGTGCGGCGCGGCGAGTCAATAGCGGCCCGATCTGCTTACTGGGAATGATCCGGATCAACGTGGTCGCTCTCCCCTACATTACGATCTTGTTTAGCGGGTACTCGACGATTCCTTGCGCTCCCGCTTCCTTGAGCCGCGGAATAATCGTGCGCACAGTGATTTCGTCAAGGATCGTGTTGACGGCCAGCCATTCGTCATCGCTCAGATGAGAGATGGTGGGCTTTTTCAACGCAGGCAGCACAGCCAGCACGTTCGCCAAGTCTTCCTTCTTCACGTTGAGCATCAGACCCACCTTGCCAAGAGCGTTGATGGCTCCTTCGAGTAACATGCGAAGGTCGCCAAGCTTCCGGCGCTTCCAGACGTCGGCCCAAGCGGCGGTGTTGGCGATCAACTGCGTATTAGACTCAAGCACGGTGTCGATGATCTTGAGTTTATTGGCTCGGAGGGATGAGCCGGTCTCCGTTACTTCGACAATCGCGTCGGCCAGCACCGGGGGTTTCACTTCGGTCGCGCCCCAGGAGAATTCCACCTTGGCGGTGACGCCATGCGAAGCCAGATACTTCCTGGTCGCGCCGACTAACTCTGTCGCGACGATCTTGCCTTCCAGATCCTTCACCGTGTGAATGGAGCCGTTCTCAGGAGCGGCCAGCACCCAACGCACCTTGCCGAAGCTCTGTTTGGCATAGATCAGGTCCGCGACCACTTCGACATTGACGTCGTTCTCGATCACCCAATCGCGGCCCGTAAGGCCTGCGTCGAGAATGCCATCATCCACATATCGCGCCATCTCCTGCGCGCGGATCAACATGCATTCGATCTCCGGATCGTCGATGGCCGGAAAGTACGATCGCGACGACAACGTGATGTTGAAGCCCGCCCGGCGAAACAGATCGACCGTGGCGTTTTCTAGGCTGCCTTTGGGGATTCCGATTTTCAGTTTCGACATGAACGAATCAGCCTCCGTACACTGCTTTGGGATCGAACGCGGCGTGGTCCACCACCTGCCACGCTTCGCCGTCCAGGCGCTTGAAAAAACAACTCTCGTAGCCTTCGTGACAGACGCCGGGGCCAACGGCTTCGACGCGAATCACCAGTGCGTCCTGGTCGCAGTCGGTGCGGATCTCTTTCACGATCAGCCGGTGTCCCGAGCTTTCGCCCTTCATCCACAGCTTGTTGCGTGTGCGGCTATAGAAAGTGACAAAGCCGGTCTCCACAGTCTTGCGCCACGCTTCTTCGTTCATGAAGCCGACCATCAGCACGCGACCAGTGACATGGTCGACGGTCACAGCGGCCACCAGCCCGTCGAGTTTTTTGAAGTCCAGAGTCATATCTCACACACCACACGAGGAAATGCGAAAGCCCGCCACAGTAAGCGGCGGGCTGCTTCCTTAGAAAACTGTTTAGGGAAACCTAGAAGCCAACCCGTCGCACACACGCATGATGATGGTGGTAGCGATGAGTACGGGACGAGCCGAAGGCGAACATGAATCCGCAGTATAGCATTAGCGGGTGAGGCGTTTCCACAAGCTGCCGATTGGATTACTTCGCCCGGTATCGAAAATCAACACGCCCATCGTGACGTCGCCGACCTTGAGCACGATCTGACCCAGTTCCATGCGGACGGTTCCGAGGGCCAGAGGAAACTCCGCCGGAATAAAACCGGGTGATTCCACCTGGATTTTGTAATCGCCAGCGGGCAGGCGAGCTATTGAGATCCGTCCCTGATCATCGGTGACCGTGTTGACCGGCTGGAGACTGCCTCCGATCTGCAAAGACACCTTCGCGCCTGTGATGACCGCTCCCGTGGCGTCGACAACCACTCCGGTCACGCCAGTTGGCTCGTTTCCCATCACCAAGGAGCCAAGATCGACAACGCGCCCCGACGTCACCAACACATCAAGCCGGGTTGATGGTTGCCCCGAAGCCTCGATCAGGATCGGATACACACCCGGCGTAAGACCGCGAAATGTGAAGCGGCCCTGATCGTCGCCCGTCGCAGTGAATCCCACACCTGCCGACACGCTCGCCTTTGCAACCGGCGCCCCTGAACCATCAACAACCAAGCTCTGGATACCACCCGATTCCTCTACCTTTTGACCAAAGGCAAACAGCAATGAACTGGCCGCGAAAGCCGACGCCCAGCGAAGGAACCCACGTCTATCCGCCGTTTGGACCGAGCCATCGGCATCGCGCGACAAGATGCCGCAAATCGATCCGGCTGCCGTCAACCGGTGTATCTCGTCCCGTTTCAACTTGGCGAAATCATAGACGTGTTTGTTGCAGTCCCCGCACCAGCGAACCGCGCCGTGGCCATCCAGCGAATCGCGTTCACGATGACAAGGCAAAAGGATACGAAACTCATCACTCATTTCACTGACCCCACTTAGCGATCAGACTACGCCAATTTGCGCTGAAACGCAATGGGACCGAGTTAACACTCTTGACACGAGGTTAACCGGCAATTTGCGCAGCGGCTAGACGGAGCTCGATACCATGGGCTTAGGCTGGCGCCATAATCAGATGGAGATGCAATCCGAGCGACGACAGAAGCGCGTCTGGTGGCTCTTTGCGTTCGCCATCGCGGCGTCGTGTATTCTAATCGGCTTCCTGCAATACACGTGGATCGGCGAGGTAAGTATCGCCGAACGGGAACGCATGCAGGCGAGCCTGCGGGGCAGTCTGCAGCAACTCAGCCGCGATTTCAACGCCGATCTCTCGACCGCCGTCAGCGCTCTCCATCCCAGCGGTCCGGCGCCGGAGGACGTTAGCCGCGAAGAGGAATATCTCGCGCTTTTTGAAAACTGGAAGGAGTCGTCTCCTCATCATGCTCATCTATTCCGGCAGATCGCCCTCGCCGTGCCGAACGGAGAAGAAATCCACCTACTGGTGCTCGACAAGAACGCCGGAGTCTTTCACGCCGCAGCGTGGCCCCCTGATTGGGCTTCGGTGCGAGAGCGCCTGGCTGCGAGACTTTCTCAACAGGGCTTCGACGCTGGAGGACCGTTCCGGCGAAGCGAGTCGACGTTAATCGAGTTGCCCCGTTTTCGCCGTCCATCAGAGCGATCAGAGGAGGCCTCCTCGCCGCGCCGACCGGTGGAATCCGAATGGCTGCTGCTGGAAGTCAACACCGACTACGTCCGCACGGCGATGTTGCCGGAGCTACTAAAGCGTCATCTCGGTGGATCGGACTATGACGCAACGCTGGCTTGGAGTAGCGACTCGTCAAAGATATTGTTTCAAAGCAACCCGGCATTTACGGGCAGCCCGGCAGACGGGACCATCCGGCTCTTCGAATTGCAATTTGAGAACATCTTTCGGCGGCGCGGGGGCGGAGGGGGAGGGGGCGGCCCTGGATTTTTCGGCCGCCGCTTTGAAGGGCGTGGCGACAGGGGTGGTCCGCCGCCATCTGGTGGCCCCGGCCCGCCGCCAGACCGCGGTCAGTGGACGCTATCGGTGCGCCATCATGCCGGTTCACTGGAAACGGTGGTGCAGCGCGGACGTTGGCGGAATCTCGCAATTCTCGCCGGGCTCCTTGCCATGATGTTAGGCGCGCTAGCTGCGCTGATTCGTTTCACTCAGCGCGAGCAACGGCTGGCGAAGCTCCAGATGGATTTCGTAGCCGGCGTGTCGCACGAGTTACGGACTCCGTTGACGGTGATCCGCACGGCGGCGCACAATCTGCACGGCGGCCTGGTTTCGCATCCGAAGCAGATCCAACGGTACGGTGCGCTGATCCGCGACGAGAGCGAACGGCTGACCGGCATCGTAGAACAGATACTGCGCTTTGCCGGCGCACAAGCGGGCCGCATGATTCAGGATCGCGAACCGGCCCGCGTGGAGACAGTGATTGAAGACGCTTTGACTGCGACTGCCCGAATCACCGACGAAGCCGGCTGCTTAGTCGAAGTGGATATCGCCGAGGGATTGCCGCCGATCCTGGCCGACGCCGTCGCGCTGAAACACGCGGTCATCAATCTCGTCTCAAACGCAGCCAAATATGGGTTCACCGGCGGATGGATTGGCGTCACTGCCCGGGAAAGCGGCGGAGCCCTGGAGATCGCGGTGCGGGATCGCGGCGCAGGAATTGCGCCGAAGGACCAAGCCTACATATTCGATGCCTTCTACCGTGGCAAGAAGGCGATCGAGGATCAGACGCACGGTACCGGGTTGGGTTTGAATCTAGTGAAACGAGTGATCGAAGCACATGGCGGAACCGTTACAGTAAGGAGCGAGGCTGGCGTGGGAACCGAGTTCATACTCCGGATTCCCGCCGCTCCCGCACAGGTACCAGAAGAAGATGAGTTCGCGGATACTATTGATCGAGGATGAGCCGGGGCTGGTTCTGACCCTCTCGGACTTGTTCGCCGCCGAAGGCTACGAAGTCGAGACTGCAACGGACGGCCCTAAGGGACTGATGAAGGCCACCAGCCAGCGCTGGGACTTAATCGTGCTGGACGTCATGTTGCCGGGCAAGAGCGGGTTCGATGTGTGCAAAGAAGTTCGCCAACATGGCAGCGACGTGGCGATCCTGATGTTGACCGCCAAAACACAAGTGATTGATCGCGTGGTGGGCTTGAAGCTGGGCGCGGACGACTATCTGACTAAGCCGTTTGACCCCGCCGAACTGCTGGCGCGCGTCGAGGCTCTGCTGCGGCGGGTTGGCAAAGAAAAACTGACACCGGTGCTGCGGTATCAGTTTGGCTCGATTATTGTCGACTTCGACAGAGCCGAAGTCACCAAGGACGGACAGCCCATTAGCTTGGCGGGGCGTGAACTACAACTGCTGCGGTATCTGGTGGACCGCCGAGGCAGAGTGGTTTCGCGCGAGGATCTCCTGCGCGACGTTTGGGAATACCAGCCCGATATCTCGACCCGCACCGTGGACGTACACATTGCGTGGATCCGGCAAAAGCTGGAAGAGAACCCGCAGTTCCCGAAACACATTATTACGGTGCGCGGCTCAGGCTATCGTTTCGCTCCGTAGGAAGGCGCCAGCCAGACCGTCAGTTGAATGTCGGCTTGCCTGATCTCTTCTTCGCGCCCAAATCGATCTGTGTTGATTCGGCGCACGCAGCGTATGGCCAGGCGCGCGGCCCGGCGGCCGATTTCGCTTGGACCGGCCTCGCGGACAATTTCGCGCAGGATGAGATGAGCGCGCCAGAGTTCTTCCTGATCGTCTTTCAGTTTGCGCTCGCCCGCCGACAATTTTTCACGCTCGGCCTTGGTGAGCCGGGAATCGGTATTGGCTTGGAGCGCCCCTCGCTGGAAGCCCGACCAAAGCCGGTTGTTGAAATACGTGCGGTCGGCGTTGGCCTCCAGGTAGGCGGCGAAGGTGTACTTTGCCGCGAGCAACTGAGGTTGGGAAAGGTCCTCACGCGTTGACTCCCGATATAGATCGGCGAGGCGCTTCATTCTGGCCGAGCGCTGCGGGGCCCCGACCGATTGGTATAGTTGCGTGGCTTCGTCGTACTGGTTTTCGCGGGCCAAGCGCACGGCGAGGCCATACTTCACAAGATCGACGCCTGGAACCGATGGATACTTCGCCAGGAAATCGCGTAGAGCCTGAATGGAAGCCTGCGTGTCGAGCAACAACGCAAGATCGAAACCGGAGAATACCCAGTTGACAGACTGTTCGCCAACCGCCTCATTGCCGCCCGTTCCCAGCCAAAGTGCGTAGCGAATCTGCTCAACGGCGTTTCCGGTCTTTTGATAGACCCCGCATAGTGCATGCGCGGCAGACCATTTTGACGGCGCGCCCCGGGGCGAGGATCGAAATAACCGGAGCAAAATTGGCTCAGCGGCTGAGTAGTTCTTCGAAAGAAAGTTGGCCGAAGCGGTCATCCAAAGGAAATCCAAATCGCGCTGAACGGCTGCTTGCACCGGGACGTTCGCGGCGATAGTAAGCGCTGCGGCGGGATCGCCCGCGCGCAAGGCGGTACGAATGCCGAGAGTCGCCAGGGTCTGGGCGCCTTGTTCTGTCTGAAATAACTTGCCGTTCCGCTGAAGCAGTGTCTTGATTCGGTCATAGGGAGGCGCGTCCTTACTCACCGGATGGGTTATGTCTTCATAGTAGATTCGCCCCGAATGAGGATTGGTGACTAGTTGAATCGCAAACGCCGCATGTTCGGCCGTGTCAAAGTATTCAGCCAAGTGTTCACGCAGTTTCGGCCCACCATCGGATCTGTAAGTCATCCGCAGTGAGTTAGTCAAGGTCTCACGGCTAAGGATGGTGTCCTTGCGATTCAACTCGTCGAGATAGATCTTACCCGCCGCAGTTTGATCGCCCAGCGAATAGTGGATGTAAGCGATCCAACCTCGCGCTTCGCTCCGCAAGGCGGCGCTCCGAGCCTTCTTGAGAAAGGCGGTCAGTTTATCTTTGGCGCGCCGGAGCGATTCAGGATGCTCGATCGACCCGCAACGCATGTCGATCTTCGCGTCGATCAGATCCACTTCTTCACGGTCGACGGGTGTAAGTCCGGGCATGGCGCGGGCCGCCTCAACAATCTTGGTCGCGCCGGCACACTCGGCGCCATGCTGATAGGCGAGCCGCAGCTTCGCCAATGGTGTTTCCCCGTCCGCGCGCCCCATTCCGGCATAGGGCCCGGCGGACGGCAGTTCGGCCCGATTGGCGAATTGACTGCCTCCTTTACGAAAGGGCAACCAGAAATGTGTGTTTAGATATTCACGCAGTGTGGCATCGAATCCACAGGCGCCCGCCAAGCCAAGGCCAAGTAACAACCCACACGGCCAACTCAACAAACGCTTCATCGTTCTTCCTCGATTCTGAATTCCGCTCGCCCCAAAGAGACCGCCCGTCCCAGTTGCATCAACGTTCGCCCGCCATAGGCAGGCACAGACACCTGAAGCCGGGTTGGCCCGGACATACGAACCGGCATCCTGTCTCGAGGCAGGAAGTATTCCAGTTCGCTTGAACTCGCGATGACGATGCTGATTGGTTTGGCGGCCAAAGGGTGCGGGTTCACCAGGAAGATGTCGACACAATGGACTGCGGCGCAATCGCCCTCTACCACTCGTAACTCCGCCAAGCGCTTGACGGACGGGGCCGCCCCGGCAGCCGCCAGCACGTCGGCGGGCGGTAGCGTTAACACTTCGTTGAAGGCCGGCCAGCGGAAGAACACGACGCCCGCGCAGTAGTTCCCCATCGCTCGCGCCTGCGAAACGGCGGCGCCAATCGCTTCGAGGGCAGGCAGGGTGAACTCGACTAAATCGCCAGCTCCGAATCGGTGGTAGCCCACCCAGGCGTCGGCAGTAGCTCGATATCGCAACCGCAACTCCCTCGCCTCAGTCCGCAACGTTTCCAGCTTGAAAACCGGGTTCACCGCGAAGTCGAGGGGCTCTATATCTTGAATCATGCGCGTCTCGAGGTGTGCCAGGAGCCTCGCGCGACCAAAGGTGGAGATGCCAATGCGATATCGCTTTTGGTAGCGATCGAATATCGGACCCCATTGACTTGCGTCGAAACGGGCGGCGATGGCATAGCCGCCGCTGTAAGGGTTCCACTCCTGGACGTCGTAGAACTGCGGGACAAATTCATCCACGGCCCCAACGACCTCAGCAATCGATGTACCTCGTCGAAACCAGTCCAGGAGCGCGGTCATGGAAATCTGAACTCCCGGCGCCAGGTGCTTCCTCAACTCGCGCAAGAACGCGGCGTAGTCCGAAAGTGCGCGGGTTGGGCTGTCGACGTCCAGTTGGATTCCGGCGACGGTGAGTCCGCGGCGGCGGGCGTCAGCCTGAACGATCGCCACTTTGCGCGCAAGCTCAGCCGCTACTCGCACTGGAGGAATGCCAGGTCCCTCTGCGCGAAAGACCAGCCAATACTCCCTGGCCGACGGCAGGTTTTCCGGCAACAGATTCTCATGAACCGGCCAAGGCTCTTTCCATCCTGGCCAAGCTTCCCTCACAGACGGCCCAAGGCGAGCGCCAATAGTCCCAGTCTGGCAGTACAGGACGTCTACCGGATTGTTGATGCCGGTGCCGCCCGAGCCATGACTTCCTTGCCAGAACCAGAACCCTGTAGTCCAACCCGTGGGCCTGGGACCCGTTTCAAACCGGCCGCAACCACCACCGCAAATTATCGCGGCAATCGCGATGCGCCAAACCATCCGGACGCCAGGCATGGCCGGGGATATGCAGGTCGGGCGCCAATCCGAGGCGCGGCATTGTTAAAGGCGGACGGCGAAACGTCCGATCTCTCAGTTTGTGGTGTCAACGCTGAGCCGCTTGGCCAAGCCGTCGCTGTCGGACTTCTTTTACCTCTTCTTCACCGTCTGGATGTTCCTGACGAGTCCAGTAGGGTGGGAGAGGCTGTTGCTGGACGCCGATTCAACGCTCCACACGCGGATCGGGCAGCATATTCTTGCGACTGGTTCGATCCCGCATCACGATCTATTTGCGTTTTCCAAGCCGGGCCAGGAATGGTACGCCTTCGAATGGCTGTCTGAGGCCATTTTCGGGGCAGTGTACAACTATTCCTCCTACAAAGGCCTTACCTTCATGGCGGGGACGCTCATCACCTTATATGTGACGTTCCTCTTGAAATACATGGTCTGGCGTGGCTCCAACGGGTTTATCGCTCTATTAGTCGTATTGGTGACCGCGACCGCCACTTCGCTCCATTTCTTCGTGCGCCCGCATCTTTTCACGCTGCTTCTGCTGGCGATTTCCCTGGCGATACTGGAACATAATCGCCGGACGCCGGGAGGCCGGTTCATCTGGCTGCTGGTCCCGATCACCGCCTTGTGGGTCAATCTGCATGGCGGGTTTGCCGTATTCTTCGCGCTGCTGGGGATTCGGGTTCTCGGTTGTGCAGCCGAGGCGTATTTCTGGGAAGAACACCGCGCCGAGCGCAGCCAGGAGGCGATCCGGTTGACGAAATTGGGCGTTGCCTGTTCGCTGGCGTCGCTCGTCAATCCGTATGGAATCGCGCTCCACCTACATATCCTTGAGACGCTGCGGAACCCTTGGATCCAGGCGAACGTGAGCGAGTTCCTCTCGCCGGACTTCCGGGGCGAAGAGCTCATGCACTTCATGATCCTGTTGTTCGCCGGGTTGATCTGTCTGGTTCCGCTCGTGCGGGAGCGTAAGATTGGCGAGGCTTTGTCGATCCTCTTCCTGGCTTATATCTCGCTGATCTCGGTGCGGCATCTTACGATCTACGCCCTGGTCGCAGCTCCGATCATCGCCTGTCAGTTGACCGGCCTTTGGCGGAGCTTGATGGCCGGACAAACTAAAGCGTCGATTCTAGGCATTGTCGGCGATATCGGTGAAACGTTGACGGTGAAACTGCCCGGAACCGGCGCCTTCATCCCCGTCGTGATCGCCGTGCTGCCGTTTCTGCCAGGCGTTAATTGGCCGACCCAGTTTCCCGACGGCGAAGTGCCCGTGAACATGATCGAGAAGCATCATGAGCTGATCGCGAATTCGCGCGTCTTCACGCCGGATCAGGTGAGCGACTATCTTATTTTCCGGAACTATCCCGAGCAGCGCGTCTTCATGGATAGCCGTCACAACTACTATGGCCCGGAAATCGGAGACGAGTATCTGGCCGTGATCGGCGGCAAGGCGGACTGGCGCAAGCTTCTCAATAAGTACAAAGTGGACGTGCTGCTGATCCGCTCCGGCGGTCCCTTGGCATCATTAGCGCGAGAAAGCGGCGAGTGGCGGGCGGTCGGGTCGGACAAGAAATACGAACTGTTGGCGAGGGCCAAGCAGTGAACGGGACACGACACCTGCTGGTTGCGCGAGCCCACCCGGCGCTGTTGTCGATTGTCATCCCGATCTATAACGAACAGGAAGCGTTGCCGCATTTACGCGAACGGCTGACGGCATGCATGGCGGCTTTTGGGTGCGGCTGCGAAGTCCTGCTGGTGAACGACGGCAGCCAGGATGGCTCGCTCGACGTCCTGGTGAATTGGGCTCAGGCAGACCGCCGCATCCGAGTCTTGAACTTTGCGCGCAATTTCGGCCATCAGGCGGCTTGCACGGCTGGTATGGATGAGGCTCGGGGCGATGCCGTCGTGATCATCGACGCGGACCTCCAGGACCCGCCTGAAGTGATCGCCGACATGATCGCCGAGTATCGGCGCGGCTACGACGTGGTGTACGGCAAGCGTGCTTCCCGGGCCGGCGAGACTGCCTTCAAACGATTCACCGCTTGGGCGTTCTACCGCACGATGCGGCGCTTGATCCATCCCGATCTGCCCGCGGACGCCGGCGATTTCCGCCTGATCTCGCGGTCTTGCCTGGACGCGGTGAAATCGATGCGCGAGACGCACCGGTTCCTGCGCGGGATGATCTCCTGGGTGGGTTTTCCGCAAACCGCCGTCACCTATGCGCGCAGCGCCCGCGTGGCAGGCGAAACAAAGTATCCATTGAGCAAGATGATGCGCCTGGCCTGGACCGCCGCGGTTTCATTCTCGCCCAAGCCCTTGCGCGTCAGCTTTCTGTTGGGTTTGATCGTAGCGGCGATTGGGATGCTGCAGGCGGCCAACGCCGTGATCCGGAGCATGTTGGGCCTGTATGTCGTCCCGGGTTGGACCTCGTTGATTGTCGTGAACTGCCTGGTGGGCGGTGCGATTCTAATCAGCATCGGCGTGCTGGGTGAGTACGTGGGCCGGATTTTCGAAGCATCGAAAGAGCGCCCGCTGTATTTGATCGCGACGCGGATCGAGCATCCAATCTCCGCCGCAGCCGTTGTCCACGATTCAGTGCCAGTACAGCTAGCTACTCTCGCCCGCATGGGAGCCGAACATGACCGATAAAGCAATCGTCCACGGGCGCGAAACCGAGTTCCACGACCTGTGGGCGTTATCGACGCCGCTTGACCAGATCAAAGTGCGCGAAGCGTTTGAGGCGCCGACAGCGGTTGAGAACAAGGCGATCCTCGGGTTGATGGGAGACTTGCGAGGCAAGCGGCTGCTCGACGTGGGCGCAGGCCTGGGCGAGTCCTCCGTCTATTTCGCCATGCTCGGCGCCGAAGTGACGGCCATCGATATTTCGCCAGGGATGGTCAAATGCGCAGTCGAATTGGGCAAACTACATGGCGTTGCAATCACGGGCGTAGCGCAGTCGGGCGAAGACCTGAACGTGCCGGCCAACCATTTCGATATCGTCTATATCGCCAATACGATTCATCACGTTACGGACAAGGACAGGCTCTTCCAGCAGATTCAGACTGCGCTCAAACCGGGCGGCCGCTTCTTTTCGTTCGACCCACTCGCCTACAATCCGGTGATCGAGATCTACCGCCGCATGGCGACCGAAGTCCGCACCGAAGACGAAGCGCCCCTGACGTTCGCCGATGTCGAGCGGGCGGGCAAGTATTTCTCCAACGTACAACATCGGGAATTCTGGATCCTCACGTTGACGCTGTTCCTGAAGTACTTTCTCCTCGATCGCGTTCACCCCAACGCCGATCGCTACTGGAAGAGAATCTTCCGCGAAACGTCCGCCACGCTGGGCTGGTGGCTGCCACTGGAACGGATTGACCGCGTACTTACGCGGATCCCTTTGGTGCGCAGGCTGGCCTGGAACATAGTGATGTGGGGCGAAAAACGCTAGGTAAATGGGAGCCCTGGCCCTTCCGAAGTCAATCCAATCCGTTAAACCTTTACCCGCAAGCGGGTTGTCAACTGCTTGTGATCCAACCGAAACTTCTGTACGATAACTCAAGTCGGCAATGCGCTCCAGGGTTGCCCAATGCTTATAAGGGGTTTCAATTCCGGACAGGAATTTATCTATGAAGACTACAACCACGAAGTTCTTTAGCTGCTTGGCGTCCGTGCTGTTCGCCGCCGCCGTTCTCATCGCTCAACAGAGCACCGGCTCGATGAATGGCGTCGTTACCGACCCGAACGGGGCGATGATTCCCGGCGCCAAGGTGGTTGCCAGGCACCTCGCCACCGGACAGGATTTCACCAGCACCACCGGCGATGCCGGGCTCTACCTGTTTGGCAGTTTGCCCGTCGGCGCTTACTCGGTGTCGGTGGAAAAGACCGGTTTCAAAAAACTTACCCGCTCGGGCATTGAAATCCGCATCGCACAAAGACAGGATTTGGCTTTGAGCTTAGAAGTTGGCGACGTCCAACAAAGTGTCGAAGTCACCTCAGAAGCGCCGCTGTTGGAAACCTCCAGCGCCATGCGAGGCCAGAATCTCTCCGCCAAAATGTACAACAACCTGCCGTTCTTTTCCGGCGGCATTCGCAACCCTCGCAGCTTCGTCGTCTACATGCCCGGCGTCAATAACGTCGCCGGCGAAATCACGATTGCCGGCGCGGGTGCGCGCGGCCAGGAGATCCTGATCGACGGCGCCTCAGCCACCATTCCCGAATCTGGCGGTACGTCCTTCAATTTCCCGGCCGCGGAAATGTTCGGTGAGTTCAAGCTCTTGACCGGTACCTTCGACGCCGAATACGGCCGCTTCGGCGGAGGCGTTGAAATCTACGTCACCAAGTCCGGCACCAACGACCTGCATGGCACGTTTTTTCACAATATGCGGCGCGACATCTGGAATGCCAATGCCTGGGCCAATAACGCCCGTGGCGCTATCCGGCCCAAGGATCGCTTCAACGAGTACGGCACGGGAGTCGGCGGGCCGATCTGGATCCCTAAGCTCTACAACGGCCGCAATAAATCCTTTTTCTTTTTCACGTACTCGCGCGACAAGCGGCCCATCAGCACGGGCGCGGTTCTGAATACCGTTCCGTCGGCGCTGATGCGGCAGGGGAACTTCTCGCAGTCCAGCCAGATTATTTACGACCCGGCCACTACCTCAGGCAGCGTTCGGACGCCTTTTGCGGGGAACCTGATTCCCACCAGCCGGTTCTCGAAAATCGCCACCAACCTCGCCGCCGTGATCCCCGATCCGACCCGCGCATCGATCATCAGCAATTTCGACTTCATCAACACGACGATCTTCAACCGTGAGATCTACAACTTTAAGTTCGATCACGCCATCACGTCGACCAACCGGGTTGCCTTCACCGTTACGAAAGAGGACAATCCCTCGGATGTGCTGCAAGCCCTTCCCGGTCCCATCAGCCAAGGCTTGAAGACCAGCCAACGACCGGACAACTGGCGGCTGAATCACGACTATGTCGTCCGGCCGACGATGTTATTGCACACGACGTTCGGCTACTCGCGGACCCGGCAGCTCTGGGATAACCCCTATCAGAAAGGCGCAGCTTCGAAGTTTGGTTTCCCGGGCATCTCGGGCGATTCCGACGCGTTACCGCGCATCATTTTTAATGGTCCCGATGGAATATCGCCCTGGGGTGTTCAAGATGGCAAAGTGGGCAATGGCAGCCAGATCAACATCACGTATCATCTCAACTCCGCCATCAGCGTCAATCGCGGACGGCATGAATTCAAGATCGGTGGCGACATGAGACGGCTCCATACGACCTCGAATCCGCTCGATCTCGCGGGCACAAACGGCCGCTATCAATTTGCCCGCGCACAGACCGCGCTGCCCACCAACCTCAGCGGTACGGGCCATGCCTTCGCCAGCATGTTGCTTGGTCTTCCAGACCAAGCCGATCGCGTAGCCACTCCGGTGATCGTCGGCAATATCCGTTACGGATATCAGGCGGGCTACTTCCAGGACACTTGGAAGGTAAATACGCGGCTGACCGTGAACCTCGGCATGCGCTATGAGGTCCCGATCGGCTGGCATGACCTTGACGGCAACTTCGCGACCATGAATCCCCGGCTGGCTAACACCGCCGCCGGCGGGCTTCCGGGCGCCATTGAATTCTACGGCCGCGGAACAGGGCGCACCGGCCAGAAGCGGCCCTATCGTACGGACTACACCGAATTCGGTCCCCGGTTGGGTTTCGCTTATCGCTTAATGGGGAAGACCGTGTTTCGGGGCGGCTACGGAATGTACTATCAAACGCTCGGTGGCGCGGGCTGTGGTTGCCGCATTGGCTTCGCTAATCCGATTACCAACGTTTCGGACGGCGTGAATGGCGCACTCAACTGGGACACTGGCATCGCAGCGCCCGCCGGGTTCCGCCCTCCGCCGTTGATCGATCCGGCGGTCGGGAACTTCAACTCCGTCGATGTCTTCTCCGACAACTACGGCTTTGCGCCGCGCATCCATACGTGGAGCGCCAGCATCCAACAGGAAATCGGCAAGTACCTGATCGACGTTTCCTACCAGGGCAATCGCGGCCGCCGCCTGAATTCGACGCTGCTGGCAAACCAGCTTCCCACCAGCCGGCTCGCGCTCGGTTCCCTGCTCCAGGCCCGCATCGATTCCCCGGCCGCCGCGGCAGCCGGCTTCCGCAAGCCGTTCGCCTCGTTCCCGGACACCCAGACGGTCGCACAATCTCTGCGGCCCTTTCCGCAATACTTCGATGTCACCGAGCTCAACGCAGGCGTTGGCCGAAGCTGGTACGATTCGCTCCAGACCAAGGTCGAGCGGCGCTTCGGCGATATGCAGATGATGGCGGGGTACACGTTCTCCAAGACGCTCGGCATCGGCCACTTCCGTCAGATCTTCAACCAGGCGTTTGGTACGGCCGGCTTCAACGTCGCCGCGCAGGATAATTTCAATTACAACGAGATGAAGGCCTACCAGCCGTTTGACCTCCCGCACGTGGTCAACCTGTTGGTTGCGTACGATCTGCCGTTCGGCAAGGGCAAGAAGTACATGAACTCAAGTAACTTCGTGAGTAACTTTGTCCTGGGTGGATGGAACATCAGCGGTATCGGGCGTTATCAGACAGGTCCGCTGCTGTTAGTGCAGGCCCCGGCCAATACGCTTGGCACCGGCGTGCTCTTTACCTTCTTCAAGAAAGCCAACGTCGGGACCGGACCGATCCGCACGGGTATTGACCGCAGCACGCTCGATCCGAACAACCCGAGCACTCGCTGGTTGAATCCCGGCTCGCTGGCCGCACCCGGTCAATACGAGCTCGGCAACGCCGCGCAGTATCTTGGGGCGATGCGGAATCCGCCGTCGCTCGACGAACGCTTAGCGATTCAGAAGCGCATGCGCTTCCCGATTAGCGGAGAACGATCGGTCGACTTGATCTACCGTGTCGACGCTTTCAATTTGTTCAATCGCACTGCATTTGGCGGTATCACCAACGTCGTTGGCAATGCCAACTTTGGGCGCCCGACCGGGCCGCAGGTTGGAGCGCGCCTCATCACGATGGGTCTACGGTTGGACTTCTAACAGGGAAGTAACGGCCCCAAACTCAAAAGCCCCCCAAGCCCATCACGGGCAAGGGGGGCTTCTCTCTTGTGCGGATTGAATCCGCGCTAACCCACTACTCTTTCTTGAGGTCCAACTCGCGGGCCTGGCCCATCATCTCGAACTTCATCTTCATGGTGGCGCCGGTGACCGTACCCTTGTAGTCGGTCTTGAATTCCTGATCCTGGAACTTACGGGTCACCGAGAAAGTGACATCGTCACCCTTCACCGCGCCATCGGCAATCGGCGTATCGCCGCCCCGCCCTGTGGTGGTGCCGGTGAGCTTATCGCCGTCCTGCTTCAGGTTGAAGACTACGTCGCGGCTGCCGTTGGGGGTTTCCATCTTGCCCACCCACTTGCCGGTCACATCGGCTGCAAAAGCGCTGGCGGCCAACAGTGCCGACATGGTTAATACTCGTATAAATGAAATCATGTTTGGTCGATACTCCTTGTTACTGCCGCTTGTATCCGCCGCTTGAAACGCACACGGGCACAGCTACATGGACGCGCGCCCCTGGCGGCGGGGTTTCTACCGTCAACAGAGGATACCTCCAGGTACGAACGTGAAGCCTGCATAGAGCCGCTTGCAAAGACCTACTTGGCGGTTAACGGCCCCATCGGCTCACCCACTTCAAACTCGCGGGCCGGATCATAGTTCGGGTTCTTCGCCGGAATTTGGGCGCCTGTCGCCCCTAGCCACTCCTCCAACCGCTTTCGCATCGCCGCCGCCTTCTTCGGTTGCGCCACCGCCAAGTCGTTCGCCTCGCCAATGTCGGTTTTCAGATGGTAGAGCTCGACACGGCTCTCCTCGAAAAATAGAATCAGCTTGTCGTCCCCGTTCCGAATCGCCGCCGCCGGGCGGCCCTTTTGCGGACTATAGTGCGGATAGTGCCAAAACAAATCGCGCACCCGGCCGGAGCGTCCGCGCAACTGCGACGTGAAGCTGCGGCCATCCATCGCCGGGAGCTTTGTCCTGGGCACCCCCGCCACCTCGGCAATCGTCGGCGCATAGTCGTAGCTAACCACCGGGTCCGCGCAGGTGCTGCCCGGCTTTGTGACTCCCGGCCACCGCACCACCGTGGGCACGCGAATCCCACCTTCGTAAACGTGGCCTTTCCCAACTCGCAGCGGCAGGTTCGACGTCACCGGACGTCCCTTCCATTCCCGGGACGTCACACCTCCGTTGTCGGAGCTGAAGAGCACCAGCGTGTTGTCCGCCACCCCGGTTTCCCGCAGCGTATCTAGAATCCGCCCGACACTCTCGTCGACGCTTTCGATCATTGCGGCGTACTCGCCAAAGTTCTGCGGATCATCCGGGCGCGCCTTCGCGTCGTACTTCTTCACTTTCTCCGGCTTTCCCTCAATCGGAGTGTGTACGGCGAAGTGCGGCAGATACAGGAAGAACTCCCGGTCTTTATTGCTCCGAATGAAATCAGCCGCCAGCGCCGTCAGCCGGTCCGTCAGGTAGTCGCCGGGCTTCCCATCCAGCGTCACCTTTTTCTGCCACGCCGGATAAAAGAAGCTGTTCGTCGATCCCGCTTCGTCCCCACCTAATGCCACGTCGAAGCCTTGGCCGGAAGGAAGGAAGCCGCTCGTGCCGAGGTGCCACTTGCCAATACAAGCCGTCCGATAGCCTTGTTCGCGCAAGAGTTCTGCAATCGTCATCTCTTCCAGCGGCAGCGCCAAGCGGGCGCTGGGCTGGATCACTTTGGTGTAGTGGTAGCGGTTCGAAGCGCCCTGGAGATGGGATGTGATGTGGAGCCGCGCCGGACTCTTACCCGTCATGATCGCCGCCCGCGTCGGAGAACACACCGCGCTGGCGGAGTAGCCATCGGTGAACACCATCCCCTCGCGCGCCAACCGATCGATGTTGGGCGTCTCGTAAAACTTGCTGCCATTGAATCCGGTGTCTCGCCACCCGTAGTCGTCAATTAGAATTAGCACGATGTTTGGGCGACGGCTTTGCTGGGCTGTCGCCGCCGCAGCGCCGGCGGTATGGAGGAATGATCTTCGCGTCACTAGAACTCCATTCTCCACCCAAGCTGAATTATCCGCGCGGCGCTGGAACCCGTGATGCGGCCAAAGTTCGGGTTGGAGAGATCGGTGACAGGGCTGTTCAGATTGCGCCGGTTGAACGCATTGAAGAAATCGGCCCGCAACTCAGTGCTGCGCCGCTCATAAATCTTGAACTGCTTCACGAGCGAGATGTCCTCGGCCTGGCTCGAAAAACCTCGCACCTCCGGCAAGTAGAGCCCCAGCGAGCCCAAGGTGAACGGCTGCGGAATGGAGAACGCCTTGCGGTCCAAGTACAAATCGCCCGCTTGCCCGCTTAGTGAATTCAAAGGCTGGAAGCTGCCGAACGATGGACCAGTGCGGATCGTAACACCCTCGGCGCGACAGGGACGCAAGTGACCGTTGAAAATCGGAAGGGCAGGCACGGGAGTCACGATGAATCACAGCGTTGAAATCAATACGTTAACGTTTCAGGCACGCGATCCCTCCCGGAGGCGATCCGCGGCGAGCGGACGCTAAGCCAAATGGCTTCGCAGTTCCACGTGCATCCCGTAGCAGATTGGTCAGTGGCGCAAGACCGCCTTGGACCAGAGGGGAGGTTTCGAGAATTGAATGAGCCGTGCGTGAGCGAGCGGTACTACACAGTAAGTCTGAAACCGCTCTAACCTGCTCTAACCTGCGACAAACTTGGCAAATGCGGCCAGGAACTTCCGCAGTTGTTCCCGGGTCGGCTCATGGATAAGCCGGCCCTCGGGGTCGAACTTTTCATGGGCGGCGCCTACCATCACTTCTGGCCGATTCATGAAGTGAATGTCCAAAGATACACCCGTCTGGCGCAAATGGTACTGGGCACGCGCGGTTCCGAAGCCTCCCATGCTCGCCCCCATGATTCCGGCCTTCTTCCCGGCAAAGGGCTGAGCCGGCGGACGCGACGCCCAGTCAATCGCATTCTTGAGCACCCCAGGCATCGAGTAGTTGTACTCGGGCGTCGCAAACAGCAAAGCGTCGGCCAAAGCAATGCGTTCGCGAAAACTCTGCGTCGCAGGAGGAAACCCTTGCGCCTGCAAATCTTCGTTGAACAGCGGGATCTCGTTGATCCCGGCGATCTCGATGTCGACGCCTTCAGGCGCTAACTCACGCGCCGCGTGCAACAGTTGCGTGTTGAGCGATCCTTTTCGCAGCGAACCCGAGATACCTAGGATCTTCATAAGTCAATTATGATCCCTTTGAGGGCTTGCGAGGTCCTTTGCCCGGCAGCGCCGCCGGATTCTCATGCACGCGTTCACGGAACTTGCCCTTGAGGCTCGCCGCCAAGGACACACTCGCTTCGCCATACTTATCGCGCATGGCGTCGACCGCCCCAAGCGCCTTGCGCCAACGGTCGGAGCGATCCTGATCGAGCAAGCTTAACTGCCCTTCCGCGCGGCCCAGATTACCCGCCTGCACTCCCAGCAACCGGATCGGCTTGCCGGTCCAATGCCTGGCGAACAATGAGCGGACTTCGGCCAGGATTTCATTGTCCACTTGCGTCGAGTGGTCGAGCGTATAGGCCCGGGTGAAGGTGGAGAAATCCGTATAGCGCAACTTCAATTGAACGGTGCGCGTCCACAACCCATGCTCCCGCAAACGCCGCGCCACCATCTCCGTCAACCGGGCTAGCGAGGCGTCGAGCGTCGCCCGATCGGCTGTGTCGGTGTCGTAGGTATGTTCGTGGCTGATCGACTTGGGGTCGCCGCCCTCGCCAAGCGGCGAATCAAACCACCCGCCCGCATCCTGGCCTTGCGATTTACCGGCCAGAGCCAAGCCCCACTTCCCAAACTTCTCCTCCAGGAAATCGATATCAAGCGCAGCCAGATCGCCTACCTTCCGGATACCGAGCGAATGCAGATGCTTCTCGGTCACCGCGCCCACGCCCGGAATCTTACGCACGTCGAGAGGAGCGAGAAAGCGCGCTTCCTGTCCGGGCATCACCCAGAGCACGCCATTCGGCTTGGCTTGATCGGAGCAAACCTTGGCCACCAAACGCGCCGTCGAAATGCCGATCGAACAGTTGAGTTGCGTCTTTTCTTTGATGCGGTTATGAAGTTTGTGCGCGGCCTCAAGTGGCGGCCCGTGCAGGCGCTCGGTCCCGCTCAGGTCCAGATACGCTTCGTCGATCGAAGCCATTTCCACGATGGGCGTGAAAGACTGGAGCACTTCGTGGACCCGCCCCGAGTACTCGCGATACCGGGACGGGTGGCCTTCGACGAAGATGGCCTGAGGACAGAGCATGTAGGCCGTGCGGAGCGGCATCGCAGAATGAACGCCGAACTTGCGCGCCGCATAGGAAGCGGCCGACACGACACCGCGCTGATTGGAGTGTCCTCCCACGACGACAGGCTTACCCTTCAACGACGGATCAAACAGCTCCTCGACCGACACGAAGAACGCGTCCATGTCGAGATGAAAGATAACGCGGCCGCGCGATTCCATCAAGGCCAGTATTGCGCGGAAATGACGCGAGGCCAACCGGCCAGATCCTGCGCAGTCTCGACGGCGCGCCAAGACCCGGCCTTCATTAGGGCCACCAGGCGTTCCTGGCCCTGATAGCCGATTTCCATCACGATCCAACCGCCCGGCCGGAGGATCCGCGTCGCGTCGGCCAAGAGGCGAGCATAGATTTCGACGCCGGTAGGTCCGCCAAAGAGCGCTACCGGAGGCTCAAAGTCGCGCACCTCGCGTTGTAGATGCTCACGCTCGGGGTCTGGAATGTAGGGAGGATTCGAGAGTACGATGTCGAAGCGCCGCGCACCGAAAGCGGCCCCGAGATCGCAGGCCACACAATCGACGTTGGCGTTCAACGATTGAGCGTTCCCGGCGGCCACCGCCAACGCGCGCGTTGAAACATCCGAGATCGTGGTGGCGCAGCCTGTTTCAAGCTGCCACGTTACACCGATCGCTCCCGAGCCACAACCAATATCGATGGAGCGCCCAGCACGCGGCGTGCGCGCCAACGCAACTTCGATAACATGCTCGGTCTCTGGCCTCGGGATCAGCACATCGGGCGAAACGTGAAACGGCCGCCCGTACCATTCCTGTGTCTTGGTGATGTACTGGGTCGGCTTGCCCTGCAAACGCTCGTGCAGATAACGGCCATAGTGAATCCAAGCCAGCTCCGACATCTCCTCGTCGCCATGTGCGTAGAGAAACGATCGGTCGCGTTGGAGCGCGTGACAGAGCAGAACCTCCGCCGTAAGCCTGGGCGCTCCAATCGAGCCGTCCTCAAACAGGCGCACACCTTGGTCCAATGCTTGACGAACCGAAAGCCGCATCCGCTCTTCTACTGAACCCTTTTGCGCAATTCGGGGGGCGCGCGTTCGCTATCCAGTTGCCCTACCGGAAACACCCACTTGAGCGGCACCGACTCGGGAGCGTAGCAGACTTTGTCGTCACAAGCTTGATATCGGAAGACTCCTTCGATCGTGAGGTTGCCGTCGGCCGTCACCACAGGCTTTAACTCCGCAGCTTGGCCCGGAACGAGATCGCGTGAAATCCGCACAGTACGTTCATACACTGGTACGGTCTCGCCGATCGCCTTGAGATGAAGCTTCCTCGACGGAGGGAATTCCGCCCCGGTGACGATCCAACCCTTCGACTCCGCCATTGTCCACTCGACCGGCCGATAGCCTTCAACACCGGGAGCATATACGTGCATTTTCGCCGGTAGCGTGACGTCCAGACTCAACAAGACTCGGCTGCCCGGATAGATACTCGCGTTAGAGGCTGAGGTGCGCAGCTTCAAGTGTTTCGCCTGAATCTCCTGCCCAGCCGCACCGCCCGCTTTGAACTCACGCACCAGAATGTTCGCCGCGCTGTAGCGCTCACGATGATCCTCTTCGAAGTACTTGCGCCTAACCCGCCCCTTGCCGTCCAACAGATAAGTAACCGGAAACGGAACTCCATACGCCGGGCTGTCGGCGGCAATGTTGGTATTGAGAATCCCGAAAGATCGGATAGCGCGCGAACCTTCATCGCTCAAGAGCGGAAAAGTGATCGAGCGCCGAGAGGCAAAATTCTTCAGGATCGCCGGCGAATCATAGGTGATCGCAGCGATGCCAATTCCCTTCGCACCATAAGACTTTACCGCCTGTTCCAGCTCCACGAGCTGGCTTTTGCAGTACGGTCACCAGTCGGCCGAGCGCACAAAGTAGAGGAGCAGTCCATTCTTTCCGGCCAGCGAAGCGAGAGAGCGGGTTCGGCCCGATTGATCGGGCAACGCGAAGTCTGGGGTTTTCGCTCCAATCTCCGGTCCCGTGGTCACATGTTGACTGGTCGGAGGTAAGGGCCTGCCACGCGGACGATCGGTTGCCTGCCCCTGCGCCCATAGCGCAGCGGCGGGCAAGCAGGCGGCCAGGAAGATTCTCATTTCATGCTTCCCAGTTGATCACAGGTTTAATAAGACCCGCCTCGACGTCGAGCCATTTGGGAAACTCCGCCGGCACATCCTCCGGCGCAGTGGACCCAGCGAGCCAATAATCGGATGAAGATTTACCCGTCGCCAGATTGTCCAGCACGCGGCGGAAGTCCTCAGCCGTCGCATTCCGGCTCGACATCAGCGTGATCTCCCGCGCATGGTAGTTCGGGTTGTAGAAGCTCAAGTCGCCGAGATGAATCCCAACAAAAACCACTTTGCCGCCGTGAGCTACCAGTTCGAAGCAGGACTCCATCGATTGCTTGTTGCCGGTGCAGTCCACCACCACCCGCGGCAACTCGCCACCGAGTAGCGCGCGCAGCTGCTCCTTCGCATCACGCCGCGCGTCGACCGTCCGCAGCTTCACTTGCTGCCCGCAAAATGCCAGCCGGCTGGCGCTCACCTCCATCATCACCGCATCGATGCCCAGCGCTCGCGCAGCTTCCACCACCGCGAGCCCGATCGGCCCGGCGCCAATCACCAGCAACGAATCGCCCGGCTCCGGTTGCGCGCGCCAGACTGCGTGCGAGCCGATGCAGAGCGGCTCGACCGTGGCCAACTGCTCCGGCCGGAGTGCCGAAGCCGGCTTGTGGAGTTTGTGAGCGGGCAGCACATAGCGTTCCTGCATAGCGCCATCGATGTGTACACCCAGCGTCTTCAAGGATTCACAGCAGTTCGTCTTCCCGCGCCGGCAGGCTGGGCACTTGCCGCAATTGAGAAAGGGTTCAACGCAACAGACATCGCCCGGAGCGACTCCGGCGTCTTTGGTTCCAGTTCCCAACGCGAGGACCTCGACACCCAGTTCGTGGCCCAGAATCCTGGGGTAGGTGAAGAACGGCTGCTTGCCGCGATAGGCATGCAGATCGGTGCCGCAAATCCCGGTGCGAAGGACGCGCACTAAAGCCTCGCCGGCCTGTGGCGTGGGCGGCTCGGGAGCCTGGAAGAATTCAAATTTGCCTGGTTCGAGGAGGCGAAGAGCTTTCATGACGTGGAATGCACTAATATAGCGAAGATGCGAGTCGATGCTCATCACCACTTCTGGAAGTACGACCCAAAAGAATACGGCTGGATCGGCGAACCCATGAAAGTCATCCGCCGCGACTTTCTGGCGAAAGATCTTGAAGCCGCTGCGAAGATGGCAGGCGTGGAAGGCGTGGTCAGCGTGCAAGCGCGCCAGACGATTGAAGAAACGGCCTTTCTTCTCGACATCGCCGCCAAATCGCTTCTCATCTGGGGAGTGGTCGGCTGGGCGCCACTGGTCGACCCGAAAGTAGAGGCGACGCTGGAGAAATTTAAGAGCCAACGAAAACTCAAGGGCGTCCGGCACGTTCTGCAGGACGAGCCGGCCAATGCTCTCATGGACGATCCGAAGTTCAACGCCGGAGTTTCCAAGCTGGCCAAGCTCAACCTTGTGTACGACGTGCTCATCTTCGAACGCCACTTGGAGCAAGCCATCCGCTTCGTCGACAAACATCCCAATCAGGTGTTCGTGCTTGACCATATCGCCAAGCCGCGCATCAAAGAGGGCGTTTTGGAGCCCTGGGCCAAGCACATCAAAGAACTCGCACGCCGGCCCAACCTGTACTGCAAGATTTCGGGCATGGCGACTGAAGCCGATTGGACCAAGTGGACCGCGTCGGGGATGCAGCCTTACATCGACACCGTTCTCGCTGCTTTCACGCCCAAGCGCCTGATGTTTGGTTCGGATTGGCCGGTGCTGCTGGTGGCTTCCGATTACAAGCGCTGGGCCGATACCGTCGGCGCCGCCATCGCCAAGTTGTCCACTACCGAACAAAACCGGATCTGGAGCGGGACTGCCGCCGAAGCCTACCGGCTGTAGCTTCACGCCCGAGGAGAGTAACCGCATGATGAACCGCCGCTATTTTTTTCTCGGGGCCGCCGCTGCGACGCCTCGATGGCTGACAGCTCAACAACAGAACTCCCGGCTTGGGGTGGCGATGATCGGTGTTGGCAATCGAGGCGGTTCGGTGCTGCGGAACGGAGTCCTCCTCACCGAAGGCCTGCGCGTCGCCGCCATCTGCGATACCAAAGCCGACCGGCTCGACAAAGCCGCCTCTGCTGCGTCGCGCGACAATCCGTTCACCACGCGAGACTACCGCGAAGCTATTGCCCGCACTGACGTCGATGCCGTTCACATCTCAACACCCTGCAATCTGCACGTAGAGATGGCAATCGCCGCCTTGCGAGCCGGCAAACACGTTTATTGCGAAAAACCCCTCGGCATCACTGCCGCCTCGATTGCTGAGCTGGTTCAGGTCGCTCGCTCAACCGATCGTGTTATTCAAGTTGGTCAGCAACTACGTTCGAGCCGCCGGCATATGCAAACGATCCAGCGTATTCACGATGGCATCGCGGGTAAGGTGGTCATGATCAAGGCTCAACGCCACTCCTCGGACGATCTCCCGCACGACTCGACATCGGCCGAGTGGTTCTTCGACGTCTCTCGTTCGGGCGACGTACTGGTCGAAATGTCGGTACACAACCTGGACATCTGCAATTGGATCGCGCACGACCGGCCAGAGAGCGCCTCTGGTTTCGGCGGCGCCATGGTCTGGCCAAACGACCCGCCCGGGCGCACCAACATGGATGGATACACGCTCAGCTACGAGTACCGGAACGGCGTGAAGCTTAGCTACACGCAGGTGTTCTTTCACCCCAGCGGCCTCCCAGGCAACGGCCAGTATTGGAACGTCTATGGCGCTAACGGGGCGGTCGACCTTGCCAATTCCGTTTATTACCCTCGCGCAAGAGGAGCCTCCCCCCAGCCGTTAGTCGCCGAGATGAAAGAGAACCTCGATCAGCAGCATGTGCAAGCTTTTCTCGACGCCATTCGATCAGGGACACAGCCGAATGCCGGACTACACGTTGGCGTCAATGGCGCGCTGACTGCCATCTTGGGCCGCGAAGCGATCTATCGCAAGACCCTGTTGCGGTGGGCCGATCTCGGGGTATTACTATGATCCTGTCGGGCTTAGCCCTAACGTGTGTCGACGGTCGCTTCCACCCAGGTTGAATTCCCGCTTTTGTTTTCCCCGCGAACCCTGTATTTGTAGATTCCCTTCACGTTGCTGATGGTTCCATCCAAAGTGAGCCCGAGGTTTGACGTGACCGTCCGGAATGGCGAAAATGCGCAGGCTTCGGCTAGAATTGCCGCCCGACACTTCTCGATCCGAAAGGCGGTTTCTCCACCACCGCTCCACGACAGACGGACTGCCGAAAGATATCGATTGGGACCCGCCCCCAAAAACACTGCGGTCCCGGAAAAGCCCACTGGAGGATCTGGCGCGATTGGAACTGACGCAATCTTCGCCGAGACGATATTCGAATACGCGGAATACACATTCCTGTTGTAGGCCCTCACCCGGAACGAATATTCCGGCCCAGCAACCAGCCCGCTGACTGAGTGAGACGTCGCGCCCGCGCCCAATGTGGCGATCTCATCAAAGACTCCGTTTCCTGAAGACTTTTCAATCCGGAAACCCTCTGCATCGTACGACGCATTGAACCACGAAAGAGTAATCTGCCCGGGTCCAGTCCCCGACGCTCGCAGCCCAGTGGGCGCGACCGGCGGCGTTGGAGACAGAGTCGTTACGATAACGGTATTTGAATACCCGGATTCACCAGACGCGTTATATGCACGCACGCGGTAGGAATATTGCGTTGAGGGGGTCAGCCCAGCATTCAGGTAGCTGAATGTATTCGGACCTGGTGTCGCGACGGCCGCGAACGTCCCGCCGTTTTGCGCGCGCTCGATCCTGAATCCGGCCTCATCGGCAGCTTGGTCAATCCATGCCAGCGATATTTGATATGGCGAAACCATTGTCACCGCAAGTCCCCATGGCGAGGCGGGCGGCGGAGAAGGCTGGGCGACGATCGGCGCGGAGCGAAAGGCCGCCACTATCGACGCTGTTAAATTGCCCGTTCGTGCGTTGTCGTTGGTCCCCGAAACACCGGTTGGATAGCCAAGGTATGTGACGTTCGGATTAGAAAAATATGCCACTCTTTCACAGCCGTTTGGGCAGCCGCCGGGATATGACATCACAGTGCGAAAAACCCCGTTCACGATCTGTCCAAATGACCAGGGGTAAGAAGCGTTCGCGGGTCCCGCCCCGTAGGCAGGGTCATGCTCCATTCCTAGGTTGTGACCGTGTTCGTGCGCAAAACTCAGGTTACTGACAGCACAGCCTCTCCTGGTTACCTGAAATGCCCCGGCGGCAAAACCCGCGCCCGGCGAGCGCATCGCGTAACTCATCCCGCAAAACCCACCCCCATCTTCGACGACCAACGAAACCATATCGGCGCCGACCTCATTTCGGAGATTCGCCGTCGCTGCGTCACCTGCTACCCATGCCAGATCCTGGTTGAGATCCCCGGAGTCATCGCGGGTCGCCTCAGCGGTCTTGACGAGGCGATAGACCGCCCCTATTTGGCTGTTGGAGAAAGCTTGGTTAGCGGCATCTACCGCGGCCTGGATAATCGCGTGGATCTGAGCGGCCCCGCCCGCTGCGGCGCGCGCTTGTGGCGTGTACACCGAAAGCAGATCAATCGTTTGCAGTTCCCCGGCCTCTCGATTGTCCGTCCCAATCGACGCTCTTGCCTCAGAACTGTTGCCAGCGTCGGCAGAAGAGGACAAGTCGAGCGAACCAGCACACGCGGAAAAACTCGAAGGGTCTATCCTTTCAATCACCTGTCCGCCGGGACTTGGCCGAATCTCATAAAGGTCGGCTCCCATCCGAATCGTACCGGCGAGAACACCCGCATGACTTGTAATCATGACCTCACTGTCAGTTCGCCCGACAACGGTGCCGCGCCAAAATCCGCCCTCATTCAGACGCTTTTCGAATCGCTGCCTATCCAGCCGAACCGGCGGAAACTGGTCCGGTAGACGGAAACTAACATCCCCGGCATTTTCGAGGCTCCAGTCTCCTTCAAGATCGAACTCTATGGCTGCAGTCCCATGGCGGCTGACACCAACAGCACGATGGTTCCGTCCGACGTGAGTCTGCGCTGGCAGGATCATGGCGCCAACAATGACCCCCAAAACCGCCCCGATGTATATCTTCATCGTCCCTTTCGCTGGCTTTAATTCAAGCGCTACTGCCTTCTCTCATCGGCCGTACTGCGAAATCCTTAGGCGATTTTCACGGTATTTTCACCTACTTGAACATCGGGCGTGCTATGATAGTGCTTACTAGCTTAGTGAACACTAGTAATCAAAATGCAAGCTTCCGCTGTTATCAAGCCTGGTCGCGAGCGCCTCTCAGCGGCACAAAGACGGACTGCTATCCTCGACGCCGCCATAAACCTGTTTGCCTCTCGTGGTTTCCGCGGAACGACAACCCGGGAGATTGCCGCGGCCGTAGGTGTCACTGAGCCGGTCTTATACCAGCATTTTCAAACGAAACGAGCATTATATGATGCGATCCTCGAAGCGAAATGCAAAGAAGCCGACTCCTCCGAAATTAAGCTGATCCACGAAGCGGCGGCATCGAACGATGTGCGAGTTTTCTTCACGCTCATTGCAGAAGTTTTTCTCGATTGGTACCTGAACGACCCGCGTTACGCCCGTCTATTGATGTACGCATCGCTTGAGAACAACGAGCTGTCTCAGATGTTCTACGAGAGGCAAGTCGTCGCTTTTTATGATCTTGTGACTGGTTATCTGAACAGTCAAATTGCATCGGGCCGGATCGCGAACGTGGAGCCTTTAATCGCTGCCCGGGCATTCGCCGGAATGCTCAGTCATCACGGGCTGATTTTTTCGATCTACAGCCCCGGTGAACTGACGGGCGGCAGGGACGGGATTATCTCCACAGTGATCAATATCTTTTTACAGGGAATCGAAAACGGTGCGTATGAATAAGCGATTGTTTTTTCTCTTCGTTTCAATCGCCTGGGCGATGGCCACCGGCTGCGGGGGGTCTGGCAGCGAAAGCAAAGCTGCGGCGTCAGCTCCGGCCAAGCCGACTCCCATCACTGTCCGCGTTGCTCTGGCGGAGACCAAAGGCGTCACTCGGTCGATTGACATAACCGGAGCCATAGCTCCCGACGACACACTGAATCTAGTATCTGAGGTTCCAGGGCGAATCAATCTCATTCGGTTTGACTTCGGCCAGACGGTCCGCAAGGGCGACTCCATCATTGAATTAGACCGTCAGGAATTTCAAATCCAATTGGATCGCGCTCGCGCGGCAGTCGCTCAGGCCTTGGCTCGCATCGGGCTCAATCCCGATCAGGAGAATGAGACTCCGGCGACCACCCCGCTCATCCGGCAGGCCAAAGCTCAACTTGAAGATGCAAAGTCTAAACTGGAAAGCGCAAAGAAGTTACAGGAGTCTGGAGACATCGCGCGCGAACGTTACCAGGAAGCGGAAAAGCTCGTAAACGGCCGTCAGGCGTCTTTTGACGCTGCGATCGACGATCTCCGAACGGGGTTGGCGAATGTCCAGGCGCTACGGGCCGACAAGAAGCTCTATGAGAAAAGGCTCGGCGATACGATCATTCGTGCGCCATTCGATGGTCAGATCTCTCAGCGCATGGTAGCCCCAGGGCAATACATTAAAGACAACACTGCGCTAATCACTCTGGTTAAGACTTGGCCATTCCGGCTGCGACTCGACGTTCCTGAGGCTGGGGCCGCATCGATTCGAGTCGGCGAGACGCTCACCTTTGTCACTGAAGCCATCCCGGGGCGCACGTTTTCGGCGACCATCACTCAGCTCAATCCCTCTCTCGAACAGCGCTCGCGCTCGCTATCCGCCGAAGCTCGACTAAACCAGCCCGACCCTCTCTTGAAGCCCGGCATGTTTGTACAGGTCAAGCTGGTGGTCAGCCGTAATTCGGCGATCACTGTGGTGCCGGCCAAGGCGGTTTATACTGTCGCCGGCCTCAACAAGGTGTTTGCGGTTCAAGGCTCCGTGGTGAGGGAGTTCCGATTCACGCCTGGCCAAACCGGCGAAGATTGGGTCGAAGTCCCCGGCGATGCGATCAGGCCGGGCGACACCATTGTCGTGGATAAACTCGCGTCTCTGACCGACGGGGCCGAAGTGCGTGCCGAACCGGCCAGCGGAGCCAAGGGAAACTAGAGGCCATGCAGAAACTAGCGCAAATCTGTATTCGCCGGCCCGTCTTTGCCACCATGCTCATTCTTTTTCTGGTGGTGATGGGCCTGGACTCATATCGCAAACTCGGGGTGGACTTCTTCCCCAAGGTCGAATTCCCAATCGTAACGATCCGCACCACTCTCCGAGGCGCGGCCCCGGAGGAAGTTGAATCGCAGCTCACCAAGCGCATAGAGGAAGCCGTCAATACCGTCTCTGGAATCGACGACCTTAACTCGGTGTCGGCCGAGGGCGTTTCACTCGTAAGCGTTCAATTCATGTTGAGCAAGGACGCCGACGTGGCGGCGCAGGAAGTGCGCGACAAAGTGGCGCAGATCGTCTCCACTTTGCCGGAAGACGCCGATCCGCCTGTCGTCGATAAAATTGCCACCGACGCGTCGCCGATCGTCAATATTGTTATCTCTAGCCCACGCGATCTCCGCGAGACCACCAAGATTGTGGATGACCGCCTGAAGAAGAATCTCGAGTCGCTCGAAGGCGTCGGTCAGATCCGATTTGTCGGTGAGCGGATCCGCCAGATTCAGGTGTGGCTCGACCCGAACCGGACGTTCGCCCGAGGCATCAATGTCGATCAGGTTCGCGCCGCGCTCGCCTCGCAGAACGTGGAAGTTCCCGGGGGACGAATCGACCAGGGAGCGCGCGAGATTTCCGTTCGTACCCTCGGACGAGTTGAGAGGCCGGCGGACTTCAATCGCGTCATCGTTGCCAACTCCGGCGGCGTCCCGGTGCGCATCAGCGATATTGCCCGCGTCGAAGACGGATTTGAGGAGCAGCGTTCGCTCGCACGCCTCGATGGCCAGCCCGCCGTTGTACTTGAAGTTCGCAAGCAGGCCGGTACGAATACGCTCGACATCATTCAAGCGATCAAGGACCGCATCGCAGAACTGAAGCCGCTCTTGCCGCCGGACTTCAAGATCGCCTACACGCGCGATCAATCCGACTTCATCAAAGAAGCGTTCAACGCAATCGAAGAGCATCTGGTGCTGGGCGGTGTCCTCGCTGGCCTTATCGTGTTGCTGTTCATCCGCAGTTGGAGATCGACGCTCATCGCCGCCGTGGCGATTCCCGCCTCGATCATCTCAACCTACACGCTCATGCACGTCATGGGCTTCACGCTGAACCAGATCACCATGCTCGGCTTGGTGCTGATGGTGGGCATTGTGATCGACGACGCGATTGTCGTGCTCGAGAACATCTTCCGTTACATGGAAGAAAAAAACATGTCGCCCATGGAAGCGGCCGTCGCGGGCACCAAGGACATCGGTCTCGCCGTCATGGCCACCACTTTATCGCTGGTGATTATCTTCCTTCCCGTCGCCATGATGGAAGGTATCGTCGGCCGCTTCATGTCCAGCTTTGGCTACACCGCCGCGTTCGCCATTATGGTGAGCCTGCTGGTCAGCTTCACGCTGACACCCATGTTGTGCTCACGCTTTCTGAAGCACACGCCCGGCGAAGGCACGAAGAACACCTGGCTGTTTCGAGCGTTCGCTGTCCCGTACCGCCGCTTGCTCGGCTGGTCGATGCGCCATCGTTGGGTGATTGCCGTTGTGTGCCTGGGCATTATGTACAGTTCCGGGCCGCTGTTTATGAAGATCGGCAAAAACTTTCTCCCTACCGACGATCAGAGCGAATTCGAAGTCACGGTGAAACTGCAACCAGGCGCATCGTTGGACGGAACCGATCAGGTTCTCCGCAGTGTGGAGAAGGAACTCGCTGCCCTGCCCGGTATCCGCAACCTGCTGACCACCGTGGGCGCCGATGTTCGCCGCCAGGTTGACCGCGGATCGGTGCTGGTGGAGTTAGTCAAGCCGGAAGCGCGCAAGCAGACACAGGATCAGTTGATGCTGGCCGCTCGCGCCACGTTGAAGAAGATCCCTAACGCTACCATCGCCGTGCAATTGCCATCGCTAATTTCCGGTGGCGACAACCGCGAGTTGATGTTCTACATACAGGGCCCGGACCTCAAACAACTCGAGCGCTATTCCAATATCCTTAAGGCGCGGCTGTCGACCGTGCCAGGGCTGGTTGATTTCGAAACCAATTATGAGCCCGGCAAGCCGGAGTTGCGTGTGTCGATCAATCGAGACCGCGCTGCCGACATGAACGTCAGCGTAAGTTCGATTGCCAGCGCCATGCGCACCTTGGTCGCCGGCGATCAGCAAGCCACTACTTATCGCGAAGGCGACGACCGCTACGACGTACAGCTACGCGTCTCACCGGAATTCCGCAATACGCCCGATTCGTTGAATCATTTGTTCGTGCCCTCCACCACGCTCGGCAACGTGCCACTGGGCAACCTTGCACAATTGGTGGACGCTACGGGTCCGGCGCAGATCGCGCGGTACAACCGCCAGCGCCAAGTGCTGATTCTCGCCAACATCGCGCCCGGCCAATCGCTCTCCAGCGTGCTCAGTATTATCGAAAGCACGGTGGCTGAAATGAACCTGCCCGCTGAATACCGGACGGGCACGCTCGGCCGCACCAAAGAATTCGCGCGGGCCGGCAAAGCTTTCGTCTTCGCCTTCCTGCTTTCGCTCGTCCTCATGTACATGATCCTGGCCGCGCAGTTTGAAAGCTTCATCGATCCGGTGACGATTCTGCTCAGCCTGCCGCTGTCGATCCCGTTCGCTCTGCTCTCGTTGATGGCGGCGAACGAACCGTTCTCGATCATTTATTCGTCGGTTGGCTTGCTGGTGTTATTCGGCATCGTCAAGAAAAACTCAATCCTGCAGATTGACCACATCAAGAATTTGCGCGCTGCCGGCGTGCCCCGCCTGGAGGCCATCATGCAAGGTTGTGAAGACCGGCTTCGACCTATTTTGATGACTACCGCGGCTCTCGTAGCCGGCATGATTCCGCTTGCCCTCGGAGGTGGAGCGGGCTCCGGTAGCCGGCGCACCGTGGCGATTGCCGTCATCGGCGGCCAGTCGCTCTGCCTGCTCTTGACCTTGCTGGTCACGCCGGTGGCTTACTCTTTGTTCGACGACCTCGCGCATGCGCGCTTTTGGTCACGTATTGGCGGTTGGTTTACGCCTCGCCAGCCGCGGCCAGTGGCAGCGTCCGGAGACTGACAGACATGACCAAAAAAACATTTCTGCTCATTTGCGTGCTAGCCGTTTCGGCGGCCGCCCAGGAGCCGGCCCGCGTTGGCATTGGCGTGATCGAGAAGAAACTTTCACTGGCCGAAACCCTGGAACTTGCGCTTCGCAACAACCTCGACATCGAAATCGAACGTACCACCGTTGCTTCATCACGCCAGTTACTCAACGCCGCCAAAGGCGCTTTCGACGGTGTATTCCATTGGCAACCCACGTTGGAATCGCGTAACACCCCCACCACTAATGTATTGTTTAGCGCGAATGGCAAACTAGTCGAGCGTTTCCACAATCAGAATTTCAGCTTCCTTCAGAAACTGCCGTGGCAAGGCGCCAGTGTGCAAGCCGGTTTCGACAATAGCCGTCAGTCCACCAACAACAGCTTTGCCGGACTCAATCCATACACTCAATCGCGTGTTTTGCTCGGCCTCTCCCAGCCGCTTTGGCGGAACCGGCTGATCGACCGCGATCGCGCCGAACTGCGCATCCGATCAAAGGCCATCGATATTTCCGAGACAGACCTTGAACTTCGCGTCGTAGATATCGTCAGCCGCGTCGAACTCGCCTATTGGGATCTTGTTGGCGCCCGGCAAGCGGTCCGGGTGGCGGATGAGGGCGTGGGCTGGGGGCGCGAGCAGATGGCTCGCAGCAAACGCATGATCGAGGCTGGCACGCTGGCCCCGGTGGAATTGGCGGGCGCTGAAGCCGAACTGGAACGGCGCCGCGATAACTACTTCGTCTCACTCAACGGCGTAACCGACGCGGAAAACATCCTTAAAACCCTGATCGCCTCGGGCAAGGAAGATCCGATCTGGAGCGACGCGATTATTCCGGCCGAAGAGCAGGCAGTCACATTACCCGTCGATGACGACTTGAAACGCATCGTGGACGGGGCCATTCAGAAGCGTCCGGAACTCCGGCAAGTGGCGCTCCGCCGAGCTTCCAACGAGATTCAGAAGGAGCTTGCCGCCGACCAACTCAAACCGCAGGTCAACCTGATAGCCAACTACACTAACTCCGGCTTGGCGGGCTCTATTCCAACCGGCGGCGGCGTCAATCCCTTCGCCGAAAGCTCGGCGATTCAATCACAGCGTCTGAATGAGTTGTCCGCACGAGCGGGCCTCCCGCCCTTGCCCCAGGCGAGCTTCGGCTCGCTGCCTGGTAGCCTCATCGGCGGATACGGGTCGGTGCTTTCGAACCTCTTCGGCGGCGGCTATCCCGGCATCCAGGTAGGCGTGACCATGGATTGGTCTACCCGCAATCAAACCGCCAAGGCCACGGTAGCCAACGCCGCCATCGCCGAAAAACGGCTGGGACTGGAGCGCGCTCGCACAGAGCAGGCCATCGTCGCTCAAGTTCGCTCAGCCATGCAGGCTCTTGAAACAGCCCGTCAGCGCATCACCGCGGCCGAAGCCAGCGCGCGCGCAGCCAAAGAGAAGCTCGATAGCGAAACCAGACTGTTCCAAGTCGGCGAGTCCACCAGCTTCCTGGTGCTCACGCGCCAGAACGAATACTCCGATTCGCAACGCCGCCTCGTCGTCAGCCGGCTCGATTTCAACCGCGCCGTCGCCCGCCTCCAGCAAGCCACCGGGGCCTCGCTGGAAAACCACAAGCTCACGATCAGATAAACTAAAAACATAATCTCCTAGAATTGTTTTCGGAAATCCTGTGCAAAACGCAGGTAATCGGCTTTAGAATCAACCCCTGAAATTCACAGGGGCGAAATGGACTCGATTGGGCGGCCGATCCCTTGCCAACTGGCTCCGGCGACCGCTACCTTAGACCGATGGCCGGGCGTGACGTTACTTTCGAACGAGGGCTTCCGGCCAACCCTGACGCCGAACAATTGGTGCTCGGCGCCATCATGTTGGACGATTCCTCGTTTGTCGTCATCGGCGCCATTCTTGAGCCTAATGATTTCAGCCTCGAAAAGCATAAGCGGATCTTCAACGCCATGCTGGCGCTTAACGATGGCGGCGAGCGCATTGACCGCGTCACGGTCGCCAATGAGCTCATGCGCCGTGGACACCTTGAGTCCGTCGACGGTATCTCTTATCTCGTCTCGCTCGACAACGGGCTGCCGCAAATCTACAACCTCGAGAGTTACGCGCGCATCGTCAAAGAGAAATCGCTGCTCCGGCGAATCATCATCAGTTCGCAGGCGATCATTGAGCGCGCGATGCTTGACCATGAAGATCCGAACATCATCCTGGGCGACGCCGAAGAGTCGCTCCTCAAGCTCAGCGATGCCAAAGGGAAAGATTCACTCCTTCGGCCCGGCCAAATCATCGAACAGTTCGAAGGCGGCATCAGCGCGTTTCTCGATCCAAGTAAGCGCGTTAGTGGCCTCGCGTCCGGCTTCTTCAAAATCGACGAAATGACCAGCGGTTTCCATCCGGGTGAGTTGATTATCGTCGCGGCGCGTCCCGCCATGGGCAAGACCGCGCTGGCGCTCAATATCGCGCAGCGGATTGCGACGCGCGAACGCGATCCGCGGCCTGTCGCCGTTTTCTCGCTCGAAATGTCGAACGAGCAACTCCTCACTCGTCTGATCTGCGCCGAAGCGCATGTCGATCAACAAAAATTCCGACTCGGCTACCTCAATCAGGACGAGCGCCGGATGCTGCAGATGGCAGCTGTGAAGCTGGCCGAAGCGCCGCTGTTTATCGACGACTCAGCCGGCGCGAACCTGATGGACATCCACGCGAAGCTGCGCCGCATCAAGGCTGAGCATGGGTTAAGCCTCGTCGTCATCGACTATCTACAACTCATGAGCGGGCGCGGCCGGCAAGAAAACCGCACGCAGGAAGTCAGCGGCCTGTCGCGCGGCTTGAAGCTCTTGGCCAAGGAACTCAAGGTTCCTTTCATGGTTCTATCGCAGCTCAATCGCGGCCCGGACACGCGGCCCCAAGGCGATCACATCCCGCAGCTAAGCGACCTCCGCGAATCGGGATCGATTGAACAAGACGCCGACATGGTTTGGTTCATCTTCCGGCCGGAATACTACAAGCCCGATCGCGAGGACTTACGGGGCCTTGCCGAAATAATCATCGCCAAACAACGCAACGGTCCGACGGGCAAAGTGAAGCTCGCCTTCCTCCGGCAGTTCACTAAGTTCGAAAACAAGACCGACGATCTGCCCGACGCGCCCCCGGAAATCTAATGGCTACTTACCGCGACCGCGAGGGAGCGGTCCGTCTGGCCAACGCCTCGATCTGAGGGATGTCGAAAGATTCCAGCAGTCCAAAGCAGAATAGCTCTGGAGCCTTGTCCACTGAAAGATTTTGCCCCAGAATCTCATGCAAGGAAACATAACCGCCATCCGTCGTGTGTCCGGCGATCGCCTTCGTTTCCAGTGCCGCCGCAATGAGCGCCCCCAGCGACGTGCGAGGGCCCACCGCGTGAACGCTCACCGGCCCCAGCTTGCGTTGCACCGCCAGCCAACGCGCCACCGACGCGATCTGCCCAGCCTGCAGTCCCAGCGGCCGTTCCCCTAGCCCGGCAATCAGCATCGCGAACAGGAAATCGCGCTTCGACAATTTGGACTCGCCAAAGTAGAACGGATCGATCGCCACCACGCGCTTACCTTGCGCGATCAACTCGGCGATCTTCAGTGACGCCGCAGCCCGTCCTTCGTCGGCCAACACAATCGCCGTCGATAGCGGCGCGCCTGAGTAGATCTCCACGGCGGGAATTGTCCAGGCGCCATCGATTCGCAGCTTCCAATTTACGCTACGGTACGCGTCCTTTTGATCTGCCCCCTGATTGAGAGCTTCCAGCGGCAGCGCCCGATAGCGAACAACCGAAGCTAGCTTCTCGCGCGTCGCTTGACCCGCGCGAGGCAAGCCTTTGGCAAGCTTCAATGCCACAGTATGGAAGTCCTCATTGTTTGCGGGCAGCACCGGCCGCAGTTGATCCGGCGAGCGGATCTCGGCCTCGACGTTCATCTCTCGCGGGTCGAAGTTAAGTTGAAAAGTCTCCCGCAAAGCGCGATACAGCGCCTCGCGATTGTCGGCATCGTAGTTATGCCCCGCCCCATGATTGATGTGATAGCTGAGTTTGCCGCCGGCCAACTTGAAAATCGGCGTGGCGGCTTGGATGAGTGGCGCAGGCGCGTAGTCTGCGCGAAAGCAGCAGTTGTCTTTGGCATTGTTCGCGATAACCAGCCGGCGCGACGACATAAGCGCCGTTAGATGCGTGTAATCGGCCACCGAAGCGAGGTCAGATGGTGTTTGCTCAGAGTCGCCCAGATCTAATTGCGGCCACTGCGCGCGGGTCGTGTAACTGGAGTAACCCGCCACGGACATCGCAAACCCGACGCGGGGGTCGAGGGAACTTATCGTAATGGTCTGCCAGCCGCCGCCCGATAGTCCGGTCACCGCCACCCGAGTCGCGTCCGCATTCGGAAGCCCAACCGCCAGGTCCAGAGCGCGTTTCATCTGGAGGTAGAAAACCGAGAGGCCACTGGTTCCAATCAGGTCGAGTTGATTCGAGCGGTAGTGCCCAAAGTTATCGCTCTTGAGCTGCCCCATCCCGAGCCACTCCGGGTTAACCGCAATCATCCCCTTCTTCGCGAGATTGATACAGCGCGCTTGAATATAGGGCGTCTGCGTGCCATTGCCTTCATGGCCATTCAGATTCAGCACCACTGGAACCTTTCCCATCGGATTCGCCGGAGCATAAATCAATCCGGGGGTCCACATCCCCGGAACCACTTCAAGCTTGAACCGCTGGACTGTATAGCCTTCACCTTTCGAAAAGGGCGGCTCAATTTCAAAGGTAGTCTTCGCATCGCGCCACTTCAGCGCCTCGCCACGAAACACTACCTCGCTGAGAATTCGTTGCCGGAGCCGCCCGGCATAGACATCCCATTGCGCCTTTGAAGCGAAGCTGGGAAGCAACGGAACGCGGGAGCCGGTGTACACTTGTGCGTCCACCAACGCCTGATCCGGATCCAGAATCGGCCGGCTCACCAAAGACTCAACGGCGGTCTGCGCCGCGGCGAACGAGCAGCACGCCAACAGAAGAGAGTGTTTCATAGTCTCAGTAAGAGATCTTACCGAGGATTGCGGGATGGCGTGCGCCTGTCGCCGATGGTACGTTGGAAGGCTTGCGGCGCCAGGTCGCGTAAGCGAGCAGCGCGAAGGCGATCGCCTCCTTCGCATCGGAGTCGATCCCAAACTCGTTCGTAGTCGTCACGCGGGAGTTCGGCAGCTGTGCGGCCAGCATGACCATCAGATGCGGGTTCCGCACGCCTCCGCCGCCTACGATCACATCGTCCGGCGTGTCCGTCACCAGACCAATTCCCCGCACCAGCGTCGCGACCGTAAATGCCGCGGCCGTGGCCACCGCATCGGCGAGCGCCAGCCCGGACAAGCGCGCCACAAAATCCTCACCATACTGCTCGCGTCCGGCGGACTTAGGTGGAGCCAGCCGATAGTAGCGATTCTTCAGTAACTCACCGAGTAGCTTGCGGTCGATTCGGCCGGCCGCTCCCAGCCGGCCGCCACGATCCATGCCGCCCGTCAATTGATCCATCACCATGTTGCCCGGCCCAGTGTCGAAGGCAATCACTTCCTCTAACTTCGCAGCCGGCTTAATCACAGTGATGTTGGCGATTCCGCCAATATTTACAGCCACCCGAGTGCGCTTCGGGTGCCGGAAACACGCATAGTCGAAGAACGGCACGAGAGGCGCGCCTTGCCCGCCTGCCGCCATGTCGCGCGGACGGAAGTCGCTCACGACCGGAAGTCCGGTCAGTTCGGCCAAGACACTACCGTCACCGATTTGCAGCGTGCTACGCGAGCCGTCGTGAAAGATAGTCTGGCCGTGGCAGCCGATAAGTTCAACGCCTGGGACGTCCAGCCGGCGCAAAGCGGCGGCGTACAATCTCGGCAATTCAAAATTCAGATGGCTGACCTGCGAGACGTGACAATTGCGATTGGATACCGCCATGATCGCCTCGCGCACGGCTTTAGGATAGGCCGTCGTGTTGAACGCGATCGGTACTATCCGGCCGCCCTGCAAGTCCACCACGGCCACGTCGATACCATCGAGTGAAGTCCCGCTCATTATTCCAGCGACTCTCATTTGTCGAACCCCCTCAGCACTCGTTTTTCAAATTCCTGCTCCGCGACGACCGGCGCCTGAACATGTTTTGCGCCAGGAACCTCCCATAATTCAGCGACCTTGGGATTGACCGCATACAGCTCCCGCGATTGCTCCGGCGCGGTCCGTCCGTCTGCCAGTCCATGGATCAGCAGTACCGGCGTATGGGCCCGTTTGAGCGACTCCAACGGAGAAATCGCCTCCAGGTCGAAGCCGTAACGCATCTGAGCGTAATCAAAGGCCGCACCGACCACCGGTCGCGAGAAGAACGCAGGCAACCCGTCCCCCCGCTCCAGCAGGCCATACGTCACCATCGGGCCACCACTGATGCCATGACCACGCGAGTCGACAGCCAGAGTCGCATAGCCCCGTTGCGCGAAGAATCGCGTGAAGCCCAACATGCCCTTTCGGGAATCTCCGGCGCCATGCAACAGAAGGATAGCCTTCCCGGAGTCGCGCTCGGCTGGCGGAAGAAATGCCCAACCCCTGAGCTTCGCTCCATCCGGTGCCGTAATCTCGGCTTCACTCCAAGCTGTACCGGTAGCGTTGGCGATATCCTGCGCTTTTGATCGATCGGGCTCTGGCCGGCGTTCCGGCGGCATCCGCAGGGCCTGCTCGGTGAGTAACACCGGCGACGCCACGGTGGCGGCGAGCAAGATGGCCCCGGCGATCCGCTTCCACATGATCTCAGCCCTTGAGTTCCCTCTGTAACTCGGCCAGTAAATTCAACGCATCGACGGGACGAAGCTCATCGAGGTTCACGGAGCGAATCCGGTCGGCGATCTGGTAGCCTACCGGCTCAAAAAGCTTGATCTGCATGTTTTGATTCCTGCGCGCAGAGGCCTTCGGCACAAGTTCCTCGGTCACCACAATCTCACTCTTCTCGTGTAACTCCAAAACTTCGCGGGCGCGTTCGATTACAGCAATCGGCAACGCGGCCAGCCGCGCGACTTCGATACCATAACTGCGGTCCGCCGCTCCCGGTTCCACGCGGCGAAGGAAAATGATTTGATCGCCCGCTTCTTTGACAGATACGTGCAGATTGGTTACTCCGTTCAATTGCCCGGCCAGTTCGGTCAGCTCATGATAGTGAGTAGCGAAGAGAGTTTTAGCCTTGATCCGCTCATGTATATACTCGACCACTGCCCACGCCAGCGCCAGGCCGTCATAGGTAGCTGTTCCCCGCCCGATCTCATCGAGAACGATAAAGCTATTCGCGGTGGCAGTATTGAGAATCGCCGCCGTTTCGGTCATCTCCACCATAAAAGTGCTGCGGCCGCGAGCCAGATTGTCTGCCGCGCCAATGCGCGTGAACACCCGGTCCACCAGCGGCAGCAATGCTTCCTGCGCCGGAACAAAAGAGCCAGTCTGCGCCATGATCAACATCAGCGCAGCTTGTCGCAAATAGGTGGACTTACCGCCCATATTGGGACCGGTGATAATCGCCAACATCCGCTTGCCCGCATCCAGATAGACATCGTTCGGGATGAAGCGCGCAGCGTCGCGTTCAGCGAGCCTCTCCACCACCGGATGCCGTCCCGCCAGCACACGCATCGTCCCGTCATCACTGAAGCGCGGGCGAGTGAAGCGCAGGGACGCCGCCACTTCCGCCAGCGCTGAATATACGTCTACTTCACCAATCGCCCCCGCCGTCTGGCGAATTAGCGATGCCGCAGCCGCCGCTTGAGCGCGCAGTCCTGCAAAGATGTCCTTCTCGATCGTCAGTATCTTCTCTTCTGCTTCAAGAATCTTGGCTTCCAATACTTTCAGTTCCGGCGTCGTAAAACGCTCGGCATTCACCAAAGTCTGCTTGCGTTCGTAATCCGCAGGCGCTAAGTGAAGGTTAGCCTTGGAAATCTCAATATAGTAACCAAAGACGTTATTGAACCGGACTTTCAACGAGCCAATCGTCGTGCGAGCTTTCTCGCGGGTTTCTATGTCGGCGATGTACTGGCGCGAGTTGCGGCTGATATCGCGGAGTTCATCCAGACTCGCGTCAAAGCCATCGCGAATCACTCCGCCATCGGAGAAGTTGATCGGCGGCTCTTCGGCTAATGCCGCAAGCAGGGCATCCCGCACCTCAGCTACCTCGTCTAACTGAGTCAGCGTATGCTGCAACCGGGCGGATTTCGCCGCGCGTAAAGACTCCTTCAGGAGCGGCACCAGGGCCAGCGACCGCGCCAAAGCGAGTAACTCCCTGGGCGACGCCGTACCCAAGGTTACCTTCGCCAACAAACGCTCGAGATCGAGCACTCCGCCCAATATCTTGCGCAGTCCCGCGCGTAAGATCGTTTCCGCATGCAACTCCGCCACGGCATCCAGCCGCGAGTTTACTTCGGGCGCCGTCAGCGCAGGCCGGAGCAGCCGCGCGCGAAGAAGTCTTCCGCCCATGCCAGTCAGCGTTTCGTCGAGCACTGACAGCAAAGTAACATCCTTGCTTTCGCCTGCAAATAGCGGCTCAACCAATTCAAGATTGCGAATCGTCACCGCATCGAGAATCATCGCTTCCGACCGTTCGGTGTAACCCGGACGATCCAGATGCTCCAGCGCGGAACGTTGCGTGTCGCGTAGATAGTGCAGGATGGCGCCGGCCGCGCCCAACGCCAGCAGCTTGTCCGTCAGCCCGCAGCCGTCCAGCGAGAGCAGCTTGAAATGCTCCTTTAAAATTCGATCGGCGTACTCCGCCCCAAAGACCCAACCCTCTAACTTGGTGCGCACGCCCACGGCTCCATGATTCGCCGTGTCGGGAACCAGAGTCTCCCGTGCGCCTAACGCTTCCAAGGTGGAAATCGCCTCGCCAATCTCGATTTCGGACGCGCGGAACTCGCCGGTGGAGACATCCACCCAGGCCAAACCGGCCTTGCCGTCCCGCACCACCATAGCCGCCAGGAAATTATTCTCGTGCGACCGCAAGAGATTCGAATCGGTCGCCGTACCGGGAGTAATGATGCGAGTTACTTCCCGTCTAACAAGTTTCTTGGTTAGAGCGGCGTCTTCCATCTGCTCGCAGAGAGCGACGCAATAGCCCCGCTGCACCAGCTTGTTGATGTAGGCCTGAGACGAATGATGCGGCACGCCGCACATCGGGATCGGCTCGCCCTTCTCTTTGTTCCTCGCGGTCAGGGTGATCCCCAGTTCGCGCGCGGCAATGACGGCGTCGCCATGGAATAACTCGTAAAAGTCCCCAAGACGGAACATCAACAAAGCATTCGGGGCAGACTGTTTGGCGGCGTGATACTGCCGCATCACCGGCGTCAACGAAGATTCAACGCTCATTCGTTACGCGTACAGCCCCCGAAGCTTAATGGCGAACGCAACGCGGTCCAAAGCCAGCATGTAAGCGGCTGTCCGGTTATTGGTTTTGTATTTCTCGTGGAACTTCATCACGTCGCCGAACCCGTTCACCATGATTTCTTCCAGGCGCTGGTTGACCAATTCCTCATTCCAGAAATATCCCTGCCGATCCTGTACCCACTCAAAATACGAGACAGTCACGCCACCCGCGTTTGCCAAAATATCCGGTATGACAAAGACTCCTTTGTCCTCGAGTATCTTGTCGGCCGGCGGCGTCGTGGGACCGTTCGCGCCTTCGGTAATGATTTTGCATCGCAACTTAGGGGCGGTCATCGACGTAATGACATTCTCTTTCGCCGCCGGTAGCAGCACGTCGCATTGCTGAAACAGCGCTTCTTCCCGGTCGATGTTGTCGCCGCCGGAAAAATCCACGATAGAACCGGTTTCCTTGCGATGCAGCATCAGCTTCTCAATATCCAACCCCTTGGCGTTGTGAACGGCGCCGTCGTATTCGATGATAGACACGATCCGGAAGCCGCGCTTCGCCATCAGCCGCGCCGCCATGCCGCCCACGTTACCGAAGCCTTGAATCACTACGGAAGCGTCTTCGGGCCGGATCCCGAAGCGCTTCAGGGCTTCGAGCGTGACGATCATACAACCGCGCCCGGTCGCCTCCGGCCGCCCGCGCGAACCGCCAAGATCAAGCGGTTTCCCGGTAACGACACCAGTCGTCGTCTGACGCGTGTGCATCGAGTAGGTGTCCATCATCCACGCCATCACCTGCTCGTTAGTATTCATATCGGGCGCCGGAATGTCTTTCTCGGGTCCGATGAATTCGATGATCTCAGCAGTGTAGCGGCGGGTGATTCGCTCGAGTTCGCCCGTCGACAGGATCACCGGATTACAGATCACGCCGCCCTTGGCTCCTCCGTACGGAATATTCGCGACCGCGCACTTCCAGGTCATCCAACTGGCGAGCGCCCGCACTTCCTCCAGCGTCACATCGGGCGCATAACGGAGCCCGCCCTTGGCCGGTCCGCGTGCGATCGAATGCTGCACTCGGTACCCGGTAAACACCTCGATTCGCCCGTCGTCCAACATCACCGGGATATAGACAGTTATCTCGCGCGAAGGCGAGCGGAGTATCTTTCGAATGCCTTCTTCGAGCTCAAGCCGCGCGGCGGCTTCGTCAAAACGCGCCTCGGCGGCGAGCCATGGATTTAGTTCTTTGTCGGGCGCCATCGCTCAATTATGCCATTGCACTTCGACGATGCAGTTCCCGGTATTTTCGCAGCAGTTCATACAACACCACACCGCCGGCGGTCGCCACATTCAAGGAATGCTTCCGGCCCAGCATCGGCAAACGAACGAAGGTGTCGGCCATCTCGACCAGCGCGGGTTGCACCCCATCCACTTCGTGGCCGAAGATTAAACAAACTGGGAAACGCGGCGTCCAATCGAACAGATCGACGGCGCCGACACGCGTCTCCAACGCCACAACTTCAAAGCCTTGTTCATGTAGTTGCCGCACCGTGGGCGCCGGGTCCGCTGCGTATTCCCACGGCACCGATTCTTCGGCGCCCAATGCAGTTTTCGAAATGGCGGACTTCGGTGGCCGCCCGGTAATCCCGCTTAGGTAAAGCTTCGCCGCCCCTACGCCGTCCATCGTGCGAAAGAACGACCCGACGTTATACATGCTGCGGACGTTGTCCAGCAGCACGCTGACCGGCAGGCCCCGCACCGCTTCATACTCGCGCGCGGCTTCGGTCACTTGGAATGGAATTCGATCTTGCGACTCATTCATTCCGAAGCCCAAACGCTAATCCGCGTGCGGGCCTGATAGCCAAGCCGCCGGTAGAGACCGATTCCCTCCGGCGTTGATTGCAGACTCCAGCGATTCAACCCCGAGCGCTCCGCCGCTTCACCGATGGCGTGACGCGTAATGAACTCGCCAAATCCTCTTCCACGAAAAGCCGCCAACGTCGCGACGCTATAGAGACCCACACTGCCGTCATCGGCCGCTGACACGGCGATGCAAACTGGCCGCGCGCCCTCGTATCCCACCCAACCCCGCATCAATCCGCTCCAGAACGAAGCCGAGCCATAGATTCGCTGCGTGACCGATTCCGGCAAGAGAAACACCTGGCAACATACTTGAATGAAATCGTCGCGCGTCTGCTGATCGGCGACCGGCCGTGTTCGCGCCTCCAGCAATCGGCGGCGGTCGGGCCGAATCTGAGTCGTAAGCATGCCATCGTGCTGAGCGACCCATTGCATTCCCCGGGCCTGCAAAAGATGCGCCGCTTGGGGGCCTCCTTGTGGATCGATCATCTTCTCATCTAGCCAACAGCTCCATCCCACGCCGCACTTCCGGTAGAACTCCGCACCCTGGTCGAGCAGCATAGAAAGCTGAGCGGCGGTAACCGGCTCAGAAACAACCAAGGCATTGAACACCGCGTAGTTCACCCCGGAATTCGACGCGACGGCCGGGCCGAGATCGATCAGAGAACCTTCTCCGGTCGACCGAGAGTATGTACTCATCGCCGAGCGCAAATTGCGCGCAATTACCGATCCGTCCAGATGCACAGCCAAAATCATATGTCATTTACAACAACGTCAACGGATCGACATCGACAACCAACGCCGTCGCCGGCCATTTCGCATCTTGCGCGTGCCGCCGCAGGTTGCCCAGCGTATCGTTCAGAATCTTCCGGCTAGCCGCTTTGATCAGCAGTTGATACCGGAATTCGCGCTTCAGCCGTGGCACAGGCGCCTCGGCCGGTCCCAGCACTTTGATTCCTTCGGGCGCCGGTTCAAGCAGCGCACCCAGCTCAGCGGCCAAGCGCAAAGCGTCTTCCTGATTGGCGTGCCGCACCAGAATATTCGCCAGCGCCGAAAACGGCGGATAGCGCATCACGCGTCGAAACTCCAATTCCTTCTGGTAAAAACTTGCGTAGTCTTGCGCGGCGGCGCAGCGAATGGCGTAGTGCTCCGGATTGATGGTCTGTAAGTAAACGATACCTGGCAACTCGCCTCGGCCAGCGCGGCCCGCCGCTTGAGTAAGCAGCTGAAACGTACGCTCAGCCGCGCGAAAATCCGGCATACCCAGTCCCACATCGGCGTTCACCAATCCCACCAGAGTTACGTTTGGTATGTCGTGTCCCTTGGCGATCATTTGCGTGCCTACCAGTAAATCGAAGTCGCCTTGGCGGAAGCCGTGAAGAATATTCTCATAGTCGCGTTTGCCGGTCACCGTATCGCGATCCATCCGGGCGATGCGAGCCTTCGGGAAAAGCTGCCGGAGTTCATCCTCCACTTTTTCGCTGCCCGTGCCAAGGAAGTAGATGTGCTCGCTCTCGCACTTGGGACAGACCGTCGGCACGGGCTCGGCGTAGCCGCACACATGACACAGCATCCGTTTGTCGCGCTTGTGCCAAGTCAACGTGACCGCGCAATTCTGGCATTGCAATCGCTCCCCGCAAGAGCGGCAGGCGACAAATGTGGAAAAGCCCCGGCGGTTGAGCAGCAGCATTGCCTGCTCACCTTTTTCGGTGCGTTGTTGAACCGCCGTAGCCAGCGCACGGGCGAAGGTCGCTTGCTTCTTAGTCTCTTGAAACTCCTGGCGCATGTCGACGATATGGACTTCCGGCATGGGACGCCGCTCGATCCGCTCTGGCATCGACAACAAAGTATACTTGCCCTTCTCGGCGTTGTAACGCGTCTCCAGACTCGGAGTCGCCGAGCCCAGCACCACCGCGGCGTTACATTCCCGCCCACGCACCACTGCCACGTCGCGCCCGTTGTATCGCGGATTCTCCTCTTGCTTGTAACTCTGGTCGTGTTCTTCGTCTACGATGATCAACCCGAGGTTTCGCACCGGAGCGAAAATGCCTGAGCGCGTACCAACCACAACCCGGGCTGCGCCGGAACGGATCCTCCGCCATTGCTCGACGCGCTCCATGTCGGAAAAGGCCGAATGAAGAATCGCCACGCGGTCGCCGAACCGATGGAAGAACTGCCCCGCCACTTGCGGCGTCAGCCCGATTTCTGGAACCAACAAGAGCGCGCCGCGGTCGAATCGCAAGGCCTCGTCGATCAGTCCGAGATAGACCTCCGTCTTGCCAGATCCAGTTACGCCGTGCAGCAAGTAAGACCCGAACGTACCACCCGCGATGCAAGCCGCCACGGCCTGGAACGCCGCTTCCTGATGGCGGTTAAGCTTGTGCGGCGGGCGGAGTGAGCCGGATAGCACTGCGGGGGCTTCGGGCCGAAGCTGGACAAAGCCCCGGCGGGCCAACGCACGTGCCGCAGTGCTCGCATTCGGCACAAGTTCCTCCAGTTGAGCGACGTTGTGTGAGCCGGGATGGAGTTCCAGATACGCAATCAACTCGCGTTCCGCCTTCGGCAGCTTAACGCCATCGGGGCGATGCGTGAACTCAGCCCGCAAACGCGCAGCCGCAATACGCAGCGGATCCTTCGATTCGATGTCGTCTTCCTCCGCCAGCCAACCACGCTTCATCAGCGCCCGCACAGCCACATCGGCCCCGCGGATTTTCTTCAGCAAATAACCGGTGGAGATCGGCTTGGATTCCAACAGGCGAAGAATTTGAACCGCCGGTTCTTCGCTCGGCGTACCCAGGAGCAATTGGCGCGCCGCGTCGATTCCAGCGGGCGTCAGCGTCAGGGTCCTGGTCTTACGAACTTCGCCCGCCATCGGCGTCATGGTGCGTAACACCTCGCCCAGCGGAGAGCAATAGTAGGTCGCGATCCACCGTCCCAGTTTGAGCAAGCTGGCGTCCAGCAGCGGCTCCTCATCGAGTAACCGCATCGCTTCTTTGGTCGCGACTTCGGGCGTGTCGTCGTGAAGACGCACCACCATCCCCGTCATTTTCCTCGGACCAAATGGCACAATGACGCGCGCACCAACTTGCACGCGATGACGCCAGGCTTCGGGTAACGAGTACGTAAAGAACCGATCGAGCGGGACCGGCAGACTTACGTCGCAGTACAGGGGTGAATCCAAGGGAGCTTTCATCTTAGCGTGTGGTAGTGATGAAGATATGCGCTTCGCGATTACAGTACTAATTCTGGCCGCCGAAATAGGCTGCGCCCCCCGCCAGTTCACCTTGCTCCGCGAAGGCAATCGCGATCTGCTCTTGCCACCGGGCGTGCGAAAAGCGCCGTCCGCCCAATCCCCCGCAACCGATTGCGTACCCAACTCAGCCGCTATTACTCCGCGCTCTTCTCATTACTCTGTCTACGGCTGCTATGTTCAGGCCGGATTCGTCGACTTGCTCGCAGGTATGCGGTTGAAGATCGTCAAACCGGTGTTGGCAACCGGCGAGGCCATCAAGACAGAGGCGGTTTCGCAAGAAGGTCTTAACCTCACGGTGAAGAGCAATTTGATCGGAGTCGACACGCAATTCCTCGACGTGCGCCCTCTCGAAACCGGAGTGACGGTTGCTGTAGGATTCGCGCCCGGCATCCTCCGCTATCGGCTATTCTTTCTAGCCCGGGACTTGGACCGCGGCCGCAAGATCACGTTGATCGGCGCGCGGTCCGCCGCTGAACTCGAAGCATCGACAAAGTCCCTGGAAGAATACTGTTCACAGCCCGCCGCTCCTTGCCTTGCCGTTTCCGCAGGCATGGTGATCGGCGCCCAAGTGCCAGTTTCCGTTCAAGGCCGGCTGGAGTATTTTCCCTTGGGCGCGAGTGTCGGCGAAGCTCTGCCTAAATCGCTCGTCACTCCCAACGTACGCCTATCGCGATTGTGGCGTGGCAGGTCCACTCAGGTGAAACCATCTGGACCCGGCGCCCCCTCATCCTCGGAATGCCGCTCAACGGCGGCGACTCGATCGCCTACTGATCAATCCGTTTGATCGGGAAACAACCCTGGCATCCACCGCGAAGCCATCGTCGCAGGAAACTTCAGCCGCAACGGAGCACGCGGGTTATCGGACCCAAGCACTCCTTTCTCCAACAGAGCCGATACGATTCGGCGCGCCTGCCGTTCGCCCGTGCCCACTACTGTGTCCGCCTCGCCCCGAGGTAGTTCGCCCCGGTAAAGAAGCGCTTCAAGGATATTGCCGGATTTGTTTGGCAGCGCACCCACTCGAATTTCCTCATCGGCCCACGACAGGATGCGCGCGCGGAGGCGATTGGGCCGCATAAGACTCTCCATGAAGTCCACCTGGTCGATGCAGGTCTGCAAATAGAATCTCGTGAACGCGGCGAGCGCCTCGTCACTCAGGTTGCCGCGTCCGTCCAGGTCATTGCGCCGCGTCATGTCGCAATCCAACAGCAGTGCCTTGTAAGTCTCGACGCTTCGCGCCAAACCGCGCGCCACCGACCAGATCGCCCCCGTGTCCAGCGTATTCAGCAATTGAGCGTGCGAAACCAATCGCGCCACTCTGCCATTGCCGTCCATAAAGGGATGGATCCACACCAGGCGATGATGGGCCGCCGCCAGTGCGATGATCGACTCGCTCTTGCTGGTCCGTCCATACACTTCCTCGAAGCGCTCCAGGAAACGGGGAACGGCGCCCGGGCTAACGGCGACATGCCTTCCCACGGCAACATCGCGGCGGCGGATTTCTCCCGGCTCCACGCGAACGCGCTCTTTTGTTCCGGGGTCCTCCAACCAAAGAAGCTCGTCCGGGAGCAGTTCGCAAAACCGGCGGTGGATTTCGCAAATTCCATCGACCGTGAGTTCGCGTCCATGAGCGAGCCCGCCGCCGTCGATCCACTGTTGCACCGCAGTGTGGGCCTTGGCCTCCAATTGAAGATCGCGCTTGCGAGTATCGTGACTGTAGTCGTTCTGAAGCGCGCGCTCGATGTCGACTGGATGAGTATTGTGTCCTTCGATCAGGTTCGAGTAGTAACAATTCATCGACCTGACCAGATCAGCTAAAGACTCCAATGCGCTTGCGGGTAAACTCCGGCGGAACCCGGCGGATTTTTGGATAAGATCGAACGCCAAATCGGTGATCGGCCCACGATGGCGCGAATCTGAACCCACCAGAAGCGGCTCCATAAGAGTGATCGATTCGCGTCGGTCTGGCGCGCCTTGGTCCGCTTTCATGTCCGATTACTTGTCCTCCTATACAATATACTAACAGTATTATTTTTGTTTTGTTTATGATTATAATGCTATTTTGGTGTCCACCATAATGTCCGCATAAATGTCCTCCACCATCCACCATCTCGCATGTGGACGCGATGGAACCGGGCCGCAAGTTCGGGTATTCATTACACATGCCTCGAATCTTGCCTCTCATCGCAATTCTATTGATTTCGTTCGCCTGTGGCCACCATGGTGGAATCCGTGTTCCGCCGATTGCCTGGACCGGGGAAACCGCCGTGCCACGCGCACCTTCGGCGCAACCGTCGGCAACTTCCCAGAGCCCGCAGGCGCTCGCGCCGGAGCGAACCACCCTGCAAACTCGAACCCAGGAATCGCCAAGAGCCCAGGTAACACCGTCCAACGCTGACGTCACCGCGGCCCTCGGCACGATCAACCAACTCCTCGACGCTTACTTCGATTTCAACGCCTACCAACTCCGCCCTGATGCTGTCGAATCCGTCTCGCAAGCGGCGTCGATTCTCAAGGCTCATATGGCGGCCGACACAGCCATCCGGCTCATTGTTGAAGGGCATTGCGACGAACGCGGCTCAGCCGAATTCAATCTCGCACTCGGAGACCGCCGCGCCGAAAGTGTGCGGGACCTTCTGTCGCAACTCGGCATCGCCGCCAATCGCATGACTACGATCAGCTACGGTGAAGTTCGCCCCGAGTGCGGCGAAGCTACAGAGGCGTGCTGGCAAAAGAACCGCCGTGCGCATATCCGGCACGAGCGCTAACCGCTGCCGCCACGCCAAGCACTACGATCACACCACTGGCCACAGCGAATGCCGCCATGTGATAATGCCCACCCGGCTGCTGCCAAAGAGCGAAAGCTCCGCGAACGGCGATCGCCAGGAAGATCGCGCCGCCCAAGGTGGACACGGCCGCTCCGGTCGCCAAGACAACGTATCGCATCAGCCACAAGAGCGCCAGCACGGCTACGAAGTGGAATGCGAACAGCGGAACCGAACCTCCGTGTCCGAGCGCCCAGCACGTGGCCAGGATCGTTGCATACGCGAGACGCCGTTCCACCGAGAGGACAACGGCAATCGTCAGCGCCACAATCACCGCGCCCACCACCGCCACCAGTCCGGCATTCAACAGCACCGCCAACCCCGGCGACCAGGTGTCAACCGGCGGCGGATTCCAAAGCGCATTCGACAATCGTTCGCCCGGAATCTTTGCTTCGACTGCGCTGAATATCTGTGCAACGCCGCCACTCAAAGCTGCCAGTGCGATCACCTTGACCGGCGAAAAAGGCGCTAACCTTCGATCACCCTGCCTCAGGTGCAGGAAGACGTCCAACATATACGCCGCCAGAAATACGCCCGCCCCAGCCAACAAAACCCGCATCGCCATCGACAACAGGAAATCGGCGTGAAAGTCCGCCAAGGGTTGCTCGGTTGAGTAATGAAGGTAGACCTGCGGCCATTCGTTCACCTCGGCGCCTAGCATCAGCAAGACGGCGACGACCGCCACCGGCAAATAGCGGCCCGGGCGAAAAGGTGCGCGGCGCAGCAAACTTAGAAACACGCCAATCGCGAGAAATGCAAATCCGCCCGCCGCCGCCGGGAATGGCAGAGACCTCATCCGCGGCTTGCGATATTCCCGTTGCCATTGTTCCGGCAGTTTGAGATAGCGACGGAAACGCGATGGCTGCGAACCCAAAATCTCCACGGAAATCCGCGCCCTCGCTTCCCCAACACGAAATGACTCGTCCTCCCAAACGAAATTGTGGTCGGTCCGCGCCACGCGTTTTTCACTCGACGAATCCACCAGTTTGTAACCGGCTAAGTTGATCCCCTGCTCACCCGTTACGTGCTTCTCCGCCACCTGCCGCGCTTCGGCCTCGGGCAACATCGCCCCCGCCGCTTTCTCATCCAGCACCAGATCCTGACGAAAAACCTTCCCCGCCCCGTCGATGTAACTCCACACTTCGTCCTTGCGTTCAGGTCCAAAGTGACGCACCCGCCAAACACCGGTAATCGTGCGCTCCTGCAAGATACGATTGGCCTTTTCCCGGCCTTCTTGCTGGCGCAAGTACTCGAAGGTCTCGCCGTCCAGATTGGCGGTAAACTCGGCTGCGGCCAACTCGCCACTCCCGGGCTTGCCGGCGGCGGCCGCAGCCGATTCGCGCGTCACGCCAACCCGCACGAAATCCCCAGGCAGCGGAACCGAATAGAAGAAGGCGCCCAACACCGCCAAAACCGCCAGTCCGTACAGCCCCACTGGTGAAATCATGGGCGGGGTTGCTGGCTCAGTTTCCGGCAAAGCGTGGGTCGCGATCGGCGCAGTTCCCCGCTCGAGCGCCGCGTTTGTCAGGCTCGCATCCACCACGAATCCGCCGTTCCGCCGATAACGCCAGGCGCACCAACCAAGCGGGATCAGCGCCAATCCGCTCACCGCCAATCCGCTCAACCGCAGCGGCCAACTATCGGCGGCCAGCAGGTAGGTGCTAAATAGAATCGCGTCCACTGTATAGTGCCAAATCAGGGTCGCCAGGATGCCGAACCTTAACATGACCCAACCGGCAGCCACTCCGATGAGTCCCACTTCGACACCGCGAATATACCCAGGCTGCTGCGGGTAATTGGCGTGCAGAAATCCCCACACAAACGCCGGCAGAAGAATGGCAATCCAGGTCGACCCGGTCCAACGCTTCACCAGCGGCACGGCGAGCAGCCGGAACCAAAACTCCTCCGACGAAGCGGCCAACAACGACATCGTCAGCGGATAGACCCAAGGCGCAACCGTCGACAGCAGATCCGACTGTTCGACATCCTGCGGGCTCCACACCCCAAAACGTTGGCCAATCAAATAGAACGCAGTCACGAATGCGAGATGGAATCCCGTTAAACCAAGCCCCGAAACCGAAGCCCGGAAGAACTCACGCGTATCGAGAGCACGCGCCGAAAAGGCGGCTTTCAAATTCAGCTTCTCCGGCAGTAGATCCCGATATGCCACTAATCCAGGAGCCGCCGCGAAGATCACATAGATGAAAGCGCCCGCTCCGGCGCCCGCCGATTGCAGCAGGATCAATAGGATCGCTTCGCCGATGGGCGTACTGCTCGGCAGCGAATTCAAGCCGAATGGCAGATTGTTCCAGGCCGCCAGGATGCTGAGAATCGCCACCACCCCGCTGAACATCGCCGCAGGCCGCCAAATGATATCTCCGCGCCGCAACCCGCCAATCAAAGTCACCGCCGCTGCCAGCATCAATGCAACAAAGAAGGCCTGCGCGATCTGAGAATAAAGTTGGTTCTTCGATCGCAGCGCCGCAAAGTCGCGCTGCCATTGCTCGGGCACTTTCAGGAATTCCCGATACGCTTCGACGCGGCCGCCGCGCACTACAACGTTGACGCGTACGCGCCCGTCCTTCGCCGCAAACGCGGTGCGCTCGAACGTGAAGGAGTGGTCACGCCGATTGGGCCTCTCTTCCGATTGCGCCTCCACCGGGTCGGCTGTCCACGACACCTGATTGCGCAGGAAAGCCTCGGCCAACGTCCGCGCCGCGCCCACTTCGAGACGCTCGCCCGGCGCATCCTCCGCCATCACATGATCGAAACCCACCAGCTTGCCCGCCGGTGACAACCACACTTGAAACTCTTCCTTCTGCGGCGGTTTGTACCACCGGGCGCGCCAACGCCACACCGGCACTTCCCGCTCCAATAGGCGATTGGCCTCGACCAGTCCTGTCTCACGCTCAAGAAACAGCCGCGCGTCGTCGTCGGGGTCGAACAGCGTGATGTTCCGATAGGAATCCAACCGGTGCCCCCGCGCCGCCAGGAACTGTTCCGCCCGCTCAGTAATCGCTTCACGGCTGAGTTCAAGCCGAAGCGAAGCTTGCGGAAAGGCGGCGCGGTAGTTGAGGGAGACATAGAACGCCGAAAGCGCCACCACGGCCAGACAAACGGCAACTAGCCGCCAGTCCGCCGGGGTGGCGCTTTCGCGCAAACCCGATGACGAATGAGTTAGTGGTTCTTCCGGCTGCACGCGGTCAACGCGCTGGCTGGATCGAGAGCCGGAGCACCCTCATCAATGTGCATGATCTTACCGTCGGAATCGATCACGAACGTTGTGCGGCTTGCCATGCCTTGGGGCCCGAGCACGCCGTATGCTTCAGCCGTCTTTCTTGAGAAATCGCTCAAAATCGGAACATCTGTCTTGAGCTCTTCCTTGGCCCAATGGGCCAAGCTCGGAAGATTGTCGCTCGAGATGCCGAAAACTTTCGCGCCCGCTTCGGTGAATTTAGCGTTATCAGCCTGATACGCTTTCATTTCCTTCGTTCAACCACCGGTAAAGGCGGCTGGGAAAAACGCGAGGACCACCGTGCTTTTGCCTTTGAAGTCGGCCAAAGAAACGGGATCGCCGCCCGCTGTCGAGCGGAGCTTGGTGAATGCGGGAGCAGTGTCGCCGACCTTCAAATGCGTCTTGCCAACCGCGGAAGCGGCCGGTTGCTGCGCTTGAAGAGCCAACGCACCAACTCCGGTAGCGAGGAGCATGTGCCGTCGGTTCATGCCTCTGAGCATACCACGCACTCACATATGAGAGATGGAGGCGCCGCGACGTTCGCCAGGAGCCTACGGCTTGCCGAAGTAAGTCTCATCCAGCGCCACGACATAGCGCTTCTTCACGTCCTCCAACGCCTTGCGGCCAACCTCGGATTTCTGCTTCCGTTCGATCACCGGCTTGGCTTCCTCGTAAGTGCTGCTCTTCCGCGACTGGATCTGAATCAAGTGATAGCCAAACTGCGTTTTCACCGGCTCACTCAGTTGCCCGATCGGCAACGAAAAAGCCGCTTGATCGAACGGCGGCACCATCATCCCTCGCGGAAAGTCACCAAGCGATCCGCCCGCCGCGCCCGAACCCGAGTCGTCTGACTCCTTCTTTGCGATCTCGCTGAAATCCTCACCCGCCCCGACGCGTTTGCGAATATCGTTGACCTTGGCCAGCGCCTCTTCGTCCGTCAAATCCTTCTGTTCGGCCTTTACGGGCACCGGTGAACCCTTGAAGCGAATCAGGATGTGCCGCCCATTGGCGTTCTCAAACTCGTTCTTGTGCTCGTCGTAATACTTGCGGATCGTGGCCTCGTCCATCACCGAGGCGTCCCGCATGAAGAGATTCGCGATCGCCTGATCGATATGCACCTGCCAGCGGCTGCGCACCTTGTCGTCCAGCCGCATCTTCTTCTCGCCTTCAATCGCCAACGCCTTCATCTCGGCATATTGCTTGGCAAATTCCCGTTTACCCTGCGGAGTGGCTAGTTGTCCTTTGAGTTCGGGCGGCAGCCCGGCGAGAATTTCTTCGAATTGTGACTTGGTGATCTTTTGATCGCCAATCGTTAGAACGGCGGGATCGTTTGGATTGGCCGCCTTCGGTTTGGGGGCCATGGCGACGGCTTTGGCTGCCGCGGCCTTCACCGGGGAAACCGCAATAGGAGGGCCAACCCGGGGTACACCTGGCTTGACCACGACAGGAACTTTGGCAGCGGCCCCGGCGGGCGGCTTAGGAGCTTGCGCCGCCAACGGCTTGACCGGGGCGGCCGGAGGGGCCTGTGTCCAAAAAGCAAAAGAGAGAACGGTAGCTGGGAGAAAAATAATCATGAAATCGGACCAGCTATTAATGTAGCGCGGTTGGCGCTCCCGGCTCACGATGAAGGCGTTTCTGATGTAGTCGGCTTGCGGCATTTTTTTTGAGGAGTACTTGCCTGAGCCAAGTTTGTCTCATTACTTCGAAGCGGAAAAGAGTGCAGTTGTCCTGGTACCCGGACTAGGGGAAACGGTACTCCGGTTCCCGATCTCCAATGGACTCTCGATAGGATCGGCTCAACGGGGATTTCTGATCATCGCTTTGAACTCCATCGATTTGACAGGCGCCCGACGCACCACAATCTTGTGAGGTCGCGAACAATCGATCAATCTGATTGTCTTCGCCGGCGCGGGCGCGCCATCGTCGACTTGGATACTGTACTCACCAGGTTCTGGACATCCGATTTCGAAATATCCAGCATCGTTGGTAAAAACCGTGAGGCGCCGCGCCGAAGGATTGTGTACGAATCGAATGGTGGCGCTGGCCAGCGCCGCTCCATCTACGGTTCGTACCCAACCGCGGAACGGGGGCCGAATGGCCGACTCCTGCACTTGGGAAGGACCGGCGGGCTTGATCAATTCACCTGGCATCTGCCAGTGGTGCAAGAGCAAATAGATGAGTGTGGCTTCATGAATTAATTTGCGAGCGAACTCGAAACACTCTTTGCTCTGGCTATTCCAATTCTCCCAATTTGGCATGGCTCGGCCCTCCTTTGGTTTCGGCCTGCTGGATTAGTTCATTTTGTGTTTTTTTCGGATCGCCGGCTTAGGCTGTGTCCGCAATTCGGCGTCGGTAGACATGAACGACTCAACGATCCATTGGTCAGCAGTTCCAGTAACGAGTTGCGCCTCCAAAAGCTGAACTCGAAAACCACCGTCTCGCTTATCGCCAAGATCGTCGGTTTGACTTGTGAAGCTCCCACCGGACTTGCTTCGCAGCAATAAGACCGCAACCGCTATCGCAATCAACATTCGAATCAGACTTATCATCAAAATCCTCCATCGGAAAATTCCGCTCTGTGGCCGCTTTGTTTTTCAGCCACAGAATATTTCTCTCACACGACAGCCCGGTCGTCAACAGCAAACTTTATCCTTATCTGCTTTATTTTCAAGGCATTGAAATAAAGGCGAACTCTATGTGCTGGACCTCCATAACCAAAGCGAAATCAAAGTAAAACGTGTAGACTAGTTTCAACGATATGGTTGGGTTCGACACTGAGTGGGACTGGGTGCGGTGGGAACCCTATTCGTCGAGATCCAAACATCGCTTCTCCGCTCCCGGGTATCTCTGGTCCATTCCACGACCTGAACATTCCTCTCAAGCCCCAGCTTGCGGCGGTCCTCGCGCGAGTATGGAATGATCAGCTAACACTCTTGGACGAACCTTTCTGGCAAAACGTCAAGGGGCGAAGCCGCAAGCCGCTGCGGCCCCAAGCGCGGCAAAACCTCATCTCCGAGTTGAGGCGTTCGACCGGCCTCGAGGGCGTATTCCTACGTTCTCGCGGCGGCGCCTACTCCGTCAACCTACAGAAGTTGGCTTCAAATTTAACCACAGCCATCGAGAAGGTTTTCGGAAAACGGCTTAAGGATACCCCTCTTCGCGACCTGTTAGCGGAGGCGCAGTGCGCTCCTGGCCCTGTGTGGCTAGTTGTTTTGGCGTATGATCCGTTTGAGTTCCTCGCGTTGTGCCGCGAGACCCTCGCTTCATTGATCGACGCAGGCTCCGAAATATATGTCGTCCATCACTCAACAACCGGCAACTACGCAGACGGCTTGGCGCCCCTCGCAATTCATTTTTGCCTTACCGAAACCGTGCCCCCGGTCGGAATCCTGGTCGGGGTTCGTGACATGAGGCACCGTCGATCCGCGTTTGCGATTCGACTCGTCGGCTCGGAAGTGCGCTCGCTGATCGTAGCGGAGGGGGCTGAAACCGATCGAATGTTCCATCAGGCGATGACGACAGCGCGACGACCTGCAACAATGGAATCCCTCTTGACGAAAGCCGGATCCCACGAAACCGCTACCGCTGCGGCAAAGTAATTCCCACAACCGAGGTGTGATAGCCTAACCCGAAGTGTCTGCATCACCCGTATCCAAAGATCTCTACGCACTCGACCCCGCCGAAATTCAGGATCCACCCAAAGGCTTCCTCCCGACCTTGCGCCGCATTGGCCCCGGCATGATCCTCTCGGCCTCCATTGTCGGCTCAGGCGAACTCATCGCCACCACCCAGCTTGGAGCCGAAGTGGGCTACGTCTGTTTGTGGATCATTATCCTTAGCTGCTTCATCAAACCCGCCATCCAGGCCGAAATCGGCCGCTACAGCATCGCCACTGGTGAAACCGGACTCGCAGGCTTTAACCACGTCGCCGGTCCGCGCCTCGGCGGCGTCAACTGGATCTGTTGGGGCTGGGTCGCCATGATTTGCATGACCCGCTTCCAGATCGGCGCCATGTTCGGCGGAGTCGGGCAAGTCCTCCATCAAATAACCGGCCTGCCGGTGAACCTGTTTGTCGTCGCGCTGCTCGGCGTTACACTCCTGCTCCTACTCGGCGGCGGTTATGAACGCATCGAGGGTTTGGCCACGATCAAGGTCGGACTTTTCACCATGCTGACGTTCCTTTGCGCCATGCTGCTCCTCCGCCGCCCGGACGATTTCAACTGGGCCAAAGTAGCGGAGGGTCTGCAATTCAAGTTGCCGCCCAACGGCCTGACGACGGCGATTGCGGTTTTCGGTATCACTGGAGTCGGCGCGGCCGAACTCTTCATGTATCCCTACTGGTGCGTTGAAAAAGGATATGCGCGCTACACCGGCCAACGCGACGGCTCGCCCGCCTGGAAAAAACGAGCCTTTGGATGGATCGGCGTGATGCAGATGGACATCCTGGCTTCAATGTTCATCTATACGATCGCCACCTTGGCCTTCTATCTCCTGGGAGCCGGCATCCTTCACAGCCGCGGCCTCAACCCCGCTGAAAAGGGCAATCTGATTCCCGTTTTATCCACCATGTACACTCAGACGCTCGGTAACTGGGCGCTGCCATTGTTCTACATCGGAGCCATCGCTACGCTCTATGGAACCATCTTTGCGGCCACCGCTGCCGAGTCCAGAGTCGCAGCGGACTTCTGCCGCCTCCTCGGCCGATTTAAATCTAATGACTACGAAACTCGCCTAAAATATC